>JAJUFI010000050.1 GCA_029263795.1 Alcaligenaceae bacterium
AAAATCTTCCACATACTGGCCGCAGCAGCGCTCGTAAACAAGGGCACGTTTGGCCGCCATTCTTCCACAGGGGCAGGCTTGCATCATCAGTCAGAGAGCAGTTGGAAACCCAGTCAAGGTAAAGTTTGCGACTTGATCAGGCCTCGATTCAAAGCGCGGCCACTATATTGCCCTGTTTTCCGCGTGAATACAAAAAGCCCCGAATCGTTGAAGACTCAGGGCCATTGCTATTTCCACTTTAACCAGGGAAATTCTGGTGCCGACGGCGAGACTCGAACTCGCACAGCTTTCGCCACTACCCCCTCAAGATAGCGTGTCTACCAATTCCACCACGTCGGCGGTGAAGTCAATAATATTAGCACATATTTTTATTTATGTGCAAGTCTGTAAGAAACGAATTAGTTCGCGCTTCCGGAGGCAGCTGCAGGTGTTTCCGCCGGCTTGGCTTCCTCAGAAGGAGCCGTTGCAGACGGTGCTGCGGCTTCAGCTGCGGGCGACGTGGACTCGGCAGCAGCGGCGCTGGGCACCGACGCATCAGCAGGTGCAGCCGGTACGGCTGGCACACTCGCATTGGGTGTGGCAGGGACGCTCGAGCTTGCCGCGGAAGGTACTGAACCTGGAGCTTGCGGCACTTCAAAACCTTGCATCACCCCAGAATCAGCTCGGACGGCCGGCTGATGCGACACCCATGCCAGCCCGGCAGTGGATGCAAAGAACGCAATCGCCGCCCACTTGGTAGTGCGGGAAAGGAAGTTCGCAGCACCCGCTGCACCAAACAGACTGCCGGCGGAGCCACTGCCAAAGGAAGAGCCCATGTCTGCACCCTTGCCTTGTTGCAGCAGCACGAGCACGATGACGCTGAGCGACGAGATAACCTGAACCGCCATCAGGACGGGAGACAACCATTCCATGAAGAATAACTCCGAGGCCTCAGGCGGCCGCTATGCTTAAAAATTCAGATGCCACCAGCGATGCACCGCCCACCAGGGCGCCATCGATGTCCGGCATCGCAAACAGGCTGGCAGCGTTGGAACCCTTCACACTGCCGCCATACAGAACCCTGACCTGCCCCGCTCCGGCCGCTTCCAGCCGCGTACGAATCAAGGCATGAACTTCCTGCGCCTGTTCCGGGCTGGCGCTGCGCCCAGTTCCAATTGCCCAGACTGGTTCGTAAGCTATGACAAGCCTGGACAGATTTTCTGAACCCAATGCCAGAACGGGAGCCAGTTGACGGTCGATAACCGCATGCGTTTGCCCCGCTTCCTGCTCCTGCAGGGATTCACCCACGCAAACCACGGGTGTGAGGCCCGCCGCCATTGCCGCCGACGCCTTGGCAGCGACCACGGCATCGGTTTCACCATGATAGCTGCGCCTTTCCGAATGCCCGACCAGCACCCAGCGGCAATTGAAATCTGCCAACATGGCGGCAGCCACTTCACCGGTGTAAGCGCCCTTATCGTGCTGGCTGACGTCCTGCGCACCCCAGCTGACAGCGGAGCCTTCCAGCAACGACTGCGTCTGGTAAAGATAGGGAAATGGTACACACACAGCCACGTCACAACCCTGCACCTGAGCGATGCCCGAGCGCAAGCCTGCCAGCAGTTCAGAATTGAACGCCGAATCGCCGTGCATCTTCCAGTTGCCGATGACAAGACGTTTGCGGGAAGAATTCACCATACAGGTTTGACTATTCTGGAAAATTGAAATAACCCGGCATTGTACCTTGGTTTAGGTATGCATGTATGCATGTTCTTGCAGCATTAACGCACAAGAACATGCAGACCGATCGTTTGAAGATCCAACCCTGATTAACTGCCGGCCATCAGGGAATGAGAATGATCTTGCCGATGTTGTCGCCGGCTTCCATCATGGCGTGGGCCTTGTGCGCCTCTTCGAGCGGAAAAGTGGCGTGAATGATGGGCTTGATCTTCCCTGCTTCCAGGAGCGGCCATACATGCTCGCGCAATTTGCGGGCAATGGCGCCCTTGAACGACACAGGGCGCGGGCGCAGAGTGGAACCAGTGATCGTCAGGCGGCGACGCATGATGTGGGAGGCGTCCACCGTGCCCTTGGGCCCACCCAGCAACGCAATGATGACGATACGGCCATCGTCTGCCAGGCACTTGATGTCGCGCGCCAGGTAATCGCCAGCTACCATGTCCAGGATGACATCGACGCCCCGGCCGTTCGTGGCCTTCTTCACTTCTTCTACGAAATCCTGTTCACGGTAGTTGATGCCCATGTCTGCGCCAAGCGCTTCCACCGCCTTCACGCGATCGTCGCTGCCAGCTGTGAAATAAACGGTATTGCCCATGGCCTTGGCCAGTTGCACGGCCGTTGTCCCGATGCCGCTGGCACCCCCGTGAACCAGAAGGGTTTCGCCTTTGGCAAGCTGGCCGCGGTCAAACACGTTGCTCCAGACAGTGAAATAGGTTTCCGGCAGCCCGGCAGCTTCGATATCGCTCAGGCCGGCAGGAATCGGCAGGCACTGTTCAACCGGAGCCACACAGTACTCTGCATAACCGCCGCCAGCCAAAAGTGCGCAGACTTTGTCGCCAACCTTGAAGCCGCCTGTTTCCGCGTCGCCGCCAATGATTTCACCGGCCACTTCCAAACCAGGAAGGTCAGACGCTCCGGGCGGTGGCGGATAGGCCCCCTGGCGTTGAAACACGTCGGGACGATTCACCCCCGCTGCCGTCACCTTGATCAGAACCTCGCCAGGGCCTGCTTCCGGCATTGGACGCTCCACTGGCTTCAGTACTTCGGGTGCGCCAGGCTGCGAGATTTCCACTGCTCTCATGTCTTCTCCTGTGTCGAATGCATTGTGGCAAAGGCTTTATTATGACCGCAAAGCCCACAAGCGCGCCGACTTACGCTAAACTTTCGGACTTTCCTGCAGGAAGCGTGGCCGAGTGGTTGAAGGCACCGGTCTTGAAAACCGGCAAGGGGCAACCCTTCGTGAGTTCGAATCTCACCGCTTCCGCCAGCGATACGGTAAAACCCCTCGGCTTGCGAGGGGTTTTTTCTTTTCTGCTGTGCCCACACGCAGTTTGCGACTAAACGCATGCGCGACCCCAAACGCGCAAACTTCCGCAAACGCGATACACACTGAAACATTTTGTTTCATTCTCGGCTCTTGAAACCGTTTGCAGCGACCCTATTCTCATGCGCGAAAGCCCGCTGAATCGGGTCTCATTCCCCTCTTGACTTCTGTTTGGTCATACGCATCAAGGAGATTGACATGGCGATTCGTCCCCTGCACGACCGGGTTATCGTCAAGCGCATTGAGAAAGAACGTCAAACTGCTTCCGGCATCGTGATCCCCGACACGGCTGCTGAGAAGCCTGAACAAGGCGAAATCATTGCCGTTGGCCCAGGCAAGCGTCTGTCCGACGGAACCGTGCAGGAAATGCAGGTCAAGGTCGGCGACAAGGTGCTCTTCGGCAAGTACGCCGGTCAGACTGTGAAAGTGAATGATGAAGAAGTTCTCGTGCTGCGTGAAGACGACATTCTCGCGATCATCGAGGACAGTGCATCGAACGTCAAAAAAGCGGCTTGAGTCTATTTTGATACAGGAGTACGCACATGGCTGCGAAGGAAGTTCTCTTCAATGATCACGCCCGTACACGTATCGTCAATGGCGTGAACATTCTCGCAAATGCTGTCAAGGTAACTCTCGGGCCCAAGGGCAGGCACGTACTGCTGGACCGCAGTTTCGGTGCCCCCACCATCACCAAGGATGGCGTGAGCGTTGCCAAAGAAATCGAACTGAAGGACAAGTTCGAAAATATGGGCGCCCAGATCGTGAAACAGGCCGCCTCAAAGACAGCTGATGTGGCTGGTGACGGTACGACCACTGCTACCGTGCTGGCCCAATCCATCGTGCAGGAAGGTGTGCGCTACGTGGCCGCCGGCCTGAATCCGATGGACCTGAAACGCGGCATAGACAAGGCAGTTGCCAAGGTGGTGGAAGAGCTGGGCAAGCTATCGAAGACCATCACCACCAGCAAGGAAATCTCGCAGGTGGCAACCCTGTCGGCTAACGGGGATTCCTCCATCGGACAGATCATTGCCGACGCCATGGACAAGGTCGGCAAGGAAGGTGTGATTACCGTTGAAGATGGCAAGTCACTGGAGAACGAACTGGAAGTTGTCGAGGGCATGCAGTTCGACCGTGGCTACCTGTCGCCCTACTTCATCACCAACCCCGACAAACAGATGGCGGTACTGGAAGATCCGCTGGTGCTGATCCACGACAAGAAGATTTCCAATATCCGCGACCTGTTGCCTGTTCTCGAGGCCGCTGCCAAGGCTGGCAAGCCACTGCTGATCATTGCCGAGGATGTGGAAGGCGAAGCCCTGGCGACCTTGGTGGTGAACAGCATCCGTGGGGTGCTGAAAGTGGCGGCGGTGAAGGCCCCCGGCTTTGGCGACCGTCGCAAGGCCATGCTGGAGGACATCGCCATCCTCACCGGTGGTACCGTGATTTCCGAAGAAACCGGAAAACAACTGGAGAAAGCCGAGCTGGCCGACTTGGGCAGCGCCAAGCGCATCGAAGTGCGCAAGGAAAGCACGACGATCGTTGGCGGTGCCGGCGACCAGTCTCGCATCGAGGCTCGTGTGAAGGCTATCCAGGCTCAGATTGAGGAATCCACGAGCGACTACGATCGCGAAAAGCTGCAGGAGCGCGTGGCGAAGCTGGCTGGTGGTGTTGCGGTGATCAAGGTCGGCGCCGCCACCGAGGTTGAAATGAAAGAGAAGAAAGACCGCGTCGATGACGCGCTGCATGCCACCCGCGCTGCAGTGGAAGAAGGCATTGTGCCCGGCGGTGGCGTGGCCCTGCTGCGTGCCCGCAAGGCTATTGATGGGTTCAAGGGCGACAATGCCGACCAGGACGCCGGCATCAGCATCATCCGCCGCGCTCTGGAAGCTCCCTTGCGCGCCATTGTCAGCAACGCGGGCGAAGAGCCGTCCGTGGTGGTGGCCAAGGTTGATGAAGGCAAGGGTGATTTCGGCTACAACGCGGCCACAGGTGAGTTCGGCGAACTGATGGAAATCGGTGTTGTCGACCCGACCAAGGTCACCCGTACGGCCTTGCAGAATGCCGCTTCAGTGGCCAGCCTGATCCTTACCTCGGAAGCATGCGTGGGCGAGCTGCCCAAGGCTCCGGCACCTGCCGCAGCCGGTGCAGGCGCTGACATGGACTTCTGATAGATTCATTTCAGGCAAAAGCCGGGGTGTGAGAACGCCCCGGTTTTTTTTGCGCCCCAGCCTGGCAAATGGACTGAATGTTACATCCTGCAACGCAGTATGCACTACACTGGATGGTTCTCGGGAACCGTTCGGCTCCAGCTCCGACGCCCACCCTTCCTTGTTGCGACTGCATTGAATCATGGAAAATTTTCAAAGGGACATTGAAGAGCGGACTAACCTCACATCCGCCAACAAGTTCGAATTGCTGCTGTTTACCCTGGGGCGCGAACCCGGAGAGGAACGCTCGGAATTGTTCGGCATCAATGTCTTCAAACTCAGCGAAATCATGCCCATGGTTCCGCTGGTTCAGGCGGCGGGTATGCGGCCGCCCATGCTGGGCATGATCGACGTTCGTGGCAAGATCATTCCGGTCATTGACCTTCCCGCCATCGTTGGCCGCACTCCAACCACCGGCCTGAACATTCTGCTCATAACGGAATACGCGCGCAGCGTACAGGCTTTCGCGGTGGAATCCGTGGAAGATATTGTGCGTCTGGACTGGAACCAGGTTCTTACAGCTGAGACTGGCGTACACGGCAGCTACACCCTCAGCCTGGCACGCCTGGATGCCGACAACCCGGACGGCAATCGCCTTGCACAGGTACTGGACGTCGAGAAAATTCTCTTCGATTTCATTCCGGGCGCACGGGCTGCACAGGATGTGGACATTGAAGCCAAGCGCTTCCGGTGCAAACCTGGTGCCGTTGCGATTGTGGCGGACGACTCGAAAGTCGCACGTACGCTATTGGAAAACAGCCTGAACAACATGGGCATTCCCTATGACATGCACATAACCGGTTTGTCAGCCTGGAACCGCATAAACGAGCTGGCGCAGGCCGCCCAAGCAGAAAATTTGCCGCTATCGGACAAGATCAGCTTTGTGCTGACAGATCTGGAAATGCCGGAAATGGATGGCTTCACGCTGACAAGGCTGATCCGGGGCAACCCTTTCCTGAAGAATCTGCCGGTGGTCATCCACTCGTCGTTGTCAGGCAACGCCAATGAGGAACACGTGCGGAAGGTGGGGGCCGATGCCTATGTCGCCAAGTTCGAGGTCAATGAACTGGGGGCCGCCATCCAGATGTCACTGGAGGCGGCCAAAGCGTACTGAGCTGGCCGGTATGCGTCTACATGACGGCGCTGAGCCCGCCGTCCACCACCATGACGTGCCCCGTCACAAAACGGGATTCATCCGATGCCAGGAATACGACGGCGGGTGCAATGTCTTCAGGAGCCCCCCAACGCTGCAGCGGGCAGCGCTGCTTCAACCAGGTCTCGAAGCCGTCGTCTTCATGCAGGGCGCGGGTCAGTTCGGTTCGTACATAACCGGGTGCTACGGCATTTACCGTGACTCCGCAATTGCCCAGTTCCGCAGCCCACTGCCGAACCATGGTATGCAAGGCACCTTTTGAAAGGCTGTAGGCAGATATCCCCTGTTTGCCCAGCAATGCAGTGATGGAACCGGTATAAATGAGCCGCCCATGGCCCTGCCGCTTCATGATGCCGGCGATATGCTTGCCAATTGCCCACTGCGCGCTCAGATTCACGTGCAGTACACGTTCGAAGTCGGGGAATGGGAATTCCTCCAGAGTCGCACGATGCTGTATGCCTGCATTGGCGAAGCAGATGTCCAACCTGCCTTCCTCTGCCAGTATCTTATCGACACTCTGGCAAGCTGCCTCGACATCGCCCACATCAAAAGGCAGGGCTGCTGCCTGCAGCCCCTGCCCACGAAATTCGGCCACTGCCGATTCCAATCTGCCCATATTCCGGCCATTCAGGTAGACCTTGGCCCCCTGCTGCGCCAGAGCGCGGGCAGAGGCCAGCCCAATGCCTGCGCTGGCCCCCGTTACAAGGGCCACCCGGCCACTCAGATCAAACATTTCCGACGCCCTTGAATCAGAAGTCAACGTTATTGGCGCCCTTCAGGCCAAGCATCTCGCGCGCCTCATCGGGCGTTGCAACCTGCAGATCCAGCGCCTCGAGGATGACGCGCATGCGGCTGACCTGGGCTGCGTTCGACTCGGCCAGTTTGCCTGGCCCGAGCCACAGCGAGTCTTCGAGGCCGACACGGACGTTGGAGCCCATGCTTGCCCCCATGGTCGCCAACGGAATCTGGTTACGACCCGCGCCCAGAATGGACCATTGGTAGTCCTTGCCGAACAGGCGGTCAGCCGTACGACGCATGTGCATCAGATCTTCAGGGTTGGGGCCGATGCCGCCAAGAATGCCGAACACCGACTGGATGAAGGGCGGGTTGGGCACCAGGCCGCGGTCCATGAAGTGCGCCAGGTTGTAGAGGTGGCTTATGTCGTAGCACTCGAACTCGAAGCGGGTGCCGTTCTCCGTACCGAGGCGCAGGATGGTCTCGATGTCCTTGTAGGTGTTCTTGAAGATGAGATCCCGGCTGTTCTCCAGGTGCTCGCGCTCCCAGGAATGCTTGAACTCCGTGAAGCGCTGGAGCATGGGGAAGAGACCGAAGTTCATGGAACCCATGTTGAGCGAGGCCAGCTCCGGCTTGAAAGTCATAGCCGGCTGCATGCGCTCCTGCACAGTCATGTGGGGGCTGCCGCCCGTGGTGATGTTGACCACTGCATTACAGCGCTCCTTGATCACGGACAGGAAGGGGCGGAAGGCTTCCGGGTCCTGAGTGGGTTTTCCGTTCTGAGGGTCGCGCGCATGAAGGTGGAGAATGGCTGCGCCGGCCTCTGCTGCTGCGATGGCACCTTCGGCAATTTCTTCAGGTGTCACCGGCAGATGCGGTGACATGCTCGGAGTGTGAATCGCGCCGGTCACGGCGCAGGTGATGATGACTTTGCGTTGTTTTGCCATTTTCTTTAGTCCTGCTTGGTTGAATTGATGATCGTCATGCAGTTGTCTTACTGCGAGCCTGTTCACGGCGAGCGCGGGCCAGTTCCATGAGCTTTGCATCGCGCCACAAGCGGCGCTGCGTCAGTTCATCGGCAGAAAGCAGGCTGCGTCGCTGACGCGTGATTTCTGCAATCACCTCCGGCTTCCATGCGGAAGTGCCCGTCTGCTCTTCGGAGATGGAGCGGTACATTTCACCGTATCGATCACAATAATCGTCCACACCGCCCGGAGCATTCAGGTCGATGGTTTCGAAGGGGCCCATGAAGGCCCAGCGCAACCCCAGACCGGCCTTCACGGTGACGTCCAGATCTTCCACGCTGATCGCCCCCATTTCGACCAGCCTGAAGGCCTCCCGCAGCAGTGCTCCCTGCAGACGATTGAGCACGAAGCCCTGGAGTTCCTTGTGCACCGTCACCGGCTGCTGGCCGACCTCTAGCATGAGCTGTCGTGCGGTCGCAATTGCCTCGGACGACGTCCAGGGAGCGGCACACAACTCGACGACGGGAATCAGATAAGGTGGATTGACCGGATGCGCCACCAGGCAGCGTTCGCGATGCGCGAGCGTCGCCGTGAAAGCCGAGGCGGGAATGCTCGATGTGGAGCTGGCCAGCACAACATTCGGCCCGCACAGGCTGTCCATGCGCGCGAAGACTTCCCGTTTGAGTTCAACGCGCTCCGGAAGGTTTTCCTGGACGTAGGCCACTCCCTGCAGCGCGTCCTCCAGGGTGGCGCAGGCCACTAGCCGGTCTGCGGCTGCGCGCGCATCATCCACCAGGCCCTGCTCCTGCAACTCGTCCAGCTGCCCCCTGATCAGGGACATCGCATTGGCAAGGGCGGAATCGTTAGCATCCCAAACCCGCACCTCGTTGCCACCGGCGGCAAACACCATTGCCCATGCCTGCCCTATCAGCCCTGCGCCTATGACTGCTACCCGCATGTTTTCTCCCTTGATTTGTCTTCAGCCCAGATATGTGGGCTAGATGAGCATCTGTGTGTGACCGTCTACCACCAGGGCCTGGCCGCTGACCATGGCAGCTGCATCGCTGGCCGCAAACACCACCATGTTGGCCACGTCCTGTGCAGAAACCATGCGCCCCAAACTAGCCTGCTTCTCGTAGGCGCTGGCGACTTCTTCCACCGGCTTTCCGAGTGTCTGAGCCTTGGCTGCGATGACGGCACGGATGCGTGGACCTTCCACTGCACCGGGCAATACTGCATTGGCACGTACGCCATGGGGCCCAAGCTCGATGGCCAGCGTCTTGGTGAAACCGACCACGCCCCACTTTGAAGCGGAATATGCGGATCGCCCTGCGAAACCCAGGTGTCCGGCTGCGGAGGAGAGATTGATGATGACGCCGCGACTTTCCTTCAACATTGGGATGGCCAGACGGGCGCAAAGGAACTGGCCGGTGATGTTGACGGCCAGGGTGCGGTCCCAATCAGCCTTGTTGAGGGTTTCAACCAGGCCGGTCGGCCCGGCAATGCCCGCATTGTTGACCAGGACGTCCAGACCGCCCAAGGTTTCCTTCACCGTATCGAACAACTTGGCCACACTGGCTTCATCCGAAACATCGGCGTGTGTCACATGCAACCGCTCAGACCGGTCAGCTACCTTTTTCAGGGCTTCGTCATCGACATCACACACCAGAACCTGCCCACCGCATTGCAGGAAAGTCTCTGCCATGGCCCACCCAAGGCCCGAAGCACCTGCTGTGATCAGAATGCGTTTTCCCTGAAAGGCTTTTGAATCAAACATGCTTTGTTCCTTTTTCAAACCCAGAGTTTTTCCTTGCGGAAGTCAAGATCGGTCAAGAGCGGGCGGGCTTCGCCCAGATGAGTCACACGCCCACGGTCCAGCACGACCGCCGTGTCCGAAACGGCCAGTGCCAGATCGAGGTTGTGGTCGACGATGAGCATGGTGAGCTTGCCCTTCAGACGGATGATGGCGTTGAATACTTCTTCCGTCATGGCGGGAGACAGGCCTTCGAAGGGCTCATCCAGAAGCAGGACATCCGTGTGGCCGGCCAGCGCCCGCGCAATGGCCACCATCTGCTGTTCGCCGCCGGACAACAAGGTGGCGTCCACCAGGTAGCGCTCACGCAAGCGCGGGAAAAGCTCGAAAATTTGTTCGTCTGTCCAACCCTGGCGCCCGTCACCCTCGCGTTTGAGGCGACCCAGCATGAGGTTGTCCTTGACGCTCAGGCCCGAGAACAGGCGACGCCCCTGCGGCACGAAGGCAACACCGAGGCGCGCCATGGATTCGGGCGTGGGAGCGGTCACCGTGTGTTCGCGCAGCTGAATGCTTCCGGTCTCCACACGAGCCAGTCCCAGCATGCTCTTGAGCAATGTGGATTTGCCTGCCCCGTTACGCCCCAGCACGGCGATGACTTCGCCCTGACGCGCACTGAAGCTGATGTCCGACAGAATGTGGCTCTTGCCATAAAAGGCATCGAGGTTGCGGACCTGAAGAATGACCGGCGCCTCGCTCACCGAAGTCACCGGAACACGTGCCGCCATGGCTTCGTTGCCTGAGCCAATATAGATTTCGCGCACCTTGTCGTCCGAACGAACGGCTTCGGCATCGCCTTCCAGCAGAACACTGCCCTGGTTCATCACCGTGATGCGGTCAGCCATACTCAGCACACGGTCAATGTCGTGTTCGACCAGCAGCACCCCAATTCTGTCGCCCAGTTTGCGAATCAAACCCCCGATGCGGTCGCGTTCCTTTGCCGCCAGGCCGGCCAGAGGCTCGTCCAGCAACAACAGGGAAGGAGCCGAACCCAGGGCCAGGCCCATGTCGACTACCCGCTGCCCGCCGTAGGACAAGTCTTCCGCAAGCGCCGCCTCCATGCCCTGGACGCCCAGGTAGCGGATGAGCTCCTCGGTCTGGGATTGAGTCTGTTCCAATGAATCCAGCCTGCGCCAGAGCGAGAAACGTTGCGGGTCACGACCCAGCACCGACAGACAGAGGTTTTGTCTTACTGTCAGCCCCTTGAACAGATTGGTGATCTGGAAGGATCGTGCCAGACCGCTTGCGCAGCTCTGTTCAGGGTTGGAATGGGTCAGATCGCGGCTGCCGAGGGCCACAGTGCCACTGTCTGCGGGGAACATGCCCGATAACAGGTTGAACAGCGATGTCTTGCCCGCACCGTTAGGCCCGATCAGAGCGTGGACGCCCTGGGACGCCACTGTCAGGTCGACACTGTTGACGGCCCTGATTCCACCAAATTGTTTGCTCACACCCTTGCAGCGCAGTTCGGCTGGCTGGGCGGGCTGCAGGAAAGAGGGAAAGAAGTCGGGGTCTTGCTCGATGACGCGCTGGCTCATGGCCGCGACACCCTTTTTCTCCGGCGCAATCAGCTGCTTCACCCGTTTACCGATTCCTGCCAAGCCGTCCGGCGACACCAGAATGAAGACAATAAACAGTAGGCCGAAATACAGCAGCCAGTTCGGAGTGACCATTGACAGGTATTCCCGGAACAGAATGTAGAACAGTGCTCCGAAAATGGGCCCGTAGAAGCTGCGCATCCCACCGATCAAGGCAATCGCCAGCAGTTCGCCGGAGAAGATCAGCGACATGGCTTCGCCGGAGGCAATGCGGTGATTGAGTACAGACAGGCCACCGGCAAAACCGGTGATGGTGGCCGAAATGATGAAGGCCAACAGCTTGTATGCGCGTACGTTGAAGCCGAGAAAGCGGGTGCGCTGTTCGTTTTCCCGAATCGCCACCAGTACATTGCCGAAGGGCGACAGCGTGACCCGCAGGAGGAACGCTGTGGTGATGAAGGCGCAGACGGCTATGAAGGCGTAGAAGGTGAACGGCTCATCCAGGCTGAGCCCGAACACACTATTGCGCTCGATGCCGCCCAGCCCGTTCTCGCCTCCGGTGAAAGAAGTCCACCGGTATGCAACCGTGAAGCACAACGCTCCAAATGCCAGGGTCAGCAGCGAAAAATACACGCCGCGCCGCCTCAGGATGAGCAAGCCGATCAGCGCCGACACAACAATAAGCAGCAATACGGCCAGCAACAAGGGCATGAAGACGCCGTCCCGGAAATAGTGCAGCTGCAGCAGGCCCACAGCATATGCGCCTATGCCGAACCATGCACCATGTCCAAAGGAAACCAGGCCCGTGTAGCCCAGCAGAAGGTTCAGTGCCATGCCAGCCATGGCGAGCACCACGCACTCCACTGCAGTGCTGTATGTGAGCCCGATCAGCTGCAGCAGGAAAGGCAGTGCAATCAGGCCCAGCGCAGTGAGCAAAAGAGTCTTGAGTTCTATCCTGGACATTACCTGCCTACTCCAGTCGTTCGAATTTTTCGCCCATCAGGCCGCGCGGACGCAGGACCAAGATCAGCAGCATCAACAAATACAGCGAGGCCTCGGAAGCCGGAGGGTAGAAATAGGATGTCAGCCCGCGGATGACGCCGACCAGAACGGCTGCAAGCACAACGCCCCAGAAACTGCCCAGGCCCCCAATGACGACGACCACGAAGGCAGCGGTGAGAATTTCCTGCCCCATCGCTGGCTGCACCCCCGTGATGGGTGCCAGTAGGACACCGGAAAGACCGGCCAGCCCAATGCCTATCCCGCATACCGCTGTCATGACAGGCGACAATGAAATTCCCAGCGCCCGGACCATGTCAGGGTCGTGGATTCCCGCGCGCACGACCTTGCCGAACGGAGTGCGGTTCAACAGGTACCAGGTGCCGGCGACTGCGCTGATGGCAACCGCAAGCATGCCCACGCGATAAAGCGGGTAGAAGAAGTCGCCAATAATGACTTGCCCGGTAGCGAAATCCGGAATCGAGAAGGACAGAGGCGAAGCCCCGAAAATCATGCGCAAGGCCTGTTCGATCACCATGGCCAACGCAAAGGTGAACAGCAGGCTGAGCACCGGATCAGCACGATAGAAGCGTCGCAGGAACAGACGTTCCACCGCCATGCCAATCAATGCCACAACAATAGGGGAAGCGATGAAAGCACCGGCATAGCCGATACGCTCAGTCAGAAACACCATCGTGTAGGCACCGATGGCGTAAAACGCACCGTGCGCAAGATTGACCACGCCGCCCAGACTGAAGATGATGGACAGCCCAAGCGCGATCAGCAGGTAATAACAACCCAGCAGCAGGCCATTTGCCACCTGCTGCAAAATAAAAATCAACTCAATTGCCACGGGGATCTCCGTAAGGCTGGGGTGCCCGCCCCGGGGCACCCCTCACAAGCCCTCAAGCGAAGTTGCAGGCGTTTTCCTCTCGGGTGGGAGCGATGATCTCAAGGCTTTCACCCGGACCAGGCACCGGGTCACTGGTGACCATGAAGTCCTGCGGGCCGCTGCCACCGTCAGGCGCCGGCTGCACCGTGTACATTTCGAACATCAGCTGGTGATCCCAATCGCGGAAGTAGCCCGGACGTGCGCGCAGCACATCAAGATCCTTTGTGGTTTCCAGATAATTGATGATGGTGTCGGTGTCGTCGGACTTGGTTTCGTTCATCGCCTTGGCCAGGAGAATGATGGCGAGGTAGTCGTTCACTGCCTGGTTCTCCGGCAGCTTCTTCCAGCGTTCCTGGAAACGCTTGACGAATGCCTGAGCGGAAGGCGCCTGAACCTGGTGGGTCCAGATGATCGGCCAGGTACCGCTGAATGCGGACTTGCCTGCCCCCCAGATACTGGTCATATTCATGTCAGCACCAGCGTAGGGCACCTTGATGCCAAATTCGTGATACTGCTTGGTGAAGTTGGTGGTCTGGTTGCCAGCGAGGTTGCTGATGACGATGTCCGGGTTCTGCTGACGGATCTTCAGCATGGAAGCGCTGAACTCGGTGGCGTCGGTGGGAATCATGTCGTTGGACACGAAGACGGCACCGTTTTCATCCATGAACTTCTTGGTTTGCTGGAAAAGGTCGTGACCGAAGGCGTAGTCAGCCGTGAACGCCATCCAGCGCTTGCCCTTCACCATGCCCTGCTTCAGCAGCCATTGGCCGATGGTGCGGACATACATGGTGTTGTTGGCTTCCAGGTGGAACATGTAGCGGCTGCAGTTGGCACCGCGCAGTTCGTTGGAGTTGCAGCCAGTCTGGAAGAAGAGCTTCTGGGCGCGGTTGGTCACCTGCGAAATGGCCAGACCCGACGCCGAGCTGATTTCGCCCACGATGGCAAAGACCTTGTCGCGGTCCACCATGCGCTGCGCCTTCGTAGAAGCGGTCTGCGGGTTGACGCTGTCTTCCGCAAGCAGTTCCAGGGGCCGCCCCAGCACACCGCCCGCTGCGTTCACCTCCTCGACTGCCAGGCGGGCTCCCAGAACGGCATATTCACCCATGGGGCCAAGAAAGCCCGTCATGGGCGTAAGGTGGCCAATGCGGATCGGATCCTTGGACTGGGCCCGTACGTACGCAGGCATTGCAAGCGTGGCCGCCGCCGCGACACCCCCCTGAAGCAGTCTGCGACGATTCTCTGATACCTTGTTTGCATCCTCTGCTGACATGTCTCGCTCCTCGTTCGCTTTAGGTTTAATTTGAGCTAACATGCTAAGACAACTGTGATCACAAATCACAGTTAGAGTTAACCCTAAAAGAGAAGAAAATGCCTTCGAATTTCAAGCCCATCCATAGGCAGGAAACATTGGGCGATCACGTGCTTGCGCAGATCCGCGAGCTATTGCTTTCCGGCAAGGTCATGCCTGGCGAGGTACTTTCCCTGCGGCCCACGGCACAGGCCCTTGGTGTGAGCATGACCCCGGTGCGTGAAGCTGTTTATCAGTTGGTGGCAGAGCGGGCACTGCAAATTGCACCGAACCGGTCCATCAAGGTGCCGGTGTTGTCCGCTGAAGAATTCTGTGAGGTAACGCGATTGCGCCTGCTGAATGAGGGCTATGCCGTCGAACGGGCAATGGAGAACGTGAGTCGTGGTCTGTTGAAGGAATTGCGGGCGTTGAACCGGGACCTGGCAGAAGCCATGCGCCAGTCAGCAGAAAATCCGGAACGCGACAACTCGGATATTGTGGCGCTGAACAAGACACTGCATTTCACGCTATATGAAGCAGCGGGCATGCCCCTGCTGACCAAAATCATAGAAGGCTGTTGGCTGCGCATTGGCCCCATACTCAATTACGACTTGCGCAAGGGCTCCGAACGCACCCGCGAGCAGCACGCGGTGAAGTTTCATGACCAGCTGATAGACGGCCTGGAACGAGGCGACACTGACGCCGCCAGAACTGCCCTGCACAGGGATATCTGCAGCACCTTCCACTACATATTGCAGAAGGAATATCAGACGTCTTCCAAGGTACTGGGGGCGGATGACATTCCGGAACTCGGTCTGACTACACCTGCCGGACAGAAAGAAACAGCCGCTTCCGAATAAGGCCGCAAGCGCAGGCTCTTGCCGCCGCTTCGCTTCTGCGGCGGCCCTGCCATATTCCGGAATTGATTCACTTTCCGCGTAAGGCGGCGAGTATGCGCCGATCCCGCTTGGTGGGACGCCCGTCAAAATAATCGAGCGCCGGTTCTGGTGCGAGCCGCCGCATCTCCGCCGCATGCTCCCGCCTTCTTGAACTTTCCGGTGTCTCTTCGTACAGCTGTGCTGCCACGGGAGCCGGGCCTCGCACTCGGCTCACGCCCTTGACCATCACTTCAATGGGAGGGTCGCCCTTGCGCACGGTGACGAGATCGCCCGGCCCCACTTCGCGCGCAGGTTTGGCCGGTTGCCCATTCACCAGCACCCTCCCCTTGGCAATTTCATCCACGGCCAGGGAACGCGTTTTATAGAAGCGCGCGGCCCAAAGCCACTTGTCCAATCGCAGTCTTTCTTCCATTTCTTAAAACTACCACATTGCCGGAACTCGAGTGTCGGGTGTCATGCCAGAGCTGACCGCGACGACAAGACTCACGGCAACAGGGTGGCCCATTGCGAACGCATATCAGTAGCGGGTGCGCGCCAGGCGCTCGAGCGACGCCTGATTGAGGCGACGTGCCTCCTGCTCGGCATACTGCCGTTCGCCGGACTCGTATCGCCCCTCATAAATGCAGGCACTTCGATTGACCCGGCATTCTAGGCTGGTTGTGACGACGCGCGCGTCCCCCGCCTGCGCTGCTGATTCCGGATTCTTTGTGGAAGAACAGGCAGCCATGGCGGCGGCCACCAAGAGGAAAAAGGCACTACGACAGAAAACCCTGGATGTCATTCTTCACCCCCGCATGATCAGTGACCAATTTATAACAGGCAAGTGTCGCCTCCGGATGACTCATGGATCACTGAAATCGTGAGAAAACGATAACGACAGCCGAGGATCTCACGCACAGACCAGAAATGGCAGAAGGTGGAGAAACTGTGTCGCAGCTTGGGCGCAATGGACTGCACCGCCGCCCATTGCGACGGATACTCACCGCGATGCTCCTGCACCAATCGAACGGCACGCTCACGGACTTCAGGCGAAAATTTGTTGTTCTTGCTCATGGCTCCATTTTCTCAAAAGTTGGAGCCTCCTCAAAACTGAACAAACCCACGAAGGCCGCGCCGAAGATCAAGCCTGAACTGGCAGAGCCCATCAAGACGATGATTGAGGAGTCACCGTCGTTTGACTATCGCACTGTGGCGGCGTTGCTCGGTATGAACAAGAACACGGTGCAGCGCATCT
>JAJUFI010000165.1 GCA_029263795.1 Alcaligenaceae bacterium
GAGCTGCCTGATGACGATTTCGACACCGTGGGCGGTTGGCTGGCGGCAGAACTGGGCCGAATTCCCCGGCGCGGTGACAGCATCAGTCACGCTGGGCTGAACATCACGGTGGTGGGTGCCGACGCACGTCGTGCCCTCTGGCTGCATATTCAGCGCGAAAACCCCTCCCCCTCCGACGCAGAACCCGCAACCGGGGCCTGAGGCCCCGCTCACGCTTTCATAGGGCCCATCAAACGGTGACGCTGCGCTCTTACCTTCAAAGCCCTGCTTCCTTGCGGCATGCCATGCTGCTGGTCATCGGGGCGGTGCATTCGCTCTCTTTCGCGCCTTACCCATTGCCCTCCTGGGCCCTGCCATATGTGCAGGTAGCATGTCTGGCGTATCTGGCGCGTCACACCCTGCAGGCAGCGAGTGCCCGCAGCGTGGCCGCCAACGCCTGGCTCTTCGGCTTCGGGCAATTCGCAGTGGGCCTCTATTGGCTGACCATCAGCATGCACCAGTTCGGCGGTATGCCGCTGCCCATGGCCATTGCCGCCCTGCTGCTATTCGCAGCGGCCATAGCACTATACGGCATGCTGGCCTGCATGGTGGCCTGGCGCCTGCTGCGTGGCCGGGTTCATCCTGACCCTCTCACCGTGGTGGTGGCGGCTGCCGTCTGGGCATCCTGCTGGACTTTGGGGGAATGGCTGCGCGGCACCCTGTTCACCGGCTTCCCCTGGTTGAACGTTGGTTACGCTCATGTGGAAGGTGTGTTGGCACCCTGGGCGGCCGTGGCAGGTGTGTACGGCGTCGCCTGGCTGGCCTCCTTCGCTTCTGCAGCGGTGGCTCTGCTTGTGCTGGGCCGGAACAGTGGCAAGGACGTTCAAGCAGCCACCGCTCTGGCTGTCAGCCTTCTGACTGGCCTGGTGGGCATCGCGCTGTCTCATGTGGTCTGGTCGCGCCCCCATGGGGAACCTGTGTTGATCCGCCTCGTGCAGGGCAACATTCCGCAGTCGGAAAAATTCGATCCGGCTCATATCGAGCGAGGAATTGCCGACTACATGATGCTCGCGCGCCTGGAGCCCAAGCAGCAGGGCCAGGAACCGGCCATCACCGTCCTGCCCGAAACTGTTGTGCCCCTGCTTCAGAACCGTGTACACACCCAGGTGTGGTCGCGATGGCTGGAGATCGCCCGCGAACGCAACACCACCCTGCTGATGGGCCTTCCCCTTCATGAGCAGGTGGATGGAAAGAACCGCTATACCAACAGCGCCGTCGCCTTCGACGCAAACACCCGGCCGGAAGACATCCTTCAAGCCCGCCTGCCGCTGCGTTACGACAAAGTTCATCTCGTGCCTTTCGGCGAATTCATCCCCACGGGTTTCCGCTGGTTTGTCGACATGATGGCCATTCCCCTGGGCGACTTCGACCGGGGTGATTCAGGCCAGCCTCCCATGGAAATTGCGGGCCAACGGGTGGCCTCCAATATCTGCTACGAGGACGTGTTCGGCGAGGAAATCATCCAGAGCGTACGCGGCGACGTGGCCGCAGGGGGTGCCAGCATCCTGGTGAATGTCAGCAACCTGGCCTGGTTTGGAGACTCCTGGTCGTTGCACCAGCATCTGCAGATTTCACGCATGCGTTCGCTGGAAACGTCCCGGCCCATGCTGCGCGCAACCAATACCGGCATGACTGCGGCAATCGACCCAAACGGCGTGGTGCGCGCGGTGCTGCAGCCCCATGTGAAGGGGGTGCTGGATGTAGAAGTCCAGGGCCGGGCCGGCCTCACTCCTTATGTGCGCTGGGCCAACATGCCCATACTGTTGTGGTGCCTGGCCTGGCTCGCGATATTGATGCTGCCTTCACGTAAAAGGGCTTCGAACTCCGAGGCCTGAAGCGGCGGCGAAAACAGATAGCCCTGGGCGTAGTCACAGCCCGCCTTCAGCAGCATGTCGCGCTGCAGGTGTGTTTCCACGCCTTCGGCCACCACCGCCAGGCCCAGCCTGTGTGCCATGCCTATCATGGCCTCGCATAGCACGAGGTCGTCATCGTTTCTTCCCAGGTTCCGAACGAAACTCTGGTCGATCTTGATGTAATCGATATCGAAACGCTTTAAGTAGGACATGGAGGAATAGCCGGTGCCGAAGTCGTCCAGCGCGATCTGGACGCCGGCATCGCGGAAAGCAATAAGCTTTTTCGAGACTTCTGCATCGGCATCCATGAGCAGGCGCTCAGTGATTTCAACAACAATGTGGTCGCCCTGCATACCCAGCTTTTCCAAGTGTTCCAGCCAGGCGGTGGGGCACAGGTTCTGACCTGCAAACTGAACCGGTGACACATTGATGCTAGCCTGCAGCACGGGACAAATGCTGCGCCATTCAGCAATTTGTTCTGTGGCCGTACGGAACACCCATTCGCCTATGCGGTTGATCAGCCCACTATCCTCGGCGAATGGCACGAACACCCCGGGGCTCACTGCCCCGTTCCTGGGATGCTGCCAGCGCAGCAAGCACTCAACTTTGGTGATCCGGCCGGTATCCAGTTTCACTATGGGCTGGTATTCGAGACTGAACTGCTGCTCTTCCAGAGCCAGTGCGAGGTCTCGCCCCAATTCACGACGCAGCACGGCACGGGTTTGCATGGAAGGCTGGAAACGTGCCACCTGATACTTGCCTCTTTCCTTGGCAGCGTACATGGCGAGATCTGCATTCTGCATCAGCTCCTTCAATGTAGGCGCGTCGGCGGGATAGAACGTCATGCCCATGCTGGCCGATATGGCTGCACTTTCGCCTTCCAGGAGAAATGGTTCGGACAGACTTTCCATAACACTGTCGCATATGGAGTCGACCAGGCTCAGATCGGTCAGGTCGCCGACGATGAACATGAACTCGTCGCCCCCCAGACGGGCGACGGTGTCGGTGGGCCGGACGCAGGCCTGGAAACGTTTGGCTGCCTCTTCAAGCAGACGGTCGCCCACGCCGTGCCCCAGGGTGTCGTTAACCTCCTTGAAGTCGTCGATATCGAGATAAACCAGTGCCATGGATTTCCCGGTGGCGTCACAGCGCGCCATTTCCTGTTCCACCCGACTGTGGAACAGAGTGCGATTGGGCAGGCCAGTGAGGAAGTCGTAGTTTGCCTGGCGCCAGACAAAAGCATTGGCCTCCTTCTGCTTGGTGATGTCTGAAAACAGGCCGATGCGGTAGCGCGGTTGCCCGTCCGCATCGAAAAAGGTATTCACCACCAGCCGCTCGGCATAGATTTCTCCGTTCTTGCGACGGTTCCAAATGTCTCCTTCCCAGCTCCCCGAAGCTTTTATCGACGCCCACATCGCCTGATAGAACTGCTGGTCGTGGCGGCCGGAACTGAGAATGTTCAGCTTCCGCCCCACGACCTCGCTTTCCTCGTAGCCGGTGATCCGTGTGAAGGCCGGATTCGCACTGATCAACACGCCGTCGGGGTCGGTCACCACCATGGCTTCGCCGCTGTGACGGAAAACCATCATGGCCAGCCTGGCCTGGGCTTCGCTTTCCTTGCGCTGCGTAATATCGAGCGCGATTCCGATGGTAACGAGCTGTTCATCCAGAACCATCAGCGAGCCATAGATCTCTACGTCGAGCAGACTGCCATCCTTGCGACGCCCCTGCTTTTCCATCCACAGCCCGGGTATTTCGCCATCCAGCCGCCGCCGGACCACAGATTCATCCAGCCCCCCATCATCCGAATCAAGAAAAAGCAGGCCCGAGACGACGTCTTCGACCATTTCCTCACGTGTATAGCCGAACATCTCTGCCATCTTGTTGTTCACATAGAGGAAGCGCCCGCGATGAGAGATGTACACCCCCACCATGGAGTTCTCCGCGATTCCCCGGAACATGGCTTCGGCCCGCCGCAGGTCGAGCCTATCGTGCTCTATTTGGTCCACAAGAGTACCGATACGCTCAGCAGATTCGTTGAAGACTTTCGCCAGATGCCCGATTTCGTCTTGCGTGGACGCAACAAAGCGGGTGTTGTAATTACCTTCCGCCAGTTCGACACAGTGCGTAGACAGATCGCGCAGCGGATTGACGACTTGCTTACGAACGGCAAGAAAAGCCAGCAGTACAAGCACCGCATCTATGACGACCAAGCCATAAAGGCGCAGCATGGTGCTGTCGCGCGCCGCCTTCACCTCAGTCAATATGCTGCTCATCAACGCTTCCGTGCGATCAAGCAGCAGGGCGGAATGACCGGCCACCTGCTCCACCAGTAAATGAATGGAACTGTCGAGGTCGCCTTGGCCAAGAACGCTTCCGCCGCTCTCTTTCCGGCGTTCTGTGATCTCGTTCAACAAGAGTTGCACTGAAGATTGATAAAGAGCCCATTGATCGTGGACGGCATTCAGCCGCGCGTCGTGTATCGAGCTGAGACCCTCCAGCTGCAGCCCGAACACATAGCCGCCTTCGGCCAAGGTTTTCAGTGCTGATTCGAAATCCGTTATCAGCTGACGCACTTCGGGCAGCCCGACGCCCACATCATGGCTGTAGCTGACTGACTGCATGCCGATGCGCATTCCCAGCATGCGCAACTTGCCAGCCACGTTCACCGTGTCGGCTATCTTGTCTGAACGCTTCATCATGCGTTCGACAAGGACGACGTTCATCACCGCTATCACGAAAAGAACCAGAAAGACGAAGCCGGTCTTGTGAGCAATACCCAGGCGAGGACGTATTCGGGAGAGGAAGTTCAACTTCTTGGGGTTGTTCTTGTTCATTCTTATGATGATGATGAGCCGGCCCACCTGCGAATTTGATTTTTATCAAACTTTCTCGCAAGGATGCATTTTTGTCTCACCATGGGCTTGCACACAAATTTGAACTCGTGCATAATTCTGTTTCTTCGCTAAACGCACTAACGAACAGCGAACAGCCTCTAGGGCGAACAGGTGTAAAACCGAAAGGTGCTACACAAAAAGCTCAAGATACTGTATAATGCTTGTTTCTGCGGTTGGTACTGGGGGTATAGCTCAGCTGGGAGAGCGCTTGCATGGCATGCAAGAGGTCAGCGGTTCGATCCCGCTTACCTCCACCAACAAAACGAAGAAGTGCTGAAAAGCACTTGCAAGTAAGAAATTATCATGTTATAATTTTGAGCTTGTTGTTCCAGGTCCCCTTCGTCTAGAGGCCTAGGACACCACCCTTTCACGGTGGGTACAGGGGTTCGAATCCCCTAGGGGACGCCACTAAATTGTGGCACACCGCTGCGGAGCGGTAGTTCAGTTGGTTAGAATACCGGCCTGTCACGCCGGGGGTCGCGGGTTCGAGCCCCGTCCGCTCCGCCAAAGAATTCAA
>JAJUFI010000118.1 GCA_029263795.1 Alcaligenaceae bacterium
GCGTGAACCCCTTGGAGCATTACCTGCATTGGGGCATATGGGAAGGCCGGGAAATAGCGCCGGTAGTTGGCTCTTGAAAACTCAACAAATATCTTCCGCCTGAGTTCAACTGAATTCAAGGTTGGCGGGCAACGGTCGTTGAAGGCTCCTTTCCGACCATGGGAACACCATCTTCCCTTGTCCTGTGCCATGTAAGGCTGGTGCCCGGAACCGGAATCGAACCGGTACGCCTTGCGGCGAGGGATTTTAAGTCCCTTGTGTCTACCTATTCCACCATCCGGGCATGGATGATCAAAAACAAAACATGCGTATTCCCGAAACATGGAGCCGTCGGGAAGACGCATGATTATAGAGGATGAAGAGGGTGATCAGGCTTCACTCGAGATGAAGCCTGCCCCGTCCCTCAGACTTCAGGCTTGGCGGCGCCAGTTTCGCCGGTTTGGGCCTCGATACCACCTATTGACTTGATGGACAGGCGCAGACGACCCTTGTCGTCCGCTTCGATGACCTTGAAGCGCACGATCTGGCCAACCTTCAGCACATCGTTGATGTTGGCGATGCGGTAATTGGCGATTTCGGAAATGTGCAGCAGGCCGTCACGGCCCGGCAGCACTTGCACAATGGCACCGAAGTCAAGCAGACGCAGCACGGGGCCTTCGTATTCCTGACCCACTTCGACATCAGCAGTCAGTTCCTTGATGCGACGCTCCGCTTCGCGGGCCTTTTCGAGATCGGCGCTTGCAATGGTGATGTTGCCATCGTCGCTGATATCGATCTGGGTACCCGTTTCTTCGGTCAGTGCACGGATGGTGGCGCCGCCCTTGCCGATCACGTCACGGATTTTCTCCGGGTTGATCTTGAGGGTGAGCATGCGCGGTGCAAACTCTGACAGTTCGGTGCGCGAGCCTTCGATGGCCTGACGCATGACGTCCAGAATGTGCAGGCGGCCTTCACGCGCCTGGGCCAGGGCAACCTGCATGATTTCGCGGGTAATGCCTTGGATCTTGATGTCCATCTGCAGCGCGGTAATGCCGTTGACAGTACCTGCGACCTTGAAGTCCATGTCGCCGAGGTGGTCCTCGTCGCCCAGAATGTCGGTCAGCACGGCAAACTTTCCACCGTCCTTGATGAGGCCCATGGCCACACCGGCCACGTGCTGTGCCATCGGTACACCGGCATCCATCAGTGCGAGGCTGCCACCGCAAACCGAGGCCATGGAAGAAGAACCGTTGGATTCGGTGATTTCCGACACAACACGGATGGTGTACTGGAAATCTTCTGCCGGCGGCAGCAAGGGGTTCAGCGCCCGCTTGGCCAGGCGACCGTGACCGATTTCGCGGCGCTTGGGCGCACCAAAACGGCCAGTCTCACCCGTGGAGAACGGGGGGAAGTTGTAATGCAGCATGAAGCGATCACGTGTTTCGCCCATGATGGAATCGATGATCTGTTCGTCCTGCTTGGTGCCCAGGGTTGCGGCGACCAGAGCCTGCGTTTCGCCACGCGTGAACAGTGCACTGCCGTGTGCACGGGGCAACACGCCCAGACGAATGTCGATGGGTCGCACCGTGCGGGTGTCGCGACCGTCAATACGGGGTTCGCCGTTCAGAATCTGGCCACGGACGATTTCCGATTCCAGGTTGAAGAGGATGTTGTCCACTTCAACGCTGTCGGGGGCCTCTTCACCCTTTGCTGCTGCATGCTCAGCGAGTTTCGTCTTGACATCATCGTAGACGGCGCGCAGGGCTTCGGTGCGCTGCTGCTTGCTGCGGATCTGGTAAGCGGCCTTCAGGGGCTCACGCGCAGCGGCGTTCACAGCGGTGATGAGCGCTTCGTTCTTTGCAGGCGGCTGCCAATCCCACTCGGGTTTGCCGGCTTCGGCCACCAGATCGTGGATGGCATCGATGGCGACCTGCATCTGCTCATGGCCGAACATTACGGCGTCGAGCATGACTTCTTCCGAGAGCTCATGCGCTTCGGATTCAACCATCAGGACGGCGTCTTCAGTGCCGGCAACCACGAGTTCCAGCGCAGAATCCTTCATCTGGCTGGTAGTCGGGTTCAACACGTACTGGCCGTTAATGTAGCCTACACGTGCGGCACCGATGGGGCCGTTGAACGGAATACCGGAAATGGCCAGCGCAGCGGATGCACCAATCATGGACGGAATGTCCGGATCGACTTCGGGGTTCACCGAGACCACGTGCAGGATGATCTGCACTTCGTTGTAAAAGCCTTCAGGGAACAGGGGACGCAGGGGACGATCGATCAGGCGTGCTGTCAGGATTTCTTTTTCGGAGGGACGGCCTTCGCGCTTGAAGAAACCACCCGGAATACGACCGGCAGCGTAGGTTTTTTCAGCGTAATCGACCGTCAGGGGGAAGAAGTCTTGACCTGGCTTGGCATTCTTCGCGCCAACCACGGTTGCGAGCACACAAGTGTCGTCCACTGTAACGAGTACGGCACCCGACGCCTGGCGAGCAATCTCACCGGTTTCCAGCGTCACAGTGTGCTGACCGTACTGAAACGATTTGCTCACTTTGTTGAACATTGTTTTTCCTTACAAAATAAAAAACCGCGGGCCCCACGATAAGATCGCGGTGCCCACGGTTGTCGCTCGGGGAACTGTGCCCCGGGTATCACTTACGCAGACCGAGCTTTTCGATCAGGCTACGGTAAGAGTCGGGATTGCGACCCTTGAGGTAATCGAGAAGCTTGCGACGGCGGCTGACCATGCGCAGCAGGCCGCGGCGGGAGTGGTGATCTTTCTTGTGATTCTTGAAGTGCTCGGTCAGCTCATTGATGCGAGCCGTCAGCAGAGCCACTTGAACTTCGGGGGAACCCGTATCGCCTTGAGAACGCTGGAACTGCGAGACGATTTCAGACTTGTTGATGTCGGTAACTGCCATTTTTATTGACCTCAATAAACTTGCGACAAGGCCGAGGTGCCTTGACGTGCGGTTGGGAAGGGTCAAATTATACACGGCTGCAACGTAGATAGTGCAGTATGAAAATTGCTGACACCACTGGGACACTTCAGGGAAAATGGCCGTATCGCCCACTGGCCCTGAATACATGGAGGTTTCACCATGTCCGAGCTTGCGCATGCCGGCTTTTTGCCCAGGCAGCTACGTTACATTTTGACCACAGGCGCCGCAGCCTTGCTCAGCGCCTGTGCCACAGTGGGAGACATTCCCCCGGGTACTTCGGTAGCGGAAGTCCAGGCCCGCCACGGTGCGCCTTCCGTGGAGTGCCCGCAGCCCGACGGCTCACGGCTGGTGGTTTGGTCCACTCAACCCATGGGGCATAACGCCTGGGCAACGCGCATCGCTCCAGACGGCAGTACTGGCGCCATGGAGCAGGTGCTTACCGACGACGCATTCCGCAGGGTAGAGGTCGGTAAATGGACAGCCGAGCAGTTGCGCTGCCATTTCGGCCCTCCCGCCGAAATCACCACCGTTGGCATGCCCAGTGTGCGACAAACTGTCTGGAGCTACCGCTACAAGCAGTCAGGCGTATGGTATTCGCTGATGCACTTCTATGTGGCAGATGACGGCGTCATCTACCGCATGCATCCGGGGCCGGACCCCCTTTTCGAACCCCTGGAACTACCGTTCATGATGTGAGCCTAAGGGTGAGGGTTCAGGAAGCCACCGGCGGTTGGCCGTCGCCATCGCCGGACGGTTCGCCATCGGTACGCCGACGCGCCAGCGCACGTGCCCGACGCCAGCGCCAGGCCCAAATCACCCAACCTGAAAGCCCGTAAGCGACAAAGAGGCCAAACAGTACCAGCGGGGGTGCCGCCGAAACGAACACGAACACTCCCACCAGAACCAGCAGAACCCAGAAAGGCACGCTGCGGCCCAGGGCGAAAGATTTCCCGCTGTAGAACGGCGCATTGCTGACCATGGCCAGCCCGGCATAAATGGTCAGGCCAAACGCCACCCAGGGCACCACATTTGCGGAAAAACTCAGCTTGTTGTCGACAGCGAGCCATACGAAGCCTGCAACAAGGGCAGCCGCCGACGGGCTGGGAAGCCCCTGGAAGAATCGTTTGTCCACCACCGCAATATTGGTGTTGAACCGCGCCAGGCGCAAAGCTGCGCCCACCACATATATGAAGGCGGCCAGCCAACCCCAGCGGCCAAGGCCTTGCAACGCCCAGACATACATGACCAGGGCCGGTGCCATCCCGAAGGAGATCATGTCGGCCAAGGAATCGTATTGCTCGCCGAAGGCCGACTGCGTATTGGTGAGACGAGCGACACGCCCGTCCATGCCGTCGAATACCAAAGCCAGAAAGATGGCGATGGCAGCCATCTCGAACCGCCCGTTCATTGCCTGGACGACCGCCACGAAACCGGCGAACAGGTTGGCGGTGGTGAAGGCGTTGGGCAGGAGATAGATGCCACGACGTCGCTTGTCGTCAGGCGGAAGAGATTGCATAGGCTCAGTCTTGTGTTTCAGATACAGTGGCGGGTAGATCAGCAAGTGTTGTGCTCGTGGCACGAACCTTATCGCCGATGGCCACGCGCGGACGGGAGCCCGGTGGCAGGTAAACGTCGACCCGCGAACCGAAGCGGATGAAACCGTAACGCTGCCCAGCGTAAAGTGCGTCGCGCGGCTTGGCGTAGCACAGGATGCGCTTGGCAATCAGGCCAGCGACCTGCACGGCAGTGACCACATGGCCTTCAGGCGTACGCAACACCATGGCATTGCGCTCGTTCTCAAGCGATGCCTTGTCCAGCGCGGCATTGAAGAATTTGCCCGGAAAGTATTCCACGTGGCTAACCGTGCCCTTCACCGGCGAACGGTTGGAGTGCACGTTGAACACATTCATGAACACGCTGATCTTGATGGCGTCGCGGTCGGCGTATGGGTCGCGCACTTCCTCGACGGCGACGATACGCCCGTCGGCCGGCGATAGGACCGCCAGTTCGCCATCGGGTGCCACACGTGCCGGATCACGGAAGAACTGCAGCACGAACAGCGACAGCAGCCAGAATATGATCGACAGGCCCGGCCACCCGATCGTGACCAGAATAGAAATGACAAGTATGCCGGCCAGAAAGGGCCAGCCTTCTCGCGCTATGAGCGGATGGGGGTAGGAGGGCTTATTCATCGTAGGTCGAAGAATAACCGAAATGCCTCGGTCATTGCTTCAGAATCAAAGGAATACGTCTGGCATCGGTCCGGGTTCAGGCAAAAAATTGCCGCGACCCCTTTGGCAGGGAACGCGGCAACTGGTACTGCCCGAACACCCTTGACCGGTAACCGGCCAGGGTTTGTGTGCTTAGTTCTTGCTTTGGTCGACCAGCTTATTGGCAGCGATCCAGGGCATCATGGCACGCAGCTTGGAGCCAACTTGCTCAATCTGCGATTCGGCGTTGATGCGGCGGCGGGAAGTCAGCGTGGGAGCGCCCGCAGCATGCTCCAGGATAAAGCTCTTGGCATATTCGCCGGTCTGGATGTCCTTCAGGCACTGACGCATTGCGGCACGGGTTTCGTCGGTCACGATACGGGGGCCGGTCACGTACTCACCATACTCCGCATTGTTAGAGATGGAGTAGTTCATGTTGGCAATGCCACCTTCGTAGATGAGGTCGACGATCAGCTTCAGTTCGTGCAAGCACTCGAAGTAAGCCATCTCGGGCGCATAACCTGCCTCCACCAAGGTGTCGAAGCCGGCCTTGATGAGTTCCACGGCACCGCCGCACAGAACAGCCTGTTCACCGAACAGGTCAGTTTCCGTTTCTTCGCGGAAGGTGGTTTCGATGATGCCGGCACGGCCGCTGCCAATGGCGCAGGCGTAGGAAAGGCCGATGTCGCGAGCGGAACCGGACTTGTCCTGATGCACGGCCACCAGTGCAGGTACACCGCCGCCCTGGTTGTAGGTGCCGCGCACGGTGTGACCAGGAGCCTTCGGAGCCACCATGATGACGTCGATGTCATCACGCGGCTGAACTTGGCCGTAATGGATGTTGAAGCCGTGTGCGAAAGCGAGCACAGCGCCAGACTTGATGTTGGCGGCAACGTGGTCACGGTAGACCTGAGCGATGTTCTCGTCAGGCAGCAGAATCATGACCAGGTCGGCGGCTTTGACCGCGTCGGCAACTTCCTGAACTTTCAGGCCGGCGTTTTCGGCCTTGGACCAGGATGCACCACCCTTGCGCAGACCCACCACCACGTTCACGCCGGAGTCGTGCAGGTTGAGTGCGTGTGCGTGGCCTTGCGAACCGTAACCGATGATGGCAACCGTCTTTCCCTTGATCAACGAAAGATCGCAATCCTTGTCGTAGTAAACCTTCATTTGGTGCTCCAGAAATTCAATGGGTTTTCGTTAAAGTTTCAGTACACGTTCGCCACGCCCGATGCCCGATACGCCGGTGCGCACGGTTTCGAGAATGGCGCTGCGATCGAGCGCATTGATGAAGGCCTCGATCTTTCCTTGGTCGCCCGTCAGCTCGATGGTGTAGACCTTGTCGGTAACGTCGACGATATGGCCGCGGAAAATGTCGGCCATGCGTTTCATTTCTTCGCGTTCCTTGCCAACGGCACGCACCTTGATGAGCATGAGCTCACGTTCGATGTGCGGGCCTTCGGAAAGGTCCACCACCTTGACCACGTCCACGAGACGATTCAGATGCTTGGTGATCTGTTCGATGATTTCGTCCGACCCCGTCGTGACGATGGTCATGCGCGACAGCGTCGGGTCTTCGGTGGGCGCGACAGTAAGGGTTTCTATGTTGTAGCCCCGTGCGGAGAACAAGCCAACCACGCGCGAAAGTGCGCCAGGTTCGTTTTCCAGCAGGATGGAAATCACGTGTTTCATCTGATCTTCTCCTTACAGGTCTTCCGAACCGAGCAGCATCTCGGTGAGCCCCCTACCAGCCTTCACCATGGGCCAGACGTTTTCAGTCTGATCAGTGATGAAGTCGAGGAAGACCAGACGATCCTTGTGCTTCACAAAGGCTTCGCGCAGCGCGGGTTCGACATCTGCAGGATTTTCCACCCGTATGCCGACATGGCCGTAGCTTTCGACCAGCTTGACGAAGTCGGGCAGTGCATCAACGTACGATTCCGAATAACGCGAACCGTATTCGATTTGCTGCCATTGGCGCACCATGCCCAGATAGCGGTTGTTCAGGCAGATGACCTTAGGTGTGAGCCGGTACTGCTTGCAGGTGGAAAGCTCCTGGATGTTCATCTGGATGGAGCCTTCGCCTGTGATGCAGGCGACATCCGCGCCTGGGTTGGCCATTTGCGCACCCATGGCATAGGGCAGGCCCACACCCATGGTGCCAAGCCCCCCCGAATTGAGCCAGCGGCGGGGTTCATCGAACTTGTAGTACTGCGCTGCCCACATCTGGTGCTGGCCGACGTCGGAGGTGACGATGGCCTTGCCACCGGTGACTTCCCACAGCTTCTCGATGACGAATTGCGGCTTGATGATGGAATCGGAGCGCTCATAGGCCAGGCAGCGGCGACCGCGCCATTCTTCGACCTGCTCCCACCACTTGGCCAGTGCCGCGCCGTTGCGCGGCGTTTCTGCCGCAGCCTGCTCGTACAGCGGCAGCATGTCTTCCAGTACGCTCTTGATATTCCCAACGATCGGGACGTCAACCCGCACCCGCTTGGAAATGCTGGAGGGGTCAATATCGATGTGGATGATCTTGCGCGGATTCTGCGAGAAGTGGCGCGGGTTGCCCACAACGCGGTCATCAAACCGCGCACCGACGGCCAGCAGCACATCGCAGTTCTGCATGGCGAGGTTGGCCTCGTAGGTGCCGTGCATGCCGGGCATCCCCACAAAACGCGGGTCGGTACCGGGGAAGGCGCCCAGTGCCATGAGGGTGGTGGTGCAGGGAGCGCCGACCATGTCGACCAGCTTCATCAGTTCCTGGTGAGCACCGGAAGCGATAACGCCGCCACCAACGTAGATCATGGGCCGTTCGGCCGCCAGCAGCATCTGAATGGCTTTCTTGATCTGCCCCTGATGCCCCTTGGTGACGGGGGAATAGGAGCGCATCTTGATCTCGCCACGCTTGGGTGTGAACTTGGCGGTGGCCATGGTGACATCCTTGGGGATGTCAACTAGGACGGGACCGGGCCGGCCAGTGCGGGCGATGTAAAAGGCGCGGCGCATGGTCTCTGCGAGATCCTTGATGTCACGCACCAGAAAGTTGTGCTTAACGCAGGGGCGTGTGATACCGACGGTGTCACATTCCTGGAAGGCGTCCTCCCCGATTGCCGCAGTGGGCACCTGACCGCTCAGGATGACCATGGGAATGGAGTCCATGTAGGCGGTGGCGATGCCGGTGACGGCATTGGTGACACCCGGGCCGCTGGTGACCAGAGCTACACCAACTTTGTCGGAGGAACGGGAATAAGCGTCTGCAGCGTGAACGGCGGCCTGTTCGTGGCGCACCAGCACGTGCTTGAAATTGTCTTGCTTGTAGATTGCGTCGTAGATGTACAGCACTGCGCCGCCGGGATAGCCGAACACGTGGTCGACCCCTTCCTCGGCAAGGCAGCGCACGACGATGTCGGCGCCGGTAAGTTCCATGTTGTTCATTCCTTTCGAA
>JAJUFI010000107.1 GCA_029263795.1 Alcaligenaceae bacterium
GGCGAAACCAAAACCCCGATGATCAGCGTGGCGGCAAATGCCCGCATAGTTGAGCCCGTGGAAGGTGCGCGCGAATGGGTCTTCAAGACTCCGCAGAATGACCAGCTCATGGCCGACGCCCTGGCCGAAGCCATGGTCAAGCATGGGGTCAAAACTCTCGGTTTCATCGGCTATAACGACGCATACGGCGAAGGCTGGCTGAATGTGATGACGGCCGCAGCCGAAAAGCGCGGCATCAAGATGGTTGCCGTTGAGCGTTATGCGCGCAACGATACCAGCGTTACCGGCCAGGCGCTGAAGCTGATCGCCGCCAAACCCGACGGCATTCTCGTGGCCGGCTCGGGTACGCCCGTGGCCCTGCCGCAAAGCGAACTGAAGAGCCGCGGCTACAAGGGCATCATGTACCAGACCCACGGCGCTGCCAATAACGACGTTCTGCGCGTCTGTGGCAAGGACTGCAACGACATGTACCTGCCCGCAGGCCCATTGCTCGTTGCCGACCAGCTGCCCGACAGCAACCCGGTCAAGAAGACGGCGCTGGACTACAAGAGCAAGTACGAGGCCAAGTACGGCCCGGGCACCATCAATACATTTGGTGGCCATATGTGGGATGCAGGCATGCTGATCGAAGCAGCCGTGCCGAACGCCCTCAAGACCGGTGCGAAGCCCGGCACAGCTGAATTCCGCAAGGCCCTGCGCGATGCCATCGAGCAGGTCAAGGATCTCGCGGGTTCGCAGGGTGTGTTCAATATGTCGCCGACCGACCACGCAGGTCTGGACGAACGTGCTCGTGTCATGGTGAAGGTGCAGGACGGCAAGTGGGTGTACCAGCCCGACCTCTGATCCCCGTTTTCCTACGGATATCGTTGTAATGGCAGGCGGCTCCGGCCTTGCGGTCGGTGCCGCCTTTCCGAATGAATCCCCCGGCGGGGTCAGGCATGCGCCCCGCAGACAAGGTAGTTCTCAATGGATTCAACAATTGTTCTCATCCTTCTGCAGGATGGCGTACTGAACGGTGCCATTTATGCGCTGCTCGGGCTGGCGCTGGTGCTAGTCTTCGTCGTCACGCGAGTGATTTTCATTCCTCAGGGTGAGTTTGTCGCCTTTGGCGCACTGACCCTGGCTTTCTTGGTAGATGGCAGAATGCCGGGCACGGTGCCCATGCTGCTGATACTGGGCCTGCTGGTATTCCTAGTGGAGCTTCGCGCCGCGTGGCGCAGCGGCCAGTGGAATGGCATGGCCAGGACTGCCGGCTGGACCATCGGGCTGCCGGTGGTGCTTTACCTGCTTTCCCCTTACGTGGTCGGCAAGGAAACGTCCTTGTGGGTGAGCGTACTGTTCTCCCTTGCGCTGGTGGTTCCCATGGGGCCCATGCTGTATCGCCTCGTCTACCAGCCGGTGGCAGAGGCGAGCGTTCTTGTCCTGCTCATCATCTCGGTCGCGTTGCACTTCGCCATGACCGGGCTGGCACTGGCCTTCTTTGGTGCGGAGGGATGGCGCACCCCGCCCTTCGTGGAAGGGCAGGTCGACATGGGTCCTGTTACGTGGTCGGCCCAGACTTTCTTCGTATTGGGCACCTGTGCCGCGCTCATCTTCGCCCTGTGGGTGTTCTTTGGCAAGACGCTTTACGGCCGCGCCTTACGGGCTACCGCCGTCAACCGTCGTGGTGCGCGCCTGGTCGGCATCAGCACGAACATGTCCGGAAGCCTGACCTTCACTCTGGCGGCCGCCATCGGAGCGCTCTCGGGCATGCTGATCGCGCCGGTCACCACCATTTACTACGACACCGGCTTTCTCATCGGCCTTAAGGGTTTTGTGGCAGCCATCTTCGGTGGGCTGATCAGCTATCCCATCACTGCAATCGGGGCCATGGGTGTAGGTGTGCTGGAATCCTTTTCCTCGTTCTGGGCAAGTGCCTACAAGGAAGTCATCGTCTTCACGCTCATCATCCCCGTCTTGTTGTGGCGCTCTTTCGGTTCCACCCATATCGATGACGAGGAATAAGCCATGAATCGCATACTGCTTCACGTCGTCATTGCCGTCATCGTTCTGCTTCCCTTGTTGCCGGTGACACCGGCCTTCTGGATCACCCACCTGAATTATGTGGGTCTGGCGAGCCTGGTGGTGTTGGGTCTGGTGCTGCTGACCGGTGTCAGCGGGCTGACTTCCTTTGGTCAGGCCGCCTTCGTCGGTATCGGGGCCTATGCCACCGCCTGGTTCACAACACAGATGGGCTGGTCTCCCTGGCTGGCGCTGCTGATCGCGCTGGCCATGACCTTTGTGGCAGCCTATGTATTGGGGGCCATTTCGCTGCGGCTTTCCGGCCACTATCTGCCCCTGGGCACCATTGCATGGGGGCTGTCACTCTACTACCTGTTCGGCAACTTGAGCTTTCTGGGCCAGCATGATGGCATTGCCGGCATTCAGCCGCTGGAAGTCTTCGGCATCTCACTGGCCGACAGCCGCAATATCTACTATCTGATCTGGGCCTGTGTGCTGCTCGCTTTGTGGGGCTCCCGCAACCTGCTCGATTCCCGCCCAGGGCGCGCCATCCGTGCGCTGAAAAGCGGTCAGGGCATGGCTGAGTCCTTCGGCATAGACACAGCGCGCTACAAGACGATAGTCTTCGTGTACGCAGCCCTGCTGGCCTGTCTCTCCGGCTGGATTTACGCTCACATGCAGCGCGCGGTCAGCCCCAGTCCCTTCGGCCTGAACTACGGCATTGAATATCTCTTCATGGCAGTGGTCGGGGGCGCGAGCAGCGTATGGGGTGCAGTCGTGGGAGCTGGCCTGATTCTCACCTTGAAAGACCAGCTCCAGAATATTCTGCCCGTCATTTTCGGTCAGAACAGCAACTTCGAGCTCATTGTCTTTGGTGTGCTCATGGTGCTAGTGCTGCAGTATGCACGCGGCGGGGTCTGGCCGATTCTGGCCCATTGGTGGGAAGCTCTCACTGGCGGAGCCGGCGACGATACCCGGCGAAAGAATCCACCCGCCGAGGCACCCGCGCTTTCGCAGCGTCCGCGCCCCACTCCAGGGTCCGTCGTCCTGCAGGTTGAAGCCATACGCAAGGAATTCGGTGGCCTGGTGGCGGTGAACGACATCAGCTTCACGCTCAAGGCCGGGGAAATCATGGGCCTGATCGGCCCAAATGGTGCCGGCAAGAGCACCACTTTCAACCTCATTACCGGGGTGCTGAAGGCGACCAGCGGGCGTGTTCGTTTCCTCAACGATCGTCTGGACACTCTCCCTGCGCGAGAGATCTCCCGTCTGGGCGTGGGGCGCAGCTTCCAGCACGTGCAGCTGCTTCCTGACATGACAGTTCTGGAGAATGTCGCTCTGGGTGCTCATTTGCGGCGCAACGTGGGCGTGGTGGCCGCTGCGCTGCACGCCGACCGTTCCATCGAGGCCGAGCTGCTGCACGAAGCAGCCGTGCAGCTTCAGCGCGTGGGGCTGGGAGACTATCTCTATGAACATGCAGGCAATCTCGCTCTGGGCCAGCAACGCATTCTCGAAATCGCCCGGGCCTTGGCGTCCGACCCTGTTCTGCTGTTGCTGGATGAACCTGCCGCCGGCCTGCGATACAAGGAAAAACAGGAACTTGCCGCAGTGCTGGACCAGCTGCGCAAGGAAGGCATGAGCATTCTGCTGGTTGAGCACGATATGGATTTCGTCATGAATCTGACGGATCACATCGTGGTCATGGATTTCGGCACCAAGATCGCGGAAGGCACACCCGAAGAGATTCAGACCAATCCGGCTGTGCTGGAGGCATATCTGGGCGGCATAGACGATGACCTGGACGTCACTCCCGACGCCGGCGCGCCAGAGCCGGGTACAGCGGCCGGCGCAACAGTGCCCGTGGGGGCAATGGCAGGAGGTAGTTCCAAATGAGCAGTACCAACAAGCCCAAGCATCCCATTCTGAAGGTCACGGATCTTTCGGCCCGTTACGGCAAGGTGACGGCCGTCAGCGGTGCCAATCTCATGGTAGTGCGCGGCAGCATCGTGACTGTCATTGGCGCCAATGGCGCGGGAAAGTCCACATTGCTCAATTCCATCATGGGGTCGCTACCCCTTTCGGGCAGTTGCTCGGGCTCCATCGAGTACCTGGGCGGCGAAATCGGTGCCTGGCAGGTTGAGCGCCGCGTCGCGAGCGGGGTCTCGCTGGTGCCGGAACGGCGCGAACTGTTCGGCAGCATGTCCGTGGAAGACAATCTGTTGCTTGGCGGCTTCCGGCTTTACCGTGAAGGCCGCCATGGCTGGCGCGAGACCATAGACGAGGTCTACGAACTCTTCCCTCGTCTGAAAGAACGTCGCAACCAGTACGCCGGCACCCTGTCGGGCGGCGAGCGCCAGATGCTGGCCGTCGGCCGCGCACTCATGGCCCAGCCCCAGCTCTTGATGCTGGACGAACCCAGTCTTGGCCTGGCACCGCGTATTGTGCGAGAGATCTTCCACATCATTGGCAGGCTGCGTAGCACTGGCGTGGCCATCCTGCTGGTTGAACAGAACGCCCGGGCAGCGCTGCAGGTTGCCGATTATGGTTATGTGCTGGAAACAGGGGAAATCGTGCTTGAAGGGAAGGCGAGGGAGCTCGCCGACAACCCGCGGGTGATCGAAAGCTACCTTGGACTGGGCAAGAAGAAGGAAGGCGAGGGCGTCACCGCCTGACACCCCCGAAATGAAACACAAACACCTTACCCCCGCCGGCCGAGCGCCGTGCGGGGGTTTTTCATGTGATGTTTCATGCCATGGCCTTGCGGTTGCCCATGCGGTGCAGGATTTCGCCCACAATGCCGCGGCGGAAGGCCATCACGCATACGATGAAGATTAGGCCGATGACCATGGTGACCGATTCGCCCAACACATTGAACCATTCGATACCGGTCCATTGGGCCATGGCGCGACCGAATTCACCCACTTTGTTCTCCAGCACCACCACGATGAGCGCCCCCAGCACCGGGCCAAGAAAGGTGCCCAGCCCGCCGATGAGCGTCATCAGAATGACGAGGCCGGACATCTGCCATGTGGCGTCGGACAGCGTTGCCGAGACAAACACCAGGGATTTGGTGGCGCCTGCCAAGCCGGCCAGCGTTGCCGAGATGACGAAGACCAGCAGCTTGAACTTGGCGACGTCGTAACCCAGCGAGATGGTGCGGGCCTCATTTTCACGCAGTGCCTTGAGCACTTGGCCGAACGGCGAGTTCACCGTTCTCCAGCAAACGATGAAGCCCAGGATGAACACGACCAGAACCAGATAATAGAGATTCAGGTCATTGCTCAGGTCGATGCCGAAAATGCTGCCGCGGGGAATGCCCTGCAGGCCGTCCTCACCATGGGTGAACGGTGCTTGCAGGAAGTAGAAGAAGATCATCTGTGCCATCGCCAGAGTGATCATGGCAAAGTAGATACCACTGCGTCGTATGGCCACGGCACCCATTATCAGGCCAAGAACCGCTGCCACCGTCGTACCGAACAGCAGACCGAGCAGGGTCGGAAAGCCCCAGACGACGAGGGAATGCCCAGTTGCGTAGGCAGCGCCCCCCAGAAAGGCGGCGTGGCCGAAGGACAGCAGACCAGTGTAGGCCAGCAGAAGGTTGAAAGCGCACGCGAACAGGGCGTAGCACATGATCTTCATGACGAAGATCGGATATGCGCCCATGAACGGCAGCAGCGCGACGATGATCGCGAGGACGATGTAACTTGCCAACTGACGGTTCATTTCTCTTTCCCGAAAAGACCTGCGGGGCGCAGCAGAAGAACGATGACCATGATGATGAACACCACCGTGTTCGAGGCTTCGGGCCAGAAGACTTTGGTGAGACCTTCAATGACACCGAGACCCAGGCCGGTAACGATGGAGCCCATAATGGAGCCCATGCCCCCGATGACCACGACGGCGAACACCACAATGATCAGGTTGGAACCCATCAGTGGTGAAACTTGCATGACCGGTGCGGCCAACACACCGGCAAAGCCAGCCAGCGCGACACCGAAGCCATAGGTCAGGGTGACCATCAGCGGGACGTTCACGCCGAACGCTTCGACGAGCTTGGGGTTCTCCGTGCCGGCGCGAAGCAGCGCACCGAGACGGGTTTTCTCGATCATGAACCAGGTGGCTAGGCAGACCACGATGGAGGCCACCACCACCCATGCGCGATATATGGGCAGATACATGAAGCCGAGGTTGACGCCACCTTGCAGCAGTGCCGGTGTGGAGTAAGGCTGGCCGGACACACCATAGAAGCTGCGGAAGATGCCTTCCAGCAGCAGTGTGATGCCGAAGGTGAGCAGCAGCCCATAGAGATGGTCCAGCTTGTAGAGGTGCCGGATCAGGGTTCTTTCCAGGATGATGCCGAAGACGCCCACCAGTATGGGGGACACCACGAGCATGATCCAGTAATTGAGGCCGAGGTAGGACAAGCCCATCCAGGCAAGGAAGGCGCCCAGCATGTACAAGGCACCATGGGCGAAGTTGATTATGTTTAGCAGGCCGAAAATGACGGCGAGGCCCAGAGACAGGACAGCATAGAAGGAGCCATTGACCAGGCCCAGCAGAACCTGGCCCAGCAGAGCCTGAATGGGGATGCCGAAGAGGTCAGTCATATTGTTGGTGATCCATGATGATGCGAATGGAGTGAGCATGCACACGCCGCCCTGAGCCTGGAGGGCGGGGGGCGGCGTGGAAAATCATGCGTTTACTTCTTCACCAGCTTGCAGGTGGACTCTTCGAGGGAGTTGTAGACCTTGTCGGCGGGCAGGCGTTCCACGATCTTGTAGTAGTCCCAGTCGCGGGTGGATTCCTGAGGCGTCTTCACCTGAACCAGGTACATGTCGTACATCATCTGGCCGTCTTCACGCACATAGCCGTCCTTGGCGAAGAAATCCTTGACCCGGTTGGACTTCATCCACTTCATGATGGTGTCGGCGTCGTCCGTACCGGTTTCCTTGACGCCACGCAGGTAGAAGGAGACGGCGGAATAATCACCGGCCTGCAGGAAAGAGGGCATGCGCTTATGCTTTTCATAGAATCGCTGGGCCCATTGGCGGGACTCGTCGTCCATGTCCCAGTACCAGCCGCTGGTCAGATACATGCCCTGAGTGGCATCCAGACCCAGTGCGTGGATGTCATTGATGAACACCAGCAGGCCTGCCAGGTTCATCCCCGGGGTCACGCCGAATTCGCGTGCGGCTTTGACCGAGTTGATGAAGTCGCCACCAGCGTTGGCCAGGCCGAGAATCTTGGCACCCGAGGATTGGGCCTGAAGCATGAAGGAGGAGAAGTCAGTGGAACTAAGCGGTACACGCACGGCATTGCGCACATTACCGCCGGCCTTTTTCACGACGGCGGCGGTGTCACGCTCCAGCGCGTGGCCGAAGGCGTAGTCGGCAGTGATGAAGAACCATTCCTTGCCACCGTTGTTCACCACGGCGTAACCCGTGCCCCGTGCCAGGGCGGTGGTGTCGTAAGCCCAGTGCACGGTGTAGGGAGTGCACTGCGCGTTGGTGAGGTCGGATGCGGCGGCACCTACGACGATGAAGGGTTTTTTCTTCTCGGCTGCGACACCGGCCATGGCGAGAGAAGTACTGGAGTTGGTGCCACCGATCAGCAGGTCGATTTTCTGTTCGTCAAACCATTCGCGTGCGCGTGCTGAAGCGATGTCTGCCTTGTTCTGGTGGTCGGCGACCAGGAGTTCGATCTTCTTGCCGTTAACCTCGCCACCCAAGTCTTCAATGGCCATGCGGATGGACTCGGCGCCTGCCGGGCCGTCAACATCGGAATAAACGCCCGACATATCGGTGATGAAACCGATACGGATGACATCGTCTGATATGCCTTGTGAGAGGACGGGCGCGGAAAAGCCGAGTCCTGCGAGAGCCATGATGGCAGGTAGGGTACGAAGCTTCATCGATCTGTCTCCTTGTTTGTGCCGGGATCGCCGGCGTTTGCTTCATTTTGCGCAGTTCTTGTAATACCTGCCGGGTTCATACCCCGAGCAGGGTGTTCAGAGCTTCCTGTTTTTCTTCGAGTTGGCTTGCATCAAACTGTTCGACAATCTGGCCGTGCTCGACCACATAGAAGTGATCGGCCAGCGGCGCTGCAAAACGGAAGTTCTGCTCCACCATCACAATGGTGTAGCCCTTGGACTTGAGGGTGGTGATCATGCGGGCGAGGGCCTGCACGATGACCGGGGCAAGGCCTTCCGATATTTCATCCAGCAACAGGAGGTTGGCTCCCGTTCGCAGAATGCGCGCCACGGCCAGCATTTGCTGTTCACCGCCCGACAGCCGTGTACCGGGTGAGTGACGGCGTTCCAGCAGGTTGGGGAACATTTCGTATATTTCCGCCAGCGACATTCCGCCGCCGAGCGTTCCGACGCTGGGGGGCAGCAGCAGGTTTTCTTCGCAGGACAGGCTGGCAAAAATACCGCGTTCTTCAGGGCAGTAGCCGACGCCCAGGTGGGCGATTCGGTGGGTGGGAAGGTCTATGGCTTCGGTGCCGTTGATGCGCACCGAGCCACTGCGCGAGCCGGTCAGCCCCAGGATTGCGCGCAGGGTGGTGGTGCGGCCCGAGCCGTTGCGGCCCAGCAGCGTGACCACTTCACCGCGATTCACCGAAAAATTAATGCCATGAAGGACGTGAGATTCTCCGTACCAGGCCTGAAGGTCGCGGACTTCCAGTGCGGGGGTGCTCATCAATGCGCTCCTTGAAGTTCGCCGCTGGTGGTGCCCATATAGGCTTCCATCACGGCCGGATTGCGGGACACCTCCTGGTACGAGCCTTCGGCGAGGACGGCACCGCGCGACAGCACGGTAATGGTGTCTGCAATGCGCGAGACCACATTCATGTTGTGCTCGACCATGAGGATGGTTCTGCCTTCACTGACTTTCTTGATCAGCTGCGTGACGCGGTCCACGTCTTCGTGGCCCATGCCCTGCGTGGGTTCGTCCAGCAGCATGAGTTCGGGTTCCATGGCAAGGGTTGTGGCAATTTCAAGCGCACGTTTGCGGCCATAGGGCAGGTTGATGGTGATTTCGTCAGCGAAGTCTTCGAGATCGACTTCTTCGAGCAGTTCAAGCGCCCGGCGGTTCAGCTGGTTGAGCACTTTATCACTGCGCCAGAAGTGAAATGAC
>JAJUFI010000100.1 GCA_029263795.1 Alcaligenaceae bacterium
CCGCCCACTACCCCCCCCAGGATCAGGCCGATGGTGGCTGACATCATGGCGAGGGCCATGACATCCTGAATGTTGTAGTTTTCAGAGAAACCGATGGCGTAGGCTGCGCCTGTACCATGCCCGCCCACCAATGTGATGGACCCGGCAAGCGCACCCATGAGCGGATGCAGGTCCAGCACCCAGGCCATGCCAAGCCCCACCAGATTCTGCACCACGAGAAAGGGAGCCAACGCCATGAGAAAGAGGATCAGCCTCGGCCCTCCACGCTTGAGCAGACGAAGGTCGGCGGTGAGCCCAATGCTGCTGAAGAAGATCAGCAGGAATGTGGAACTCATACTGGTATCCACACTGACGCTGACGTCCATGTAAGTGGACGCAACAAATACCCCTATGGCGAACAGCAACCCCCCGATGACGGGGTCGGGGATGCTGTAACGACCAAGAAAGCCGATGCGCTTGGACAGCAGCCTGCCGACCAGCAGTACCAGGGTGGCAACAAGCAGTGAATCCACAGCAGATAAAGAAACCATGCCTGCTTCTCCGTCGCGCGCCGGCGGGCACGTGCATTACCGGATTATACGGACTCGACAGACGCTGCAGCGCCCGGCTTTGCGGTACATTTCTGAACATACGTGCACCGACAGACCACCACGGTGTGCGGGCAAAAAGCAAACAAGGAGAAGCAAAGAATGAGTGGAAAGAAATACGCCCTGGTGACCGGGGCCGGCTCCGGCATCGGCAAGGCTGTCGCGCTGGCGCTGATGAAAGAAGGCTATGCGGTGGCCCTGGCTGGCCGGCGTATCGAGGCGCTCGAGGAAACCGCCCACGAAGGAAGCAAGTTTGGCGGGAAAAGCCTGGTGCAATCCACCGATGTTGGCAAGCCGGAAAGCGTGGATGCGCTGTACGAGCGCATTGGCAAGGAATTCGGCCGGCTGGACGTACTGTTCAACAATGCCGGCATTTTCACCAAGCCCGCCAGCATCGAGGACATCCCTTTCGACAAGTGGAAGGCGGCGCTGGACGTCAACCTGACAGGTTACTTTCTCTGCACTCAGGGCGCGTTCCGCATCATGAAGGCGCAGGACCCGCGCGGCGGCCGCATCATCAACAATGGTTCCATATCCGCCCACGCACCGCGCCCTCAGGCCACCTGCTACACCACCACCAAACATGCCATCACCGGCCTGACCAAGGCGACATCTCTGGACGGGCGCGCCTACGACATTGCCTGTGGGCAGATTGACATCGGCAATGCCGCCAGTGACATGACCGACGTCATGCGTCGTGGCGTCATGCAGGCAGACGGTTCCATGCGGCCCGAACCCCTTATGGACGTCGAGCACGTGGCCAGCGCCGTTGTTTACATGGCCGGGCTGCCGCTGGACGCCAACGTCCAGTTCATGACCATCATGGCCACCAAAATGCCGTACATCGGGCGGGGTTGATTCCAGCAGACGATTCCTCGGGCTGTTAAACTCGCCGCTTTACCAAGCACCGCCGCAAGGCGGTGCTTGCTTTTTCAGCACTGCCTTGCGGCGGTGGCCTGTCTGATTTGTAGGACCCATCGACCTGACTACAGGAGTCTTTTCCTCATGGCCAGCACCTTGGCAATCGTCCTTTCCCTGATACTGCTGATGTATCTGGCGTATCGCGGAATCACCGTTCTTCTTCTCGCCCCCCTCATGGCCGCCCTGGCTGTGGTGCTTTCAGGCGACATTGGCTATCTTCTGCCCATCTACACGGACACCTTCATGAAGGCCCTGGGCGGATATGTCATGCAATTCCTGCCCATCTTCCTGCTGGGCGCATTGTTCGGCCGGCTCATGGCCGATTCCGGCGCTGCTGAAACCATCTCGCGCTGGATTGTCGACCGCCTCGGCCAAAAACACGCCATCGTGACCGTCGTCCTGGCCTGTGGCATCCTCACCTATGGTGGTGTTTCGCTGTTCGTGGTGGCCTTTGCCATCTATCCCATTGCGCGCGATCTTTTCCGCGCTGCCGACATTCCCAAGCGGCTCATTCCGGCTACCATCGCACTGGGCTCCTTCACCTTTACCATGACTGCCCTGCCGGGCACACCGGCCATTCAGAACGCCATTCCCATCCCCTACTACGGCACCAACGTATTCGCGGCCCCGGGGCTGGGCATTATTGCCGCCCTCGTCATGATGGGGCTGGGGCTCTGGTGGCTGCATTCCCGCGCCAACAAGGCTGCCCTTGCTGGTGAAGGCTACGGCACACACGAGGACAATGCCGAAGCAGAGGCAGAAGAGGCCGAATATGCGGCGGGCAAGCCCATGCCCCTGTTCCTTGCCCTGCTTCCCCTGATACTGGTCGTGGGTGTGAACGCCCTGTTCACCTACATTGTCTTCCCGGGCATGGACCTGTCGTTCATCCAGGAACGCTTCCCCAATGTCAACCCCGACAAGATTGCGGGGCTTTGGGCACTGATCATCTCCCTGGTCGTGGCCTGCGCCACTCTGGTGGTTTCGCGCCTGGGCCACTGGAAGAACTTGGCAGACACCATCAACAAAGGCGTGTTCGGATTCATGCTGCCGCTGTTCAACACGGCCTCGGAGGTTGGGTATGGGGCTGTGATCGCCGGGCTGGCAGGCTTCGCCATCATCCGTGACGCAGTGCTGAATGTGGCGCCAGGCAACCCCCTGATTTCTGAAGCAGTGGCCATGAATGTGCTGGCCGGTATCACTGGATCGTCTTCCGGAGGCCTCAGCATTGCCCTGCAGACCCTGGGCTCCGACTATTTGCGCATGGCACACGAAATGGGCATCAGCCCTGATTTGCTGCACCGCGTCGCCGTGATGTCTGCGGGTGGTTTTGATACTCTGCCCCATTGCGGCGCCATCATCACGCTGCTCTCCATCTGCCGTCTCACCCACCGTCAGTCTTACCTCAACATCGCCGCAGTCACAATGGGCGGCCCGTTTGTTGCACTGGTGACGGTCATCACCCTGGGTACGATCTTCGGCAGTTTCTGAGTCGGAAAACCCCACGCGCCGGGCTCCCGTCCGGCGCCTCCCCCCTCTTCACAACCGCTTTGGCTGCTGCATTGCAGCAGCCAAAAGCCGCCTCAGGACTTCCCCTAAGCACCCGCAATACCCCTGCGAAGGGTGCTGTTTTCTGCAGAATACCCGCTATACTGAAGTGGACTTATTCCCTTCGGCGGGCATTTCCTGCCCCCTCACCCCCCTTTGATTCAAGCAGCAGAAGTGATCATCACGATGAAGGTTTAGAACAACCAGATGGGCATGCAGTCCGGGCACAGGATCTGCTCACACGCCCACAGGAGACAGGAGGTTCGCATGCAGTTGCTGGCTACACGACAGGTATCACAGCTTTTGACGCACCCCAACCTCGACCTGCGCCAATATGCAGGCCTGTGGTACGAATATGCAAGGTTGCCCAACGGCTATCAGGTGGACTGCACGGGTGAGGTAAGCGTCAACTACACCCTGCTGGCCGACAACACCATGGACGTCCACTTCCGGTGTGAAAATCCCGATTGCCACATCCTCAGCGCCGACGCTGAAATGCGTCCATCAAGGCGTTTTGAAAATATTGACCCTGCCAAGCTGGAAATCCGCTTCAAGTCCGACTGGCTGTCCGCCCCATCCTCGGTATGGCGCGACCACTGGGTGCTCTATGTTGACCCCACGTACGAACACGCCATGATCGGCACCCCCGACCGGCGCTGTCTCTGGATGCTTGGCCGGTCTCGCGTTCCCAATCGACTCGCCCTGCAGACTATGTTGCGCTACGCAGCACAGCTTGGCTTCAAGGTGAACAGGGTTCTGCGCACCGGCGAAACCGGCTGACACTAAGCGCCTGATTGTAGAAATGCGCCTGGCTGCCGCATATGGCCAATCAGGCGCACTCGACTCCGGCCCGGACCCCGGGCCGGTTGTCTGCCGGCTATAAGCCGGCTTCCTGCTTCACGTAAGCTGCCACAGCCTTCAGGAGGCCTCCCAGGTCGCGTTGCAGGCTCACGAAGCCCTGGTTGGGCTGGCGTGTGATTTCATCCATGTACAAGGGCCTGCGGATTTCGATCTGCAGGCTGTGGCGCCTTTCTTGCGGCCTGCCTATGCGTTCGATCAGCTGAACCCCTTTGTAGGGGTCATTGCAGGCAACCGTATACCCCTTGTCGCGTAAGAAGGACGCAATCAATTCGACAAAAGCCGGTTCGCAGGTGAGGCCGTCACGGTCTCCCAGGACAAAATCGGCCAGCGGCTTGTCCGTCTGGATGCCAAGCCGCTCATAAGCATCATTTGGCATTGAATGCAGATTCAAATGCCACAAGGCGCCAAACTGCGCGTACCGCTCCTCTACCGCCTGCTCCAGAGCCTGGTGATACGGCAGGTAGTAATTCTGAATGCGCCCCTGCACTTCGGCCACACTCAGCTTGCGGTCATAGATGGGTGTTTTGGGGTCCATCCGCGACCAGATCAGGCCTTTGCCCAGACTGGTTTTCACACCAGGCGTCAGCGGTTCCGGCCATTCGCCATCCAGCATGGAAGGATCCAGGTCAGCGAGGTCACGGTTGGGGTCGATATAAGTACGTGGAAAGGTTGCTGCAATCAGCGTCGCACCGACGTCCGGAGCGGCCAGCCACAGCGCGTCCACATGCGTGTCCTCACCCTGACGCAGCTTTTCCAGTTCCACCGCGTGACGGAAATCCGCCGGGTAGCGAACGCCGCTATGCGGCGAATCGCACACCAGTGGAATGGCCGGCCCTGCCGGGTCGTGTCGGACCACGGCAGGGGCCTGTGAGCTTTCTGGCGCTGTCATTATCGTTGCGGAGTAATGTTCGCTGCCTTCGCCACGCGGGTATAGCGTTCGATGGCGGATTCAATGTCGTTGGCGAAATCTTGCGGCGTACCTACGCGAATGGTACCACCCAGATTACGCGCACGTTCCTGGAAAGCGGGGTCCTTGGCAGCGTCCTGAATCGCTGCGCTCACCTTGTCCACCACTTCCTGCGGCGTACCCGCCGGGGCAACGACACCGAACCAGCCACCGGTACCCATTTCGGGGAAACCCAGCTCTGCATAAGTGGGAACGTCAGGCAGCAGTTCGGAACGCTCTGCAGCCAGAACAGCCAGCGGGCGCAGGCGGCCCTCCTTCAGGTGAGGCAGGGTGGAGGACAGGTTGTCGGTAATGGCATCCACCTGGCCGGCCAGCGCATCGTTCAGCGCCGGACCCGCTCCGCGGTACGGCACGTGAAGCAGTTCAATGCCGGCGAGCATCATGAAGTTTTCGATATTGGCATGGCCCAGGGATGCAACCCCTGGCGAAGCGAAGGAATACTTGCCAGGTTCGGCCTTGGCCAGCGCAATGAATTCCTGCATGGTCTTGGCCGGTACGTCCGGATGCACCGCGAAAACGCTGGGCACACTCATGACATTGGAGATGGGCACGAAATCCTTGCGGGCGTCGTACTTCAAGTCGGAATAAATGGCGGGATTGGAACCATGGGTGCTGACCGACGCCATGCCCAGCGTGTAGCCGTCCGGCTTGGAACGGGCTATGTACTCGGCGCCAAGTGCCCCGCCCGCGCCTGCCTTGTTCTCAACCACCACGGATTGCCCCAGGCTCTTACCGATATACTCGGCGATCATGCGCCCGACCAGATCGGTGGAGCCGCCAGGTGCAAAAGGCACAACCAGGCGAATGGGGGCGTTCGGGTAATCGCCCTGGGCCGCCGCGGGTGCAGTGAAGCCGAACAGAACGGTGGCCGCGCCGGCAGCAACGCCGCGCAGGATCTTGCTTGAGAACACAGACATGAAAGCCTCCTTGAAATGACGAGCAACGTGGTGTCTGTTGGTCATGCCAGCTGTTTGCGGAAGCGTGCTTGCCGCGTGTCGTGTGCGCTCCCCAGCCTGGCTTTTCCTGGGTGGAGGCCAGTATCAGCAATTTACCTCAGGGCCACAAACGACTATATTGCACCCGGTCATGATCTTTGGTCATACCCTCTCCTGAATGCTTGAATGATTGTTTTACCTGCTGGCGGACGATGAAGATCCACTCGCCTTCCATGTCGGAACTGCATGCCTTCGTAACGGCCGTTCGTCTGGGCAGCTTCACCCGCGCAGCCGACCAGCTCTGCGTCACTCAGGGGGCAATCAGCCGGGCGGTTTCGCGCCTGGAGAATCACTTGGGCGTGACCTTGGTCGTGCGTACTCCCACCGGCCTGTCGCTCACGGCCGCCGGCCGTCGCCTGCTGGAGGGCACGGCCTCGGCCCTGGACCAGATCGAACAGGTTGCACGGGAACTCCGTGTACCCGCGGTGCGCAACACCCTCAGGCTTGCAGTCGTGCCGACGCTTGCCAGTGTCTGGCTGATACCCCGCCTGCCGGACTTCCACCGCAAATATCCCGACATACAGGTGGAATTCTGTCCCTATCGCCGCGATGAAGACTTCTCGGGAGACGGCCCCCACGCTGCCATCCTGGCGGGCATTCCCGGCGAACGCGCAGGCTGGCGCAGCGACTACATCATTGGCCGCGAAGTGGTGGTCATCTGCCACCCCGAGCGGTTGCGGCAGCGTCGTGCCGAGGGCCGCTGGAAAACCCCGGCCGAGCTCCTCAATGAAACATTGATACGCCACGCCAACGCGCCCGACAACTGGGCCAACTGGTTCCGTGCGGTGGGCGTGATGGCGGGCCCGCACGAGGGCCCCCGCATGGACCAGGTATCAATAATTGTGCGCGCCGTGATGGCCGACATAGGTCTGGCCGTCCTGCAGCGCTGCCTCGTTCAGGAAGAAATCGACGGTGGCCGGGTGGCGGTACCCTTCGACCTGCCCGTGCAGCTGCAACATGGGTACATGCTATGTAGCCCGGAGCGCAATAGCCGCCATCCCGCCCTGGCCGCCTTCAGGGAGTGGGTGCTGGAAATGGGGCAGCCTGCAGACCCAGCATCGGCCGATCAGCCACATAACTGAAGACAAAGCGGTGGAAATCTTCGGCAGCGGGGGAAAGCGAACGCCCCTGCCGTGTGAACACGTAGAAACTGCGAAAGATCTCCGGGTCACGTAGTGGCCTAAGCTCCAGCCCATACAGTTTCACGAGGGAAGCCGCATAGCTGACGCACACCGTGACCCCCATGCCGGCGTTCACCATGGCCAGCGCGGTCGAGAGAAAGCTGACCTCATGTGCAGGCGACAGGTTCACATCGCGCAGGGCGGCCCGCAAATCCAGCGCGAGGCGCTTGGTGAATTGGCCCTGCAAGGTAGTGAGTGGGTACTGAAGAATATCGCGCCAACTGATGTCGGCCAGTGCTTCCAGTGGATGACCGGGCGGAAACACCACCATGAACGGGTCCCGGAACAAGGTTGTGGCCGTGATGTCCGAGTTAGGGTCGCGTTCCGGGCCAATACCGAAGTCCACTTCACCTGAGAATACGCGCGACATCACGCTTTCAACCGCACAGTCCACCAGTTCCACCCGGATGGCCGGTCGTTGGGCGGCGTAGGCCGCCACGATTTCCGGCAACAGTGTGGAGGCCATGAGCTGTGGCGCAGCCACACGTACTACTCCTGTTTTCAAGGCCCGGCGTTGGGCCACTTCGTCCATGACGCGGTCTAGGTCTTCGAGAATCTTTTCCACCAGCGGGTAGAGCTCGCGGCCCACATCGGACAGGCTGCTGCGGCGTGTACTGCGGTCAACCACACGCATTCCCAGTGCTTGCTCCAAATCGCGGATGAGGCCGCTGAGCGCCGACTGGGTGATGAACATGCTTTCGGCGGCGAGCGTGAAGCTTTCGGTGCGCCCGACCGCCACGAAGGCACGCAACTGCCGCAGCGTCACATTCATTAGATCATCCAATAAATTGATCAATAAATCCTGTTTGAATGATAAATCATCTCGTCGTCTAATTGAGGCATGAACGAAGGTTTAGCCAGCGATCGCTTCCCTTCCCGGAAATCGAGGAGACCGCATGAAAATTCAACGCATTCACCACGTTGCCTACCGCTGCAAGGATGCCAAGGAAACAGTGGAGTGGTACGGAAAGTACCTGAACATGGGCTTCATCCTGGCCATTGCTGAAGACCAAGTCCCTTCAACCAAAGAGCCAGACCCGTACATGCACATCTTTCTGGACGCCGGTAACGGCAATGTGCTGGCATTCTTTGAGCTCCCCACCAAACCCGAAATGGGGCGCGACCCGAATACACCGGCATGGACCCAGCACATAGCTTTCGAGGTCGAATCCAAGGAAGACCTGCTCGAAACCAAGGCGCGCCTGGAAGCCGACGGCATCAAGGTGATCGGGCCCACCGACCACACCCTCTTCCAGTCCATCTACTTCTTCGACCCGTCCGGTCACCGCCTGGAACTGGCATGGAACTGCGGTACGCCCGAAATGCACCGCATGCTCGATGAGGTGAAGTGGGACATGCTCAATGAATGGGCGGAAACCAAGCGCGCCCCGCAGCATGCCCGCTGGATGCACGACGGCAGCATGAGCGGGAAATAAGTCGGCCGTACCAGCCTCTCAGTCACCGGAATGGCCCGCCCCGCGCCCCAGGTGGGGCGGCAGGGAGCGGGCGGTAGCCTATTCGTCCAGCGTGAAGCCTACTTTGACGGTGACCTGCCAGTGGGCCACCCTGCCATCCTTCACGTGGCCCCGTGTTTCGACCACTTCAAACCAGCTGATGTTGCGCACCGTTTCGCTGGCGCGCTCTATGGCCCTGCTCACTGCGTCTTCAATGCCGATGGTGGAAGAACCGGTCAGCTCTATGCTTTTGTAGACGTGGTTGCTCATGGTTTGCTCCTGGTTGAAGGTAGTCATTTACGGTTCCCGGCGTCTCCGACGGTTTGCTTTTCCCGAGCTCAGGCCAGGGCTGCCTCCAGGCGTCCGTGAACGTCCAGCAAGGCTTGCGGCAAGGGGTTGCCCAACTGACGGAACCACTGCGCATGGGAATTCAATTCCTGGCGCCAGGCTTCGGTATCTATGCTTGTGATCTGGCTGAAATCTTCTGGGTGGAAGTCCAGGCCATTCCAGTTCAGGTCGGCGTAGTCAGGCACGATTCCGAACAGGCTGTCCTGGCCGCCTGCCTTGCCCTCCATGCGCCGGAACATCCATTCCAGCACTCGCATGTTCTCGCCAAAACCTGGCCACAGGAAACGGCCTTCCTCGCCCTTCTGGAACCAGTTCACGCAGTAGAAGGCCGGGATGTACGCCCCTGAATCAGCAAGCCGGCGGCCCAGGGCCAGCCAGTGGCCAAAATACTGCTTCATGTCGTAGCCACAGAAAGGTAGCATGGCGAACGGGTCGCGCCGCACGATGCCCTGCGCCCCGGAGGCCGCGGCGGTGGTCTGTGAACCCATGGTGGCAGCCATGTAGACACCTTCTTCCCAATTGCGGGCCTCGGTGACGAGAGGAACGGTATCCGAGCGACGGCCTCCGAAAACGAACGCATCAATAGGTACGCCGGCAGGGTCGTCCCACGCGGGGTCGATTGCCGGGTTCTGGCTGGCTGCCACGGTGAAGCGCGCGTTGGGGTGGGCCGCCTTGCGACCACAACCAGGCGTCCATTGACATCCTCCCCCGCCTAAAGTTGGGGGATTCCTACTGCGCCCACCCCGGCATCGAGCCGGAATGAGTCGCTTCGGTGGGTTCCTGCTGCTGGCGGCATTGCTGCACCGCTCACTTCACAGGCGCAATGGGCGTGTC
>JAJUFI010000017.1 GCA_029263795.1 Alcaligenaceae bacterium
CCTTGGCCATGATTGCTTCAGTGGTGGCCCGGGACGCTATAACCGCCGTCCACGCCCAGTACCTGGCCCGTGATGAAGCCAGCCTGTTCGCCCAGCAGGAAGATCACCGCTGCCGCAATTTCATCGGGGCGGGCAAAGCGGCCCATGGGAACGCCGGCGAGCACCTTCTGCTCTTCCTCGCTGCCGACCGGATGCGCTGCCCGGAACGGTTCCGTTTCGACAGGGCCTGGCGACACCGCATTCACTGTGATGTTGTAGGGCGCCAGCTCGAGCGCCCAGGTACGGGTGCAGGCGATGAGACCCTGCTTGGCGGCACCGTAGCTGGTATGGCCGAAGGAGCCCAGACCGAGGTGGCCGCATACGTTCACTACCCTGCCCTCGCGACGGGCCTTCATCGCCGCCACAAAGGCCTGGGTAACCTGAACCGCGACCCTGACATTTATGTCGAAGGACTCATACAGCTGTGCCAACGCTATTTCACCAAGTGGAGCGTGGTCCAGCGCACCCACATTGTTGACAATGCCGTCCACGGGGTACTTTTCCCGTATGACCCGTAACACTTCCTCGGTTTCGCCGGCATTGGAAAGGTCACATGCGTACAGATATCCGGGGAAATCGATATCCTGCGTGTGGCGCGCAAGCCCCACGACATGGCAGCCGAGGTCTGCGAGCTTCTGGCTGATGGCCCACCCTATTCCTTTGGTGGCACCGGTCACCAGCACACATTTGTTCTTCATTCAGTTGTCTCCTGGAACCTTGGAAAATCGGAGCCGTTTTCACTTGCGTGGATGATACGGCGAGGCACACGCGGCGCGAGCGCACACAGCAATTCGTATCCGACCGTACCGGCGGATTCGGCAACTGCGTCCACGGAGGGGCCTCCTTCACCCCAAAGCACCACACGTGCGCCCACACCAGCCTCAGGAATGTCAGTGAGATCGACAGCCAGCATGTCCATGGACACCCGTCCCAGCAGACGCGTCGGCCGGCCCGCCACCACTACTGGTGTGCCGGTGCCCGCGTGGCGCGGATACCCGTCAGCATAGCCACAGGCCACTATGCCGACTCGAGTGGGCCGTTCGGCGGTGAACAGATGGCCGTAACCTACGCTCGCCCCGGGGGCGCAATCCTGCACAGACAGCAGGCGGGCCTCCAGCGTCATGGCAGGCAGCAAACCCAGGGACGCCGCACTCCGCGCGGCAAAGGGCGACGCACCATACAGACATATGCCGGGCCGTACCCATTGCTGCCGCTCCTCTGGCAGTTGCGCCCACAGGCCTGCGGTCAACGTTGCCGCAGAATTACAGACACTCACCGGCCCTGGCATGCCGACAACCACGTCAAGAAATGCAGAAAGCTGGCTTTGAGTGACCACTGGGTCGTCGTCTGCCCGCGAAAAATGCATCATGGTGCCCAGCTCACCCACCACTCCCCTGGACTGCAAGGCTTGCAGGCGCTGCCATGCCTGGCGCGCCTGCGTCGGCACAAAACCCAGGCGGTTCATACCACCATTGATCTTGAGATTGACGTTTATGGGCCGCCTTGGCCTTGCCAGCTCCAGCATGCGCAACTGCTCTTCTCCATGTACGCTGACCGTCAGGCCGAGAGTATCTACAACGTATATATCTTCTGGATCGAAAAAACCTTCCAGCAGCAGTATCGGACCTTGCCAGCCTGCGTCACGACAAGCCTGAGCCTCCTCCAGATCGAGCATGGCAAGGCCATCAGCACCGGCGAAGCCCGCCAGCCCCTCGGCAAGCCCATGCCCATAGGCACGTGCTTTCATGACCGCCCATACTTTCGGTGCAGGACGGCCCCACATTTGCGCCTCTTCCTGCAGGCCGGAGACTATGTGCTGGAGATTGTGCTGCATGGCCGGGATTGAAACCGTGGCCATAATGGGACGTGGCATGCGTATCCTCGAACTCGACTGAAAGCGCCGCCCCATGCATGAATGAAACCTGGTGCCGGGACTTCAGCACTTCCACGCAGAAGTCTAAACCACTTGCACACCTTGCGTTAAGTGCGACCGCGAAGGAACGGGCAAAGACAGCTTATACTCTGCCGGCCATGGCTGTTGATCATTACGAAAACTTTCCCGTTGCTTCATTGCTGCTCCCCAGGGCACTGCGCGACGCAGTGCGGGACATCTATCGCTTCGCCCGCACTGCGGACGATGTCGCGGATGAAGGAAACGCCACAGCGGAGGAGCGCCTGGCGGAGCTTGCCGAGTTCCGGCGAGGTCTCGACGTGTTGCAGGGTTGTTCCCCCACCGACCTGCCCCTTCCCCACCCGCACATCTTTGTGCCGCTGGCAAGCACCATGGCAAGGCACGGGCTGTCAGCCCACCTTTTCCGGGACCTGATTTCTGCGTTCGAGCAGGATGTCGTCAAGCACCGGTATGAGAATGATGCAGAGCTCCTCGATTACTGCAGTCGCTCCGCCAACCCGGTTGGACGCTTGATGTTGCAGCTATACGAGCGCGACACCCATGACAATCTGGAATGTTCGGATGCCATATGTACGGGCCTGCAACTGACCAATTTCTGGCAGGATGTGGCCGTGGACTGGCAAAAAGGTCGCGTTTACCTGCCCCAGCAGAGACTGGAACAGCATGGCGTCAACGAAGAGTGGATCGCGCGCTGCGTACAGGCCGGCAAGTTGCCGGACACAGGAAAAGATGCCGCAGAAGCGCGGGCCTGGTGTGAACTGATGGCCAGTCAGCTGGCTCAGGCACGTTCACTCCTGCTGCAGGGCCGCCCCCTCACCCGCCGCCTTCCGCGGCGCGCGGGGCTGGAATTGCGCCTGGTGGTGCAGGGCGGCCTGCTTATACTGGAACGCATCGAGCAATTACACTATGACGTCTTCCAGCGGCGTCCGGTCCTGCGAGGCTTGGACTGGCCGCGCATGGCCCTGAGAGCCCTATTCAACTAAATGACTCCTGACCAATATTGCCAAGAGAAGGCCGCGCGCAGCGGTTCCAGCTTTTATTACGCCTTTCTGTTCCTGCCGCCGGAACGGCGCCGTGCCATTACAGCTCTCTATGCATTCTGCAGGGAAGTGGATGACATCGTAGACGAATGCACGGAATCGTCGGTTGCACGCATGAAGCTGGCCTGGTGGCGCACCCAGGTAGATGCGCTATACCGGGGCGATGCCGAGCATCCGGTCATGAAGGCACTTGCTCCCCATATCCAGCAATTCGGCATTCAGGACCGCCAGCTATATGCAGTGATCGAGGGCATGGAAATGGATCTCGACCAACTGCGCTACCCCACTTGGGCCGCCCTGGAAAAATACTGCTGGCATGCGGCCGGTGTGGTGGGGGAAATGTCCGCCGGCATCTTTGGCCAGGTCACTCCACCTACATTGGAATACGCGCGCAAACTCGGCACTGCCTTTCAGCTGACCAACATCATTCGCGACGTCGGTGACGATGCCCGACGCGGCCGCATTTACCTGCCGCAGGAAGATCTGGATCGTTTCGGCGTAAAGGCGACGGAAATTCTGAACGGCGTCCATTCCGACAACTTCGTCCAGCTGATGCGGTTTCAGACGGAGCGCGCCCGGGCATATTATCGCGACGCCATGCGCGCATTGCCGGAAAGCGAACGCCGTGCGCAACGTCCCGGCCTCATGATGGCTGCCATTTATGCCACCTTGCTGGATGAAATCGAACGCGACGGGTGGCATGTGCTCGAGCAGCGCATATCGCTCACACCCATACGGAAATTCTGGCTAGCATGGCGCACCTGGGTGGGTGGCGGCAAATGGGTGGTGCGTCGCCTTTCCCGATGAAGGTCGCCGTCATCGGTGGCGGCTGGGCGGGCCTCAGCGCCGCAGTTACTGCCGTCCGTCAGGGCCACAAGGTATCCCTGTTTGAAGCTTCGGCCACCCTCGGTGGGCGCGCCCGCACGGTGCGTCACCCAGCGCTGGGCACAACCGTCGACAACGGTCAGCACATTCTGCTGGGCGCTTACACCGCCACACTTGAGTTGATGCACAGCCTGGGCATCTCGATAGCGGACAGCTTCCACAAGTTGCCCCTGTCGGTGCGAAGTGCGGACGGCAAACTGGTCATCCATGCCCTTCCCTATCTGCCGCCCCCCCTGCACATCGCTGCTGGCCTGCTCGGAGCCCGCGGCCTGAGCTGGCCGGAGAAAAACGCAGCCCTGCGCATCATGCATCATTTGCGGCAGAATGATTGGCAGACCCCGCGCGCCGCCACTGTGCAGGAATGGCTGACCCTCGCGCTACAGCCTTCCCGCTTGCAGCACCTGCTGTGGAAGCCGCTGTGTGTGGCGACTATGAACACACCTGTGGAGCAGGCCTGTGCCCAGCTCTTCGCCAATGTTCTGAGGGACAGCCTTGGGGCAAGTCGGCGCGAGGCGGGCAATATGCTCATCCCCCGCCGCGGGCTGTCGGAACTCTGGCCTACCCGGGTTCTGGAATTGGCTCGGAAGGATGGTCTGGACCCCGAAGGAAAGGGCACTCTGGAAATAATCACCGGTAACACTGTTCACACGATTCACACAAAATCGGATGCCGATGCAACACGCAGTCATGCGGCCCACCCGGCCGCCGGCCCCCGGTTCATGCTGGATGACCACCCTCAGAGCTTTGACGCCGTTGTGGTCTGCTGCAATACGCCCTCCGCTGCGCGTCTGCTGGCCAGCCTGCCTGCATGTCCGGGCAGCAGGGGCTTCCTGAAAGACTTGCAAGCATTTGAGCATTCCCCGATTGCCACACTGACGCTGCTGCTCGAGCAGGCAATGAGCCTGCCCGCACCCATGCTCTTGTTGCATGAGGACCGGCAGCGGGGCCATTATGGCCAGTGGCTGTTTCAGGGTCAGGGCGCGGAGCGCAGACTCATGCACATTGTGGTGAGTGACGCCCAGGCATTGATGAGCATGGATCGCGAAAAGCTTGCTTCGGCGATGGTCGAGCAGCTGGGTGAACAACTACGCCATGCGCGTCTGCCACCAATCGGACGTCGCGCCCTGATCGTGGAGAAACGGGCGACCTTCCTGGCAGTACCCGGCTTGAAGCGGCCCGCCAACCGCACCCCCTGGCCGGGTGTCTGGGTGGCAGGTGACTGGACGGATACGGGATATCCCGCAGTGCTTGAAGGCGCCGTGCGCAGCGGCAGGGATGCCGCCCTTCAGATGGACGCTCAACTGCAGCAGCGGCCGTAGGGTCGCCCCGTTTGGCACGAAACAGCCGTGGCGGGCCTGGCGGCCCGCCAGCCAAGCGTCAGGACGCCGCAGCACCCTGCACGGGCGCGTGTTTGCGAATGTATTCGCGCACCTGCTCCACGTCACAATCCAGATTGACCACACGCTGAGGCAACGAAGCAAGATCGCCCAGATGGGCCGGCACGGGAGGCTCCTCGCCAATAGCTTCCACAATGGTCTCGGCAAACTTGGCCGGCAGGGCCGTTTCCAGAACCAGCATGGGAACGCCGGGTTCGACGTAGGTTTCCGCCACCTTCACCCCGTCGGCCGTGTGGGGGTCGATCAGCACACCAGATTCTTCCTTCACCTTGCGGATGGTCGCCAGGCGGTCGGCATGAGAACTGGTGCCTGATACGAAACCATAGCGGCCTTCGAAATCGGGTTTCAATTCACTGAGATCAAAGTAACCAGCCGAATCCAGCTTCTTCCAGACGTTCGCCAGTCGTTGTGGATCACGGCCCAGCAGGTCGAACACGAAGCGCTCGAAGTTCGAGGCTTTGGAAATGTCCATGGAAGGACTTGAGGTGGCATGGGTCTGGGCTGCAGAACGCGGGCGGTACACCCCGGTGCGGAAGAACTCTTCCAGCACATTGTTCTCGTTGGTGGCCAGCACTAGGCGGCGAATGGGCAAGCCCATTTCGCGCGCGATGTGCCCCGCCAGGATATTGCCGAAGTTCCCGGACGGTACGCAGAAGGAAACCTGTTGCGGGCCGCTCTGGTCGGTGGCGCGCAGCCAGCCCCAGAAGTAGTACACCACCTGTGCAGCAATGCGCGCCCAGTTGATGGAATTGACGGCACCCAGACGGTAGGCGCTCTTGAATTCGAGATCGCCGGCCAGGGCCTTGACGATATCCTGGCAGTCATCGAACACGCCGGCCACGGCAATATTATGGATGTTCTCGTCTTGCAGAGAATACATCTGGGCACGCTGGAAAGCGCTCATGCGGCCTTGCGGGGAAAGCATGAACACCGAAACCCCACGCTTGCCACGCATGGCATATTCCGCCGCCGAGCCTGTGTCGCCGGAGGTGGCCCCCAGAATGTTGAGCGTAGTGCCACGCTTTTCCAACACATACTCAAAAATCTGGCCAAGAAACTGCATGGCCATGTCCTTGAAAGCCAGCGTGGGGCCTTCCGATAGGCCCAGCAGGCTCATGCCGCCTTTAAGCGGCTTGAGCGGCACCATCTGTGGGCCGGGGAAGACTTCGGTGTTGTAGGCTGCCGCGGTCAGGCGGCGCAGGTCTTCCCGTGGAATATCGTCAATGAACAGCGACAGGATTTCCGCTGCAAGTTCCGCGTAGCCCAGCCCGCGCCATTGTTCGCGGGTTTCTGCGGAAACCTGGGGAATAGTTTCCGGCACAGTCAGGCCGCCGTCGGGCGCAAGGCCCTCGAGGAGGATGTCGGAAAAGGACTGGGGCGCCATGCCGCCACGGGTGGAGATGTATTTCATATGGATTCCTCGACACGCAGCCGGGTAACTTCCGAGCGCACGAAGGGGAGGCTCTGGATTTTTTGAATGGCTTCGCGTACCGCACCTTCGCGGGCGCGATGCAACAGGAAGATGATGGAGGCCTCGTGCGGCTGGAACGGTTCCTGAATCATGGAACCAATGGAAATTTCCGCGTCAGCCAGGATGCGGGAAATGTCCGCCAGCACACCCGGCCGGTCTTCCACGCGCAGGCGCAGATAGTGTGAGGTTTCAATTTCCTCAGCCGCAAGAATGGGAATATCCTTCACGGCGTCCGGTTGGAAGGCCAGGTGCGGAACGCGGTGCTCTGGGTCGGCCGAATCCAGCCGGGCGACGTCGACCAGATCGGCAACCACGGCCGATGCAGTGGGCATCTCGCCCGCGCCCTGCCCGTAATACAGGGTTGGGCCGACAATATCGCCATGCACCAGTACGGCATTCATTGCTCCCTCAACATTGGCCAGGGGGCTGGACTTGCGGATCAACGTGGGGTGCACCCGCAATTCGATTCCGTCCTCGCGCCGACGCGTGATGCCCAGCAGCTTGATACGGTAGCCAAGACGGGCAGCGTGCTGAATGTCTTCAGCCTCAAGCTTGGCAATGCCTTCGATGCATGCCTTGTCGAACTGAACCGGGATGCCGAAAGCCAGGGAAGCCAGCAAGGTGAGCTTGTGCGCAGCGTCCACGCCTTCGATATCAAAGGTGGGGTCGGCTTCGGCATAGCCCAGCCTCTGCGCCTCAGCCAGAACCGTGTTGAACGACAGCCCACGCGATTGCATTTCGGAAAGAATGAAGTTGGTGGTGCCGTTGATGATGCCGGCAATCCATTCAATGCGATTGGCGGTCAGACCTTCGCGCATGGCCTTGATGATGGGAATGCCACCGGCCACGGCAGCTTCGAAGGCCACCATCACCCCGTTGGCGCTGGCAGCATCGAAAATGGTGTTGCCATGCACGGCCAGCATGGCCTTGTTGGCGGTCACCACGTGTTTGCCCTGGCGGATGGCCTCTGTCACCCATTCGAGCGCGGTGGTTTCCCCACCAATCAGTTCGACCACGATATCGATTTCGGGGTCGCGCGCGATTTCCAGGCCATCCGTGGTGATGCGCACCGGAGCGTCGCCCACCAGCTTGCGGGCTTTCTCGACATCGCGAACCGCCACTGCCGTAATTTCTATGCGCCGACCGGCACGCCGGGCAATTTCTTCGGCATTCTTCTGCAGCACTTTCCAAGTGCCGCCTCCGACCACGCCCAAGCCCAATAAACCGACTTTGATGGAAGACATTTCCCTGCTGCTGGAGCTTTTACCCGTGGCCATTATTTACCTACACCGTCCTTACGGAACATTTCCTTGATTCCACGCACCGCCTGACGGGTGCGCTGTTCGTTTTCAATTAGTGCGAAACGCACGTACTCATCACCGTATTCCCCGAAGCCGACACCCGGCGAAACCGCCACCTTGGCATCGGCCAGCAGCCGCTTGGAGAACTCAAGCGACCCCAGAGACCGATAGGCCTCGGGAATGCGGGCCCAGATATACATGGAAGCCTTCGGGATATCGACCGGCCAGCCGGCTTCGTGCAGCCCCTTGGCCAGGACATCACGGCGGCTCTGATATTGGGCGACCACTTCGGCGACACAATCTTGCGGCCCTTCCAGCGCGGCAATGGACGCCACCTGTATGGGAGTGAAAGTGCCATAGTCGTGATAGCTCTTTATGCGGGCCAAGGCGTTCACAAGTTGCTGGTTGCCCACCATGAAGCCCACGCGCCACCCCGCCATGTTGTAGCTCTTGCTCATGGTGAAGAATTCCACCGCCACATCGCGCGCGCCTTCAACCTGCATGATGGACGGTGCGACATAGCCATCGAACGTGATGTCGGCGTAGGCGAGGTCGTGCACCACGAGGATGTTGTGTTCGCGCGCCAGTGCCACCAGACGCTCGAAGAAGGATAGATCCACACACTGGGCCGTCGGATTGCTGGGGAAGCCCAGAATCATCATCTTCGGACGAGGAATGGTTTCACGCACTGCCCGCTCGATTTCCTCGAAGAAGTCTAGACCCGGCACAATGGGCACGGATCGGATGTTGGCCCCCGCAATCACCGCACCATAGATATGGATGGGATAACTGGGGTTGGGCACGAGGACGGTATCACCGCGATCGAGGGTGGCAAGCATCAGGTGAGCCAGACCTTCTTTCGAACCGATGGTAACAATGGCTTCGGTTTCCGGGTCGATCTGCACATCGAACCGGCGCTGGTACCATGTGGAAATGGCCTTACGCAGGCGCGGAATGCCTTTGGAAACCGAATAACCGTGGGTGTCCGGGCGGTTGACTGCCTCGATCAGCTTGTCCACGATATGCCGGGGGGTGGGGCCGTCCGGGTTGCCCATCGACATATCGATGATGTCCTCGCCGCGCCGACGCGCCGCCATCTTGAGTTCGCCCGTGATATTGAAGACATACGGTGGCAAGCGCTCGATACGCGGAAACGTACTCATGGTGATCCTTGTTGGAAACGGGGCGTTGGAAACAAATGGGAAAAGACTTGAGCCGCGGTGGCTTTGCACCGCAGCAAATTCGTTAATCTAGCGTAAAGACCGGACTCCCGGCAAATGGTGTCCGGAGCATTGCAGTTTAATCGATACAGGGGCACCTTCGCAGCGCTTGCAGAACTTGCATGCGCTATGATGAAACCCTCTTGGGGAGCCACTCTTGCTACTACAGAAAGAATCCAACCCTGGACTCAACACAATCACCGCCTACGGGGCCGGTTACGTTGAAATCAATGGTCAGTCGTACACGCACCCGGTACGCATGGGGCCTGACGGCCCAGTGGAACACTGGCTGGTGGAAGACGTCGCACAGCTCACTTATGCTGCACTGCGGGAGCTGGCCGGCGTGGAAGATAGCTCGTCCGACCCGATGGCATTTCTTGACAATGTTGGTCCCAAGAACACCTCCGGCACAGAAGTCTTGCTCATCGGCACAGGCGACAGGCAATATCTACTGCCACAGGCCGTCATCGGGCCGCTGCTGCGCATCGGCATAGGCGTGGAGTCAATGTCCACTCAGGCAGCAGCCCGTACCTACAACATATTGATGTCTGAGGGCCGGCGCGTGGTCGTCGCCCTCATCCCTCCACAGGAACAGGAATAATGCAGATAGAGATCGGTCAGCCCATCCCGCCCTTCACCGCAGTCTCAACCCAGGGTGATGTCTCCCTGGACTCCCTGAAAGGCCGGAAGACTGTCCTGTACTTCTATCCCAAGGACAGTACACCAGGCTGCACCACCCAGGCACAGGGTTTCCGTGACCATCACGAAGCGTTTCTCGCCGCCGGGGCACAGATCATCGGTGTGTCCAGAGACTCTCTCCGGTCGCATGAAAACTTCACGGCCAAGCAGAATCTGCCCTTTGCGCTGATCTCCGACGCTGATGAAACACTGTGTCAGCTGTTCGGCGTGATCAAGATGAAGAACATGTATGGCAAGCAGGTGCGCGGCATCGAACGCAGCACCTTTCTCATTGACGAAAACGGCGTCCTGCTGCGGGAATGGCGCGGGCTGCGCGTACCCGGGCACGTGGAAGCCGTGTTGCAGGCTGTGCGCGAGCAAGACAGCGCGTCCACCGCGTCATAAAAACTGGAGTCAAGGCCATGCCCTTACCGAAACTTCCCACCCGCATGGGTGACCGGGTCAAGATCGAAGCGAACGGCGAGGCCGCTGTCCTTACCGAAAAGGCCGTCCGAGCGAGCAAGACGGTAGCTGAACCTGCTCTAAAGCCGGAAGAAACCGCCGCTGCCGGGGAGACTGCAGCCCAGGTGCCTGCCAAAACCGCGGCACCAAAAACTTCAGCTGCTAAAACCACGGCTGCAAAAAAGACGGCGGCCAAGAAAACGGCTGCCAAGAAGGCCGTCACCCAGCAGACCAGGGAGCAGCAGCCGGCACCCAAAACCACTGGCACAAGCACCAGGGTGGCAACACAGTCCAAAACCGTGCAGCCGCAAGAAACCTCGACGGTCGGGGCGCCCGACACTGCCCCGGTGGCAGCCACACAGCCAACCGCGGCTCAGGCGACCGACCGCCCCGTGTCGCGCAGCGCCCGCGCCACCAAGCGAACCCGCCTGCCCTCTGCACAGCGCAAACTGTTCGTGCTGGATACGAACGTGCTGCTGCACGATTCCAATTGCCTGTTCAAGTTTGAGGAACACGACATCTACCTGCCCATGATCGTGCTGGAAGAGCTCGATCAACACAAGAAAGGCATGTCGGAAGTGGCACGCAATGCACGCCAGGTGAGCCGTTTCCTTGATTCGCTCGTGAATGAGAGCGTTGACCTGGAAAATGGCGTGAACCTGGATGCGCTGGGTAATCAGGAAGCGCTGGGCCAGTTGCTGCTGCAGACATCCGCCCTGGATTTGACGCTTCCCGTGGAACTCCCCTTGGGCAAAGCCGACCACATCATCCTTGGCGTCGTTCATGCCTTGCGCGTGAAGCATCCGGAGCGCCAGGTCGTTCTGGTTTCAAAGGACATCAACATCCGCCTGAAAGCGCGCGCACTGGGGATGGAGGCCGAGGACTACCGCAATGACCGCGTTCTTGACGATTCCGACCTGCTATACGACGGCGTCATGCAATTGCCGGACAATTTCTGGCTGCGGCACGGTAAGGATGTCGAGTCCTGGCAGCAGAACGGCACAACCTACTACCGGGTCAAGGGCCCCTTGTGCAGTGAGTTTCTGGTCAACCAGTTCGTCTATCTTGAAGGCGACATGCCACTGCATGCACAGGTCAAGGAGGTCAGCGGCAAGTCAGCCGTGTTGGCCACTTTGCGTGATCACGGGCACAACCGCAACAGTGTCTGGGGCATTACCGCACGCAACCGCGAACAAAACTTCGCGCTCAACTTGCTGATGAACCCCGACATTGATTTCGTTTCCCTGCTTGGCCAGGCCGGTACCGGCAAGACCCTTCTGGCACTCGCCGCAGGGCTGGCACAGACGCTGGAAACCAGCCGCTACAACGAGATCATCATTACTCGGGCAACGGTTCCTGTCGGTGACGACATTGGTTTCCTTCCCGGGACGGAAGAAGAGAAGATGCTGCCCTGGATGGGTGCCCTTGAGGACAACCTGGAGGTATTGCATCTGGGAGCGGGGCGTCACGACCTCGCCAGCGACTCGGGTTCCACTGATTGGAGCCGGCACTCAACGTTGGAAGCAATCCGATCACGCATCAAGGTCAAGTCGCTGAACTTTATGCGTGGGCGCACCTTCCTCAATAAGTACCTGATTATCGACGAAGCGCAGAATCTGACCCCGAAACAGATGAAGACGCTGGTCACGCGCGCCGGTCCCGGCACCAAGATCGTATGCCTGGGCAATATCGCTCAAATCGATACACCTTACCTGACGGAAGGTAGCTCAGGCCTGACTTATGTAGTGGACCGCTTCAAGGGCTGGCCTCATGCTGGCCACATCACCTTGCAACGGGGTGAGCGGTCGAGACTGGCGGACTACGCCAGCGAAGCCCTATAAGGAGGACACACCGATGGCCCCGCCTCGATCTTCCCTGCCCGTTGGCTTCACCATGGGAGACGCCGCCGGCATCGGCCCGGAGATCATCGTCAAGACTTTTGCCGGCGGGCTGCAGGGGCCGGCGATTGTGTACGGTGACGTCGGCGTCATGGAGAACACCATATATGAACTGGGCTACGAGGGTGAGCTGAGAGTGGAAATCATCAGTGAACCCGAAGCCTGCCCGTCCGACCCGCACGTCATACCCGTTCTGAACCGTTGGCAAGCCCTGCCTGACCCGATGCCCATGGGACAGGCCAATGCTGAGGCTGGGCGCGGCGCCTACGAATATCTATGCCATGCCATCGATGACGCCATGGCTCAGCGAATTCGCGCCATCGTGACGGCCCCACTGAACAAGAAAGCCATGCAGATGGGCGGTGTGGATTTTCCGGGACACACCGAAATTCTCGCCGAGCGCAGCGGTACCACGCGCTATGCGATGATGCTGGCCAACCCAGAATTGCGCGTCCTGCTGGTCACCATTCACGTTGCTCTGGCAGAAGTTCCCCGCCTGATCGCCTTTGAATCAGAACTGGACACCATCCGGCTCGCCGATCTTGCTTGCCGGCAGGCGGGCCTGCAACATCCGCGCATCGCAGTGGCTGGTTTGAACCCCCATGCCGGCGAAGACGGCCGTTTCGGGCGTGAGGAAATTGAGATCATCGCACCGGCCATCGAGGCTGCACGGGCGGAAGGTCTGGATGTTACCGGCCCCCTGCCTGGCGACACCGTTTTCATGCGGGCCCGAATGGGCGAGTTCGACATTGTGGTAGCTCAGTACCACGACCAGGGCCTTATTCCCGTGAAGTATCTGGGGGTGGAACAAGGGGTTAACGTCACGGTCGGCCTGCCTTTCATACGGACCAGCGTGGACCACGGCACCGCCTACGGTATTGCCGGACAGGGCATTGCCGACCCTGCTTCCTTGCGCACGGCCTACGAAACTGCCCTGGCCATGACCGCTTCCTGATACGCTGGCGGCGCCAGTCAGCTCATGGGTGAGGTGAAGTTCAGGAACCGGGTGCTGGACCCCTGGAAGGTCAGGCGCACAGTACCAATGGGGCCGTTACGCTGCTTGCCAATGATGATTTCAGCAGTGCCCTTGTCTGGGGAATCAGGGTTGTAGACCTCATCACGGTAGATGAAGAGAATGACGTCGGCGTCCTGCTCAATGGCGCCGGATTCGCGAAGGTCGCTCATCACCGGCCTCTTGTTGGGACGCTGCTCCAGACTGCGGTTGAGCTGAGACAAGGCGATGAGGGGACAATTCAACTCCTTGGCCAGACCCTTGAGCGAGCGACTGATCTCGGAAATTTCCGTCGCACGATTTTCCCCGCCCCCGCTGCCGGACATCAGCTGCAGGTAGTCGATGATGATCAAACCGAGCTGACCACATTGACGCGCAAGGCGTCTTGCACGGGCCCGCACCTCATTTGGCGACAGTGCCGGCGTTTCATCGATATACAACTGGGCGTCCTGCACCTTCTGCACAGCATGAGTCAGGCGGGGCCAATCTTCTGCCGTAAGCTTGCCCGTACGCATGCGATGCTGGTCGAGCAGACCCACCGAACCGATGATCCGCTGGGCCAGCTGTACCGCACCCATTTCCATGGAAAATACGGCCACGGGCAGGCCTTGTTCGATGGCCACATACTCACCGATGTTCATGGAGAACGAGGTCTTTCCCATGGAGGGACGCCCTGCCACGATGACCAGGTCCCCCGGCTGCAGGCCGGAGGTCATGCGGTCGAGGTCGGTAAAGCCGGTGGGTACCCCAGTGACATCGGAATCACCTTCACGGTGATAGAGTTCATCAATACGTTCCACCACCTGCGCGAGCAGCGGCTGAATTTCCTGAAAGCCCTTCGTTCCACGGGCGCCTTCCTGCGCAATCTGGAAGACCTTGCTTTCCGCTTCATCCAGAAGCTGTCGTGCTTCCTTCCCCTGTGGATTGAAGGCTGCGGCTGATATTTCGTCGGCAATGGTGACCAGTTTGCGCAGCATGGAGCGTTCACGCACGATTTCCGCATAGCGACGAATGTTGGCCGCAGAGGGGGTATTGTGCGCAAGCGCATTGAGGTAGGCCAGGCCACCAACCTCCTCCGACTTGCCGCTGGTAGCGAGGGACTCATGAACAGTCACCACGTCGGCAGGGCGTGACAGATTGATGAGCCGGGCAATGTGCTGCCAGATCAGGCGATGGTCATAGCGGTAGAAGTCATCTTCGACCAGCACATCGCTCACGCGGTCAAACGCAGCGTTGTCCAGGAGCAGGCCGCCAAGCACGGACTGCTCTGCTTCGATTGAATGAGGGGGAACCCGCAGATAATCGAGCTGCGGGTCGCTTTGCATGATGGCGTTGTCCAACGGTGACTCCATTCTGCTGGAACCGCCTTCGGAAGCGGCACGGCAAAAAAAGAAAGCCGGTGCAAACCGGCTTTCCTTACTACTTACTACCGAGAAGGTCTGACGGTACACCCTAGAAAGAAGAATGTACCATGCTGTCGAGCGCTTCGATCAGGCTACGTCGCCTTGTACGACAACGCTGATTTCAACCACTACATCGGGGTGCAGGGCGATGCTGACGGGGTACTCGCCGATTGCTTTCAGCGCACCGTCAGGCAGGCGAACCTGGCTCTTGGCGACCTCAAAACCAGCGGCAACAAGGCCGTTGGCGATATCCAGCGTACCGACGGAACCGAACAGGCGGCCATCAACACCAGCCTTTTCGACCAGAGTCAGAGTAAAGCCGGACAGCTTCTCGCCCAGAGCCTGGGCAGCGGCCAGTTTCTCGGCCTGAGCCTTTTCCAGCTCAGCACGACGTGCTTCAAATTCCTTGATGGCAGCTTCGGTGGCACGACGTGCGATGCGCTGCGGAATCAGGTAGTTACGGGCATAGCCGTCGCGCACACGCACGACATCGCCAAGGTTGCCCAGGTTGACGACTTTTTCGAGCAGAATGACTTGCATGACTTAGGCCCCGGATCAGTTGTGGTTGTCGGTGTAAGGCAACAGGGCCAGGAAGCGGGCGCGCTTGATGGCGGTGTCCAGCTGGCGCTGATAGTGTGCCTTGGTACCGGTCAGGCGAGCGGGGATGATCTTGCCGTTCTCCTGGATGAAATCGCGCAGAGTGTCGAGATCCTTGTAATCGATCTCTTCAACGCCAGCTGCCGTGAAGCGGCAGAACTTGCGACGCTTGAACAGGGGGTTCTGTTGAGAAAACCTGCGCTTCCTGTCCTTTCCTTTCTTGAAAGCCATGATGTGTGCCTCTTGAGTATCCGGGCCTGGCCCGGTATATGTTTCTACGTGCATCGAGCGCCGGGCTCGAGCTTCTGGTTGGTTTGCTACACGACTGCGCTGCCGCCACCGGGAAAAACCCGCTCCGCCTTCTGGATATGCAGAACCAGTCTGCCTGAACCCATACGTGCCGCCGCGATGAACCCTTCAAGTTCCAGCCTGCTTCCCAAAGGGACGTCGGCCAGCAGATGGGCGATTTCGCCGAGGGCAATGGCACGTGCCTCAAAACCGACACGGCGCTTCTGCCCTGCTTCCTGGACTTCCGACTCGTGAGAGATGGTGAGATCCAGGGCGGGTACGCCAGCGGGGGTATACCTGAGCGGGTGGAGTTCGACGACTGTGGCCGCCAATTGAACCCGATTCACGCCAGGCAGCCCTTTCGCGCCTTACTCGGACTGAGCAGCAGCCGCTTCGGCGTTAGCCTTGCGGGCCTCTTCGCGTTCCACGGACTTCATCATGACGGAAGGACCGCTGGGGGCTTTCTTCGTCTTGATGGTCAGGTGGCGCAGAATGGCGTCGTTGTAGCGGAATGCGTGCTCAAGCTCATCAAGCACGGCCTGGCCGCATTCGATGTTCATGCACACATAGTGGGCCTTGACCAGCTTCTGAATGGGGTAAGCCAGTTGGCGGCGGCCCCAGTCTTCGACGCGATGAATCGCGCCGCCGCCAGCAGTGATCTGGGCGGAATAGCGCTCGATCATGGCGGGCACTTGCTCGCTCTGATCGGGATGCACGATGAACACTACTTCGTAGTGGCGCATGGGTGATAACTCCTTGTGGATGATTCCCTTAAAGGCAGCCGGCATACCCGAAAAACAGGCGCCGCCCGCCCGACGGACTCAGCCCGCTTAAACCAAAACAGCCGAATCGGGCCAAAAAGCCAATGACTTAAGGCCTTGATTCCGGGCTCGATTGATTTAGGTCGAGCAAAGAAACAGAAAATTATAGCACGGTAGCAGCTTAACCGTATACCACCGCGTATGCAGAGTGATTGTGAATGGACTCGAAGTTCTCTGCTTCGACCCGATAGCTGCTCACCCCCGGCAGGCCGCGCACTGCCTGAGCGACATCTCGCACCAGATCTTCCACGAACTTGGGATTCTCATAAGCGCGTTCGGTGACGAATTTTTCATCCGTACGCTTGAGCAGGCCCCACAGCTCACAAGACGCCTGGGCTTCGACACTCTGAATGAGGGTGTCGACATCCACCAGCGCAGGATTGGAAAAGACCGCCGTCACGCTGACGTGAGAACGCTGGTTGTGCGCACCGTATTCGGAAATGGCCTTGGAGCAGGGGCAAAGGCTGGTCACCGGAACAAGGACCGTCAGCTCGAATTCCGCAACTTCGGAACCCTGCCCAGCTTCCGCCCGAGCCACGCACTTCCAGGACACTTCGTAGTCCATGAGGCTGCTGACCTGCGAAACCGGCGCGACCTTGTTGAGGAAGTACGGAAACCGCGCACGGATATCACCACGCTCGGCACCCAGCAAGCCCAGCATTTCCCGCGCCATGTCGCAAAACAAGGCGGGCGTCATTGGCTTGCGACGGTAGGCCTCCAGCAGCGCGACGAAACGCGACATATGGGTGCCTTTTTCGTGCGCCGGCAAAGCGACAGTCAATTCCCAATCAGCCACTGTGGGCTGGTCCTCCACACCCGCCGCAATCAGCATGGGGTGCCTGACGCCGCGCACACCCACTCGCTGAATGGCGATGCTGCGCGTATCGACGCTGCTTTGCACATCCGGCATGGCGACGACAGGATCTGTGACAGTATTCATTTCGGTTCTCTATTTCCTCAAGGGTTCTGCCCGCCAAGCTGCACCACATTGCTGACGGTGCCGAAGCGGTTTCCCCAACGCTGCCGGACGGTTTTCAGGATGCCTGCGGCATCCAGGCCCAGCCCACTCAGAAGAGCTGCCTGTTCGCCGTGGTCGATGAAACGATCTGGCAGCCCCAATTGCAATACGGGCATGACGATTTCCCGGGCGTTTAGGCATTCCTGCACCGCACTGCCCGCCCCACCCATGATCGCGCCCTCTTCAATGGTGACGAATGCCTCGTGCGTGGACGCCAATTCCTGCACCAGAGCTTCGTCCAGGGGTTTGACGAAACGCATGTCCACTACCGTGGCGTCAAGTTCTTCGCCTGCTTCCAGCGCGGCGGTGAGCAAAGTACCGAACGCCAGAATGGCCAGACCCCTGCCCTCGCGCCTGACCACCGCCTTACCCAGCGGGACGGTTTCCAGCCCGGCGACGACTGAAGCACCACGACCTGCCCCGCGAGGATAGCGGACAGATGCCGGCCCCGGGTGTTGGAAACAGGTGGAAAGCAGCAGCCGGGCCTCGTTTTCGTCGGATGGTGTGGCCACCACCATATTCGGTATACAGCGCAGATAGGCGATGTCGTAGTTGCCCGCATGTGTGGCGCCATCCGCACCGACCAGACCGGCGCGGTCCAGCGCCAAGGTTACGTCGAGATTCTGCAGGGCGACATCATGGATGAGCTGATCGTATGCCCTCTGCAGGAAGGTGGAATATATGGCCACCACCGGCTTCTGCCCCTCGCAGGCCAGACCTGCAGCAAACGTGAGGGCATGTTGCTCGGCAATGCCGACGTCGAAATAGCGGTTGGGGAAACGCTTTTCGAATTCGATCAGCCCGCTGCCCTCGCGCATGGCGGGAGTAATGCCGAACAGGCGTGTGTCGTTCTGGGCCATGTCGCAGATCCATTCCCCGAACACCTGGGTGAAGGTCCTGCGCGGCGCAGTTGCCGGTTTCTGGATTCCCACGCTGGGGTCGAACTTGCCCGGGCCGTGATAAAGCACCGGATCGGCCTCGGCCAGCTTGTAGCCCTGACCCTTCCTGGTGACTACATGCAGGAACTGCAGCCCGCCCAGTTCGCGCAGGTTCTCAAGCGTGGGAATCAGGGCATCGAGATCGTGGCCATCGATGGGCCCCACATAATTGAAGCCGAGTTCCTCGAAAAGAGTCGCCGGGGACATCAGGCCTTTGGCATGGCCTTCCATGCGACGGGCGATTTCCAGCACGGGCGGTACACGCTGGAGCACCGCCTTGCCGACGTTCTTCGCAGCGGCGTAAAAACGCCCCGACATGAGACGCGCCAGATAGTGATTGAGCGCCCCCACGGGAGGTGAAATCGACATGTCGTTGTCATTCAGGACCACCAGAACGTTGACGTCGGGAGTCACACCGGCGTTGTTCAAGGCCTCGAATGCCATGCCGGCAGTCATGGCTCCGTCTCCGATCACGGCAATATGCTGCCTGTGGCGGTGCCCCGTGTTGCGGGAAGCGACGGCCATGCCCAGCACTGCCGAGATGGAGGTGGAGGAATGGGCTGTGCCAAAAGCGTCGTACTCGGATTCACTACGCTTGGGAAAGCCGGATATGCCACCGGCCTGACGCAGCCGTGCCATTGCCTCGCGGCGACCGGTCAGAATCTTGTGGGGATAGGATTGGTGGCCGACGTCCCACACCAGACGGTCGTCCGGAGTGTTGAAGACGTGATGCAGCGCGATGGTGAGTTCCACCGTACCGAGGTTTGACGACAGGTGTCCGCCGGTGCGCGAGACCGATTCCAGCACAAATTGGCGCAGTTGGTCGGCAATTTCCTTGAGCTCGCGGCGGTCAAGCCGACGCAGATCGGCAGGCGAATGAATCTGTTCGAGGCTGACGTTGCTCATTACATTCTTGATCCAGGTTCACAGGGCATTGTATTCGTTGTACGCCTACGCAGCCGTTTGAACCGTAAACAAATTTAACGGTCGCGCCCGACGATGTAGTCGGCAAGACTCGAGAGTGAAGCTGCAGATGGCCCTAGCGGCAGAAGTGCGCTGTGTGCTTCCTCGCGCAGGACGTGCAGCAGTTCGCGTGAACCTTCCAGCCCCAGCGTGGACACATATGTGGGTTTGTTTTCAGCTGCATCCTTGCCCGCTGTCTTGCCGAGGGTGGCCGTATCGGCCGTGACATCGAGTATGTCATCAGCCACCTGGAAAGCCAGACCAATGGCGGCCGCATAGCGGGTGAGCCCTTCACGCGTACTGGAACTCGCGCCAGCGACAATACCGCCCAGTAGTACGGATGCTTCGAGCAGTGCACCAGTCTTCATGCGATGCATCTGCTGGAGATCATCCTGTGCCAGCACACGGCCTACGCTGTCGCAATCGATGGCCTGGCCGCCCACCATTCCCTGGCTGCCAATGGCGCGGGCAAGCAGTTGAATTGCCTGCACGACCAGGGCAGGAGCGATGGGCATGGAGGCGAGTGCCTCGAAAGCGAGCGGCTGCAAGGCGTCGCCTGCCAGCATGGCAGTGGCTTCGTCAAACTGCACGTGCACCGTGGGCCGGCCACGACGCAGAGTGTCATCATCCATGCAGGGAAGGTCGTCGTGCACCAGTGAATATGCATGCACAAGTTCCACGGCCGCTGCAGCCTGATCAAGTGCAATCTGTTGTGCGGGTGCGGCACTGCCAGACTGCAGGGAGGCTTCGCCGGCGGCATAGACCAGGGCGGCGCGTATGCGTTTTCCGCCACCCAGCACGGCATACCGCATTGCTTCGTGCAGCCGGCCGGGCACCACATCGATGGAAGCCAGGGTCTGGTCGAGGGTCTCTTCAACCTGCCGAATGCGCGAACGCAGCCAGGATTGGAAATCTGTGCTTTCGAGCGTAGCCGCTTGCGGACTCATGCGTCCTCCCCATTGTTGGCATCTTCCAGAGGCCTCAGCATGCTCCCCTGCAGCACCTTGACCTGTTCTTCGGCAGCATCCAGCCGTTGCTGACAGATGCGGGCTAGCTCAACCCCCCGCTGATAGGCGAGCACGGAATCGTCCAGTGACAGTGCGCCGTCTTCCATCTTGACGACCAGTGCTTCGAGCTCTGCCAGGGCAGATTCGAAATCGCGTGGCAGGCCCGCGACCTGCTCTTCATTTTTGCCTGGTGGAAGCGATTGGTCTGCTGACATGATGCGGTAAAGATTCCTGAAAACTGAAAAGAGAAGCCGACCGGGGGCTGTTTGAAGATGGGTGGAAACGCAAGGGCGGCTGGAAACCACCAAGCTATTGTAATTTATCAAGGAGGCCCGCCAGCAAGCCTCGGACTTCCACAAGTGGCCGGAATGAAGTGGGGTACAATTTCGGACCTTTCACATCGGCCAGTCCGTTTCTTCGCACCGGGAGGCCATGTCTTCCGGTATTTTCACTGCGGGGGGAAGAATCATGACCGATATCGGTCGCCACGCGCATGTTACGCCTGCGCTGACCCAGATTCCGGTACATACCTACTTTGATGAAACCATCTTCGCCCAAGAGCGCGAACTGATCTTCAAGCAGTCGTCAGTATACGTCGGCCATGAAAAAATGGTCCCGGAACCCGGCGACTGGCGTACGCTGGTTCACGAACGTTCCGGGCGCGCCCTGCTTCGCGATGCGCAGGGTGTTTCACTGATCTCCAACGTCTGCCGTCACCGTCAGGCCATCATGCTCGGTGGGCGCGCGGGCAATGTCACCGACCCACAGCTGGCCAGCGGCAACCTGCGCGACACCGGAGGCAAGATCGTCTGCCCGATCCACCGCTGGACTTACGAAACAGACGGTCGACTCATCGGTGCCCCCGACTTCCCTGAAAAGCCCTGCCTGAACCTGCAACGTTTCCCGCTACACAATTGCCACGGCCTGCTCTTTGAAGGTGCGCGCGACCCCTCACAGGACATGGCAGAACTGTTCAAGCGCCCGGAATTCGATTTTTCCGACTATGTGCTCGACCGCGTGGAATTGCACCACTGCAATTACAACTGGAAGACCTTCATTGAGGTTTACCTCGAGGACTACCACGTTGCGCCCTTCCACCCCGGCCTGGGCCGCTTCGTAACTTGCGAGGACCTGCGTTGGGAGTTTTCGGACTGGTACAGTGCACAGCATGTCGGAATCAACCAGGCCTTCAGCCAGCCTGGCAGCGAAATCTACCGCAAATGGCATGAGCGCCTGCTGGAATACCGTGGCGGCCAGGAACCTGAATTCGGTGCGATCTGGGTGACATACTTCCCAGGCCACATGATAGAGGTGTACCCCCATGTGCTGGTGTTGTCCACGCTGCACCCCATCAGCCCACAGGAAACGCTGAACGTGGTGGAGTTCTACTATCCCGAGGAAATCGCTGCATTCGAGCGGGAATTCGTCGAGGCACAGCAGGCTGCCTATATGGAAACCGCCATCGAGGACGATGAGATTGCAGAACGCATGGACGCCGGCCGGCGCGCCCTGATGTGCCGTGGCGTCAGCGAAGCCGGCCCCTATCAGTCGCCCATGGAAGACGGCATGCAGCACTTCCACGAGTGGTACCGGCGCACCATGGGGTCGGTAGTGGGCCCGGCTGAGTCTGCAGGCGAATAGTATTGCCTGAGCAAGGTTTGTCGGCACCAAGACCTGGCCGGGGCAGCAGCCACCGGCCAGTTCATTGGGAGCGATAAGCTGGGAACACGCTAGGTTGAGGCCCTGAATTCGTCTGCGCCTAAACGCGACGCTCGCCGGCCTCGGCCGTGCTCTCAACAGTTGTGCTCGACCCCTGCATGATGCGGGTCTCACTGTAGGTGCGCCAGGTTGACAGCAAGCCAGACGCAACGATCAGGGCCATACCTGCCCAGGCCACCCAATCGGGAATCTGATTCCAGATGACTGCCGCCAGCAGTGCGGCAAAAATAATGGTGCTGTATTGCAGGGCGGCGGTCAGCAGGGCCGAACCCAAGCCGAATGCACGTGTCATGGCCAATTGCCCGACCAGCCCGAAAAGGCCGACACCAATCAGCGCCAGCCACCCTTCCATGCTGAGGGCGGGCCAGCCTTCGATAAAGGCGCCCGCCGCCCCGGTCAGGCAGACAAAACAGGAAAACAGCAGGACTGTGCGCCATTCTGGTTCACCAATCCGACCCAGTGACCGCACCTGCATCACTGCCACGGCAGAGAACGCGCCGGCCATCAAACCAACCAATGCGCCCACCATCTGGTCCGCACCAATGCTCGGCCGCAGCACCGCCACCACACCGGCGAACCCGAACAGCACGGCGAGAGTCCGCACCCCGTCGCGCTGCTTCCAGTCGCGCACCAGTATCCACCCCGCAATGAACAGGGGGGAGGTGTAGTTGAGACTCACGGCTGTCGCAAGCGGCAACATGGATATGGCGAAGAAACCCATCCACATTGACGACACACCGGTAATGTTGCGAACCACATGCAGACGCCAGCTTTTCGGTCGCAGCGAACGATGTGTAAGCAGAGCCCAGCCCAGCAGAAGCACGACCGAAGGTGCGCCGCGGAACAGAACAATTTGCGAAAGACTGGCCTGCAGATCGGATGCGAATTTGATACAGGCTCCCATTGCCGCGAACATTAGGCTGGCCAGGAGCATCCATAAAGACTGCATTGATTGAACCGAGATCGATGGGAAAAGCGCTGAACTTGAAATTCGGCACCCGACTAGTTCAACGCTTTCTGAGGTGCAGGCGCCCGTGAAAACCTGGAAAATGGATACTATACTCCCCTGCCTGGGGCATTTGGCCGCGCTTGCAGGAAACCAACGGATTCCGGCGCGGTCTCACTCTTTTCAGCGGGGAAATTGCCCCCACATACCAATAAAAGATCTTCTTGCTCGCAACCGGAGATTCTCCACACTATGAAGCGCATCATCCTTTTTCTGCTGACCAACCTCGCCGTGATGCTTGTGCTGAGCGCCACGATGAACGTTCTTGGCGTCGGGCGGTATCTCACAGCTCAGGGTCTGGACCTCACCCAGTTGCTGATCTTCGCAGCAATTATCGGTTTTACGGGTTCCATCATTTCCCTGCTCATCAGCAAGCCCATGGCCAAGGCCAGCACGGGTGCCCGCGTTATCGACCCCCAGGCACCAGCCAACGCTCGGGAAGCCTGGCTCGTGGACACCGTGCACCAGCTTGCCGACCGCGCAGGAATCGGCAGGCCGGAAGTGGCGATATATGAAGGCCCACCCAATGCATTTGCCACCGGGGCTTTCAAGAATGATGCGTTGGTCGCGGTTTCCACAGGTTTGCTGCAAAGCATGACTGAAGAGGAAGTGGCCGCAGTTCTCGGGCACGAAGTGGCCCACATTGCGAATGGCGACATGGTCACCCTCACCCTGATCCAGGGTGTGGTAAATACCTTCGTGATTTTCATGTCACGCGTCGTGGGCTATTTTGTCGACCGCGTATTGTTGAAGAATGACCGCGAAACGGGCATAGGCTTTTACGTGACGGCCTTTGTATTTGAGATTATTTTCGGTGTGCTTGCGTCGATCATCGTGGCGTGGTTCTCGCGCCAACGAGAGTACCGTGCTGATGCCGGCTCGGCCGCCCTGCTGGGCTCTCGCCAGCCCATGATCAACGCACTGGCTCGCCTGGGCAACCTGCAACCCGGCGAACTGCCGAAAAACTTCGAGTCTTCGGGTATTGCCGGCGGTAAAGCCATCAGCGCGCTGTTCGCTTCGCACCCGCCGATCGAATCACGCATCTACGCACTGCAGGCCATGCAGCGCATTTGAGCCAATGTGCCACCGAAGCTAGCGTAGCGTATTGAACCAGCGCAACGCTTCGCTCCATGCAAAGGCGCCGAGCCCTGAAAAGGCCGGCGCTTTCAATGTTCTGTCAATCGAGCAGGCGGTCAAACCACTCCACCGCTTTGGCCCAGGCGTCGCGCGCATCCTGCGCGTTATAGCTAGGACGGTAATCGGCGTAAAAGGCATGACCGGAATCGGGGTAGACATCTATGCGTGATGCACGGGCCGCTTCACTGCCCTGTTTCAGGGCTTCCTGCATACGGTGTACGTCTTCCATGGGAATGCTGGCGTCTTGCCCGCCATAAAGGCCCAGCACCGGGGCATGCAGCCGCCCGACGATATCGATGGGATGTTCTTTCTGCAGTGGACTGTGGCCGGTCACAAGCTTGCCATACCAGGCGACCCCCGCCTTGCAGGCCGGGTTGTGGGCCGCGTACATCCAGGTCAGGCGCCCACCCCAGCAGAAACCAGTGACCCCCAGTTTGGAAACATCGGCCCCCTGGGATGCAGCCCATTCCACGCCGGCATCCAGGTCTGCCAATACCTGTTCATCCGGCACCTTGGAGACGATATCCTGAATCAGTTCGCCGATATCGGTGTACTGGCTGGCATCGCCCTGCCGCTGATACAGTTCAAGCCCCAGGGCCATGTAGCCTTCATGAGCCAGACGGCGACAGATGTCCTTGATGTGCTCATGCAGGCCGAAGATTTCCTGAATCACCAGGATGAGCGACGGGCGTTCCACAACGGCCGGAGCCGCATAATATGCAGACATGGTGCCGCCCGGAACCGGTACCTCGGCCATACCCTGGCGCAAGCCGTCGGTATTGGTCAGAATGGTGGTGTCACCATTGCCAGTGATCTTCGAAAACGTCATGAGCTTCCCTTCCATTGTTGCGAGCACCATATCAGCCATGGTGCGACCTGGCACAACGTAGCAACATATTGCGGCTTAGTCCATTGGGAGCAATCCTGCCTGAACATGGCAACCACACCCAATGATAGGACTGCCCGCCCAATGAAATGGCGCCACGCAATGAACAGGGCCGGCATGGCGCCGGCCCCTGGCCTTCCATTTCAATGTAATGCGAAATCAGCCCTTCTTCACGTGTGCGCAGGTCGATTCACTGAGCGGACCATAGATTTCTTCCGCGGTAAGTGTGGAGATGACTTTGTGATAGTCCCACGGCCCTTTGCTTTCCTGCGGGGTTTTCACTTGCAGCAGAGACATGCCGTTCATCATGCGACCGTCTTCGCGTATTACTCCATTCGTCACGAAGAAATCATTCACGGGATTGGCCCTGAGCCAGGCCAAGACGGTGTCGGAGTCATCTGTACCGGTCTGTTCTACGGCCTTCAGAAAGGCGGTGGCCGCAGAGTAATCACCCGCCTGGATGTAGGAAGGTTTGCGCCCGACCCGTTTTTCGAAACGGTCAGACCAGGCAGTTGCCTCTTCCGACTGGTTCCAGTGCCAGGGGGTGGTGAAGTACATGCCCTGGGTCACTTCCAGGCCCAGAGAGTGAATGTCCTGCATGAACACCGTCAGACCTACGGGATTCATGGTTTGCGTCAGACCAAAGTCGGCTGCCGCCTTGATGGCATTCACGAAGTCGCCGCCAGCGTTGGCGAGGCCGAGAATCTTGGCGCCGGAAGCCTGGGCCTGCAGGATGAAGGAGGAGAAATCAGCCAGGCCCAGGGGCACACGTACCGCATTCACCACCTTGCCCCCAGCGGCCTTCACCACGGAACCGGTTTCACGCTCCAGAGCGTGGCCAAATGTGTAGTCGGTGGTGATGAAGAACCAGGAGTCACCGCCTGCCTTGACGACAGCGGCACCCGTGCCTTTGGCTAGGCCGCTGGTGGAATAGGTGTACTGAATGGTGTAGGGCGAACATTGCTCGTTGGTCAGGGCAGATGTGCCTGCACCGGCAGAAATGAACAGCTTCTTTTTCTCTGCAGCAACGGTGGACATGGCCAGGGCTGCAGCTGAGTTCGTGCCGCCTATGAGCAAGTCCACCTTTTGGGTGTCGAACCACTCGCGAGCCCGTGCTGAGGCGACATCAGCCTTGTTCTGGTGATCGGCCACCAGCAATTCGATCTTCTTGCCATTGATGCTGCCACCCATGTCTTCTATGGCCATGCGGATTGCTTCAGCCCCCGCCGGACCGTCGTAATCGGAGTAGACACCTGACATGTCGGTGATGAAGCCAATACGGATGACGTCATCGGAAATACCCTGGGCGGAGGCCTGGGCCCCCATTGCTGCGAGCGCACCCGCGACCATCACGCTCAAAACGCGAATCCTCATTACTGCTCCTCTTTATTCGAATAGTGGTGGTTAGAACGCGACGTTGTCCTTGCCCTTGGTATCGAGCATGGCACGCGCTTCTTCCGGGGTGGCGATTTCCAGTGAAAGCTCTTCCAGAATGCGCCTTATTTTGGCGACCTGATCCGCATTGGAAGTGGCCAGCTTGCCCTTGGACAGATAGAGACTGTCTTCCAGGCCCACCCGCACGTTGCCCCCCAGCAGCGCGCTGAGTGTGACAAAAGGCATCTGGTGGCGGCCTGCAGCCAGTACCGAAAGGTAGTAATCGTTGCCGAAGAGTTTGTCGGCAATGGCGCGCATGTGCAGCAGGTTCTCGTGATGTGGCCCGATGCCA
>JAJUFI010000087.1 GCA_029263795.1 Alcaligenaceae bacterium
GCATAGTGACCGTAACCATTAGGAGTTCCACCCCATGATGCGTAATCAGGATGTATTCGATGTCATTTACACCCATACAGAAGGCGAGCCCTTGTGTATTGTGCACAATGGCATTCCGTATCCGACCGGCTCAACGATTCTTGAAAAGCGTCGTTTTCTGACAGAACACTATGACTGGGTCCGAACAGCGCTCATGCGTGAGCCGCGCGGCCATAACGACATGTTCGGCGTTTTCCTCACACCACCGTCCAGTCCCGAGTACGACGCCGGCTTGATCTACATGGATGGCAAGACTTACTCGCATATGTGCGGCCACGGGACAATCGCAGTCGCCATGGTCATGGTTGCCAACGGTATGGTGCCGCGTAACCCCTCCGGCAAGACGGTGATTCGTTTCGAAACCACGGCGGGGTTGGTGGTGGCCGAAGTTGAGTCGGACGGTGATCAAGTCCTGTCCACCTGCTTTGAGAACGTGCCCGCCTACGTTGAAGCACAGGACCTCCCCATCCACCTGCCCGGCTACGGCGACGTGACTGCGGATATTGTCTGGGGCGGAAACTATTTCGGCATCATCGATCTTCAGAACACCAGCTTGCGCATTGACCCGAACAACGCCAAGGCTTTGATCGAAATGGGGCTGATCGCGCGCGACCAGATCAACAAGAACTATCGCATCCAGCATCCGACACAAAAACACATCACCGATCTGAACTTCATCACGTTCTGGCACGCGCCTACCATCGAAGGCGCGTTCTACAAGAACGTGCACGTGTTCAGTGCGGGTCAGCTTGATCGATCCCCGGGGGGCACAGGCACCAGCGCCATGATGGCCATGCTCGAAGCGCGTGGCAAGATGACGCTCAACCAGCGTATCCGCTCGGAAGGTCTGTTGGGTACGGGCACGTTCGAAGGCTGCCTGCTTGGCGAGGTTGACCTGAATGGCAAGCGCGGCGTGCGTCCTACCGTCAAAGGAACTGCCAGCATTCTGGGAACGGCGCGATGGATTATCGACCGTAACGACCCCGTCGGCGCAGGCTTCATGGTGCGCTAAGTCGTTCGCATGTAAAGCGCACCAGTCCGGACTGGCGTCGCCCTGCAGTCAGGGGCGGCGCTAGCTTCCGGAGGTGCCTCCCAGTGCCCACAGCGCTTTATGCATAACGCTTTTCCGGCCGCCAGCGACAACCGCTACTGCGCCCGCGCATAGGCCTCCACCGAGCATCAACGCCCGACCGGGCGACAACACTGAAGCAAGGCCGGCGAGTTGCATCCCTCCCAATGCCGGGCCGACATACCCTTGCAGCAACCACAGCGCTGACACGCGACCTCGGAAAGCATCGGGTGTGTGAACCTGTAGCAAGGCGCCCCGCACAATGTCCGTGGCAGTGTCCGCCATACCGGTAATTACAAAGAAGGCCAAAACCAGCCATGGCGCCCATTCCGAATGGTGCGCCGCACCTTGAATGGCCACACCCGCCAGCACTACCGCTACACCCCACACTACCGTCCAAACAATAAGCAGCCGCCCGGGGCGGGCAAGCGTGCGTGTCCAGCCTGAAGTCACTGCCACCAGCATGGCGCCGACAGCGGGAGCAGCATACAAGTAACCCACCATCTCAGGCCCACCTTCCAACACGCTTTCGCCCAGCTGTGGTACCAGGACATGGATGCTGACACACAACATGGCAATAAGATCCAGTACCAGCAAGCAGCCTATCACTCGATTGCGTGTCACGTAGCGCAGCCCTTCCCGCCATTGCTGGATGACTGAGTCATTGCCCGCGCGCGGCACTTCTTCCTCGGGACGCAAAGCATCGCGCGGAATCAGGGCCAGCAGTAAAGGAACCAGTACGGCCCCGACGAGAACCAGGCCGTAACACATGGCGAGGCTGCTGCGCGCCAGCAAAACGCCGGCGATGAGGGGCCCGGTCAGCCTTCCCAGTTCCATTGCCAGAGCATTCAGCGCGCCGACCGCCGCCAGTTGATGGGCCGGTACCAGCCGCGGCAGCGCCGCCATCAGGGCGGGAGCACTTATCCCGCTGGTCAGGCCGCTCAGCAGGGTTGCCAGGTAGATGGTGGCCAGGGCCGGCTCAGCACTTACGCTGTTTACCCACAGCAGGCACACTACACCGACATACGCTGTCCGCCCGCCAATCATGATGCGACGCCGGTCTGCACGGTCCGCCCAGGAACCGCCCCATAGCAGACCAAGCAAGGAGCCAAGTGCCAGGCCGACTGACACCCCTGCGACGTGCATGGATGAGCCGCTCAGTTCATAGACCTGCCAAGCGACAGCCACTGCCAGAACGGATATGGAAAGGAGCGATACGGTACGGGCCAGGTATAGATATCGAAACCCGGGCGATTCACGCAGAGGACCAATGTCGGGTACCCACGCAAGCCAGCGCAGCCGCGCTGTCATTCCGGCGTATTCCCGGCCTGATCATCAGCAGCGCGGGCTTCCTCCGTTTGGCTCTCGCCGGGCTCCCGTTCAGAGCGTCGGCCACCCGACTTCATGCGTGTTTCGTCCATGCCCAGGCGCCAATACGCCACCACCAATTGCTCCTTGCCAGTCAAGCCACAGTCCTGCCGCAGCCACGTACGCACTTCCTGAACCATGGAAAACTCGCCTGCCACCCAGACGAAGCGGTCGCCCTCGGGGATGGTGCAAGCTCGAATGGCGTCGACTAGCTGCCTGCCTGTCCCTGGGGTCGCTTCGTTTCTGTATATCCAGGATAGATCCATACCTTCCGGCACATTCAGAGGGATTGCGTCGGACGCTGCCTGAACTTCCAGGATCACCTTGCCCCGCGTGCCCGCTGAAAGACCTTCCAGAATGCGCGCGACGGCGGGCAGGCCGGTTTCATCGGCCGCCAGCAGCATCCATTCTGCAGGCCGTGCAGTACGTCCGCCGGGACCGGAGATACCTATCTGCTGCCCCGCCTGGGCCTGCACCGCCCAGGCTGAGCCGGGCCCCGCGTCTTCATGCAGCACAAAGTCAATTTCCAACCAGCTAGCTGAGGCGTCGATGCGCCGTATTGTGTACGTGCGCATATCCAGCTGTTTATCTCCCGAAGGAAGTCGCGGCAGACCATCTGTGCCCATCGTGGGCCATTCGGGGTCGGCGTTTCCCGGCCGGGGGATAAGAAGCTTGCAATGAAAATCTTCGTCTGACTGATAACGCGCGAGATTTTCGCTGTGGAAACGAATACGACGCAGGTGAGGGCTGACCTGCTGTGCCGAAACGACGGTCAATATCCGGAATGCGGGAGGACGTTCGAACTGCGGAGAGTCGCCTTCCCAACGAATGAACTCCGGTTCACAGGCGGCAAACTCAGCCAGGTGATGGTGAATCATCATGCGGGCATCAAAGAGCGTTTCCTGCGTGGGTGCCTGCACCTGCACGCTCAGCGTGTCGCCGTCGGCGTGAAAGAGAATCTGGGCTCCTTCGTAATCGAGCGTCCAGCCATGCTCAGCCTGAACGGCAACGAAGTCATGTTCGACCAAGTGCTCGAGCAGGCTGCGGAGCACTGTGGATGCGGCAAGGCCGCTCAGCGCGGTCTGGGTAATGAGAACTGTCATTAGAGAATTTCCACGTTCAAAGGATTGGTCGCCCGGTCGGCATGCGACGCTGGGCCATCGACCAGTACGTAGGGACGGCCTTGTTCGCAGACCCTGACTCTGGCCAGCACACGCCATACATCGCGCAGGGCGTCCGTATTGATGACAGTGGCCGGTTCTCCAAAGGAATGAATACTTCCCTGATGGAGGATGGCCACCCGGTCTGCCCACTGCGCCGCCAGGGTGAGGTCATGCAACACCACCATGACAATGCGGCCCTCATTGGCCGCACGGCGCACTACCTGCATGACTTGCCACTGGTGAGCAAGGTCCAGCGCGCTGACCGGCTCATCGAGTAACAGGACGGCGCTGTCACGCACGACAGCTTGCGCCAACGCCGCCAACTGGCGCTGGCCGCCTGAAAGTTGAGATAACGGCCGCAAGGCTAAACCGCCCATGCCAAGGTTTTCGATGACGCGCAGGGCGTGCAATTCCTGTGCAGCACTCAGACCGGCCTGCGCGCCCCGCAAGGCAGCCAAGGTGGATTCGAGCACGGTCAGCCAGGTATCTTCGGGCAGCGCTTGTGGCATGAAACCAATATGCGCTGCGCGCTCACGGGCGGTCCATTTCAGGCAGTTGGCCTTGTTCAGCAGCACGTTGCCGGAGGCCGGCACCAAGCCCGCCAGTGCTTTCAGAAAGGTCGATTTTCCCGCCCCATTGGGGCCAACGAGGGCGATTAATTCGCCTCCCCGCAGTGTAGGCAGCGCCACCTGCGACAGAACTTGCCTTCCCCGGTAAGCCACGTTCAGACCGTCGACATGTAAAGTGCAAGAAGAGCTCATGCGCGCCCTCCCCGTCTAAGCATCAGGCCCAGAAAAACCGGGAGGCCCACCAGAGCCGTGACAATACCAATGGGCATGGCCACGCCCGACACCAGAACCTTGCTGACCACCGAAGCCAGTGCCATGAGGGCTGCACCCACCAACGCACTGGCCGGCAGCAGGTGGCGGTGACCATCACCCACCAGCATACGAGCCACATGGGGTGCCACGAGGCCGACGAAGCCCACGGTTCCGACAAACGCGACCGCTGTGGCGGCAAGCAGGCTGACCCGCAGCAGTGACCACCTTCGCAACGCCGCCACATTGATACCGAAGCTGTGAGCGCGCTCCTCGCCCAGCCTCAGGCTGGTAAGTTGATTGGCCGCGCGCCAAGAAAACGGTAATGTGATCGCCATGACCAGCCCAAGAATGCCCACACTTTGCCAGTCCGCCCGTGACAGGCTGCCCATGTTCCAGAAAACCAGCTGCTGCAGTGCATCTTCGCTGGCAATGAACTGCAGAAGAGAAAGACAAGCACTGGCGGCAAAGCCGATGGCGATTCCAAACAGCACCAGCGTCTGAGCGTGGGCGCCGCGCCACTGAGCGAGCAACTGCAAGAGCAGAAGCGACCCCAGTGCGAAAACAAAAGCGTTGACCGGAACCCACCACGCGACCCCCGCCCCCGGCATGCCCCAATCCAGGACAATCGCCAGCGCCGCGCCCAGTGCGGCCGAGGACGACACCCCTAAAGTAAACGGTTCCGCCAGGGGATTATGCAGAATGGTCTGCATCTCGGTACCGGCCAGAGCCAATGCCGCACCAACAAGCAACGCGAGCAAGGCCACGGGCAAACGGACCTGCCACAGTACGACCTGCATGGGGCGGCTGAGCGTATCCGGGTCCAGCAGGCCATGCAGAACATGGGTGGCCGGCAAGGCAGCAGGCCCTGTCAGCAGATCAAGAAATCCAGCTACAGCGGCCAATATCGCTAGTCCACACACCAGCCAACTGCGCCTTTTGACGATCCGCCGGTGATCCAGCCACCGGTCGTGCAGGGCGGCGTTGCAAGAGGAAACCTGTGAACAGGAAGGAACCGGCGTTTGCATCAATCAATCCTTCGTCGGGTCCATAGAAATCCAGAACGTACCCTTCTGGGTGAGAGGCATCTTCGCGTCAAGCTCGGCATGGGTCGCAGCTGGATCCAGATCCTCGAAAAAAGCCGGATAGAGCCATTTGGCAATGCGCTCCAGGTGCACGATGCCGTAGCCGCTGTGCCATAAACCATGCACGCGCCCCTGTTCCAAGGCGCCGATATGCTGCAAACCCATGCGTTGCATGACCTGCGTCAGGCTTTGGCGGGCAGTTTCCGGGTCAACATCAACGCCCAGCACAAGCCCACCCTTACTTTGCAGATGACGTCCCCCTGTCCCGATGTAGACCGCCGGGTTGGCTGCAATGACATACTCGGGGCTGAGCCGCCCCGACATTTCTTCAATAATCTCGCTACCAATCAGCCGTCCGCCGGCCAACGCCACCAGGTCACCCATGCTGCGCCCCAGGCCCATGGACAAGCAGCAGGGGCCTATACCCGCATGCGGTTCCATCAATACACTCGGTTTCTGGACGCCCTGCTGCTCGAGACGACTGACTTCCGCAACAATGTGATCACGCCGTGAACGAATGAAGTCACTGATCTCGCGTCCCCGCTCCTCTTCGCCCAGCAAAACAGCCAGTTTTTCCAGGCCTTCGGCGGGGTTCTCCGCTGTCAGCTGAGGCTCGAGCGTCAAAATCGCAACCGGTATGCCGGCCTGCTCAAGCTGACGCACAGCATGCGTTGCCTTGCCGAAAAAATGATCCAGGACTACAAGATCTGGATCATGAACGATGATGTTTTCAGCGCTCAGGTGTTGCGGGCCATCGATCACCAGCTGCTCAATGCGGTCGAATGCGGTGGGGTTGATGGCGCGCCATTGCGCCACAGTGCGCTCATCGAGCCTCCAGCGATTCCAGGCAACAATGCGGGCTGCCGGGTCGGCGTCCAGCATAGCCAGCATGGCAAAGTCGCCTGGCTCAGATAGGAACACGCGGCGTGCCGGTTCATGCAGACGGACGGTCCGACCGGCTTGGTCAACCAGCTCGATCTGCGCCCAGGCCGGCGCACCGCCTGTCACGCTGGCCGCCAACAAGCAGCTGGCCATCCAATCACGAAGTTGCCTTGTGAACCACGCCATCAGAATTTAAGACTCGCCCCTAGCCAGAAGCGGCGTCCCTGGTCGATCATCCAGTTGCCGTCCAGGCCTTCGAAACGCGTGCGGGTGTCTAGAGGAGTCTTGTGGTCGGTAAGGTTAAGCACCGCTGCACGCACCGCAAGGTTTTTGGTCACCTGATAGCTGCCCCCTAGATCGAAGGTCGAACCGCCCGGGCGTGTACGTACGCCGGTGGCTCCGTTGCGATATGCCGCGTAACGGGCCTCGCCGCTCAGATTCCAGCGCACGTAGGTATGGAAGCGTTCGTTGACCTGCCAGTCCAGCCGCGTATTCATCACATGGCGGGGCGTTTTCTCCAATGGTTCCCCGTCCAGGGATTCGCCATTGAATGACACTTCTCCACCACCTTTTCGCTCCGACTTGGTGAAGGTGTAATTGGAGGAAAGAGTCAGTGTGTCGGTTAGCGGCATCCTCAGCGCAAGCTCGAGTCCATAAATCTGCAGCTTGTCGATGTTGTCGTAAATGTACAGGTGGTTGTTGGTGCCCGGGTTCAAAGGATCTTGCTGGCCGGTGTCATAACTTGCCACCTTGTTCTTGAAGTTGGTGTTGAAGATGGTCGCACTGACATTGCTGCCTGGTGCCCAGTCGTAGCTGAGCCCCAGCTCCTGGGTGACGCTGGTTTCCGGCTCCAAATCGGGGTTGCCGCACAGCGGCCCACGGAAACCCGAATTCCCCCCGGTGACCATGCAATACCCAGGGTTGCTTTGACGGATGGTCGGTGCTTTGAAGCCGGTGGACACCCCACCCTTCACAGTCAGCGCGTCCGTGACATGGTAAACACCGTAAAGCCTGGGTGACCAATGTGTGCCGAAGCGCTCATCATGGTCCATGCGCAGGCCGGCAGTCACGATGAAATCGTCGGTGACGAAATAATCGTCCTCGATGAACAGGGCGTAGTTATTCAGCGTGACGCGGTCGGTATTGGTCGGGTAATTTGAAAAACGCGCTTCATTCTGTATGCCGCTCAACTCCGATCGCAGATACTGGCCTCCAAACCGCAGAGTGTGGTTCTTGAAGGGCATGCTCATGCTGGCGTCCAGGATGGTATTGCTTAGCTTGCGGTTGTCCACATATTCACCAGACTTCGGCCAGTTTTCCTGGGTGCTGTCCTCACGGTATAGCGACACGCGCGATTCGCCGATGCTCCAGCGTCCCGTGTGCGTGATGCCGTAAGCATTGCGCCTGTGCTGCTCTTTGAACCAATCGTATGCCGGGTCCACCGACTTACCCGGTGTGGATTCCGTGGTCAGGCGCTGGGTGGAGACGTCGAGCACCAGGTCATGGTTTTCGTTCGGACGCAATGCCAGCTTGACGCCCAGACTACGCATATTGCGTCCATATGCACCATCAGCGCTGGGGTAGTAGTTAGTTCCTTCGCTCATGTCATCGTAGGAACCATAGACTTGCAGGCCCAGCACATCATCTTTAATGGGCCCGCCAAGCCAGAACTGGGTTTCACGGCTATTGCCGTAGTCATTGTCCGTCTGCAGCGTAACGGAAGTGTCCAGCGCGGCCGACCACTTCTCCGGGACCTTGCGCGTGATGATATTGACAACACCACCCATGGCTTCAGAACCATATAAGGAAGACATGGGACCGCGGGCCACTTCAATGCGTTCAATGGCCGCAAGCGGCGGCAGAAAGGCATATTGCACGCCGGCCGTTCCACGGTTCATGGTTTCGCGGGTGTTCTGTCTGCGGCCGTCCACCAGCACCAGTGTGTACTCCCCGGGCAAGCCGCGGATCATGATGTCTTTATTGTTCGGGTCCCCGCCGGTAAGCACCACCCCTTCCACATGACCGATGAGTTCAGCTGCGGTGGTATATCCGCTCTCCTCGATCTCTTCCCGTGTCAGCACCGTCATTGAAGCCGGCGCATCCTTGGCCAGCTGCTCCACACCGCTGGCCGTCACAACGACAGGGGCCAGCACCCGGGCGCTTTCAGCTTGCGCGTGACTGACCCCGATACCTGTCCCGAAAAGAGCCAGAGCAACGGGCGCCAGCCTCAACCCACGGTGGGCGGTCCAGGACAGGTGTTCCATTGTGGGCATTTTTTATTTTCTCCTTGCGTATATTGGGCAGAGCGCCCGGCACAGAATCCAGCATTGTCAGTGCGGCAACATGCAATATTGAATCATTCTCATTTGCATTTCTGGTTTGCGAAACGAGCGGGCTTGTTTGCGCAAGGGGCAGTTTCAGCCGAGACGAATAAGATCGCGGGGGCTGACGCCGAAGCGGCGCCGGAAGGCGGTGGAGAAATTGGCGGCACTGGTATAGCCCGCCCGATGCGCGGCGTCGCTAATGGTGCAGCCATTCTCGAGATCGGCGCGCGCCTGTTGCAGCCGCATGTTGCGCCGGTATTCATTGATAGACGAACCGAACGCCTGACGGAATTGCCTTTGCATAGCACTGCTGCTCAGCCCGAAACGGCGTCCCAATTCTTCGATGCTGAGTGTGGAGCCATAAAGCTCCTGCACTTCCGCATCAAGAAGGCTACGCAGGCGCAACATGCGTTCGAAGTCTTTTGGGCGCATGGCGGGGTTTGCCTTAGTTGGAGAGCTGGCCGGCTCCCTTCCGCATTGCATCAGTGCTTCATGCAGCAGTTCCAGCGCCCGCCCGGCCTGACGCAGGCGAGTCAGTCCCGTATCAGCGGGAACTGCATCCAGTATCAGCTGCTCAGCCAGAGACACGGCGTGGGAAGAAGGCGCCCAACCATAGGCGTGTACTTCCTGCCTACCACCCTTGCCGTGCAAAACCGCTGCCATGGGGGCGGGCAAGCCGAAGCCATCGGCTTCGAAGAGCTCGGCATGCTCGGCCAGCCAGGAAGGTGTGAAATGCAGCGACAGCTTGCGTTCCCATTTCCCCCGCTTCCAACGGCGCTCGAACAATGCGTCCTGTGGCATGGCAAGTAGCGCGGCACGAGCATTGTTAGCAGCGCCGGCCCTCAACTGAAGCCGATGCCCGCCGATACTCACGTCCAGTTCACCGGCCAGTATTACGACCAGGCGCAATCCTGCCTCCAGAGGCGCCCTGCTCGCCATGCTGTGCAGATCTCGTACTTCCGCACAATGCAGCCACATGCCTCGCTGTAACTGAACTTCATGCAGACGCCCCTCGAGGACCGGAGCATCACCGCAGAACGGCAGAGAGACGAAGTGGTAATCGGGTGCGTCGAACTCCACACGACGCACCAGGCCTAGGGCACGCCAGGGACGCATACCTCGGTGAGACGCCAATAATTCTTGATTGGTGGGAGTAGGACGAGCCGGTTTAGGATCCATACGTGGACACTTCAAGGAAAGCGCGCTCTATAATGAGAATGGTTCTTATTTGAACCTAGCCCGCTGACATATGCAAGCGCAGCGGACGCTCACTCCCTACACGCGAGCAGAAACCCCCGATGAAACCCGTGCTCCTCTTCTCCATGCTCCTGGGCTTATACGGCTTCCTTTGCTTGGACTCTGCTGTTTACGCCCAAAATGCTGGCGGTCCGAGCCATACCCGTGCGGCGGAACATGTGGGCGAAACTGTGGCCGACCGTGCTTCCGAACACTACCGGTTCGAAACCTTCAATTTGGTCTCGGACGACGGGCAACGCCGCTACCGGGTTCAGGTGGGCATACCCAGAATCCAGCCACCGCAGCAGCATATTCTGTACATGCTCGATGGCAATGCAGCCATTGCGACGCTGACTGCCGATCACCTCGCACAACTGGCAAGCGGCAATGCCCCTGTGCTCGTAGCGATTGGCTATGACATCGCTACGCGCAATGATGTGGTTTCCCGAGCCTACGACTACACCCCTCCAGTGTTCCTGAATGGCGAGCGGCTGGAAAATCCCGTGGTGCGCGGTCGAGCAGGGGGCGGCGCCGGCCTCTTTCTCGAGCTGATCGACACTCAAGTGAAACCCAAAGTCAGATCACTCGTCGATGCAAACGGAGAGGAATGGATTTGGGGGCATTCCTATGGCGGGCTGTTCGCCTTGCATGTACTTTTCACACGGCCCGAAAGCTTTGACGCATATATCGTGGGTGACCCATCAGCCTGGTGGTACGAAGGCGCGCTTATCAAGGAATGGGAAGGGTTCGACC
>JAJUFI010000089.1 GCA_029263795.1 Alcaligenaceae bacterium
AAACATGGGCGACGGATGCTGCGAACACAAGCTCAGGGATATCTCGCATTTCAAGGAAGCAATCAAGAGCTTCCGCACGGAGTATTACGAACGACATCCGGAGCTCATGCAGCGGTTGACCTCGGAAGGGCAGTCGCCGGCTACGCTGATCATCGCCTGTTGTGATTCGCGTGTGGAAACGGGCTTGCTCATGCAGGCAAAACCCGGCGAGCTTTTTACCGTGCGCAACGTCGCGAACCTGGTCCCGCCCTATGAGCCTGACGAAGATCTGCACGGCACCTCGGCCGCCATCGAGTACGCGGTTCGCGACCTCAAGGTCGACCACATCATCGTGCTCGGTCACGCCCAGTGCGGTGGCATCCGTGCAATGATCACGAAGGCCATGGGCAAACCTATCGACCGCGACTTCATCGGTCCATGGGTGAGCCTGGCGCATCGCGCCACCCAGCTCTATGTCAACAGCGAGAACGGTTACCGTGAGCCTGTGTCCCTGGAGCTTCTCGAGCAGAACCCCAGCATTGTGGAACGGGCTGCCATTACGGGCTCCCTGCACAATCTGCTGACTTATCCGTGGATCAAGTCGCGGGTTGACGAAGGTTCACTCGCGCTGCATGGCTGGTGGTTCGATCTGGAGTCGGGTGATCTCTGGGCAGCCCAGTATCCCGATCTCTACCTCATGCCAGTGCTCTGAAGCGCTCCATGCGTCGGCCTGGCAATATCGACTTCTGGATCAATGATCGTCTGCCAGTGCCCACCGCACTGGGGCTGTCGCTCGAACAACTAGCCTTTCTCGGGGCTCTGCTTGTTGTGCCCAGTCTGTTCATGCACAGCAGCGGAGTCGGGCTGAGTTCCCATCAGTTCCTCGATGTGGCCTCGGCCACTCTGTTGGCGTGTGCTCTCGGCGTCATCCTGCAAGTGGTGGGGCGCTGGGGTGTGGGGGCCGGCTATTACTACCCCCAGCAGGCTACGCCCACAGTTCTTGGTTTCATGCTCCTCGCGGGCAGTCAAGGCGGAATGGCCCTGGCCTACGGCATGGTGTTCTTCGCTGGCCTGACCCAAATCCTGCTCAGCGGGCTTCTCCTGCGCATGCGCAATGTGTTTACCGTTGAAATGGCGGGCCTGGCCGTCATGCTCACGGGCGTGGCCACGGGCAAGGTCGGGCTGGAAGTGCTATTCAATGTTGAAGAGCAAATGGTTGACGGGGACGACCTCGCCGTGGCCGGCTTCACCCTTGCCGTGCTCGTATTCTGCAACATATGGGTGCGCACACGCTTTCAGGCCTTTACCACCCTGGCGGGGCTGCTGGCCGGCACGGTTCTGGCCATCTCCCTGGGCATGATTCCACCAAGTGTGTGGGAGGACATCCGCTCCACGCCGTGGCTGCATCTGCCCCAGGTGGGTAGCATTGGCTGGCAGTTTGACGCGCGTTTTATCTGGCTTTCGGCGCTGATGGGCTTGTCCCTGTCGCTGGTCTCCCTCGGTACGCAGACGGTTGCCCAGCGGGCCGTGGATGCCGACTGGCACATTCCCAACCTGCGCGCCTATGCCCGTGGCCTGCGCGCCGAGGGCGTGGCACACATGGTTGGTTCATTCCTTAATGCCATGCCTCAGTCCGCCAGCGGCGGCGCGGTGGGGCTGGCCACCACCGCAGGCTGCACCAGCCGCTACCTCGGTTATTGGGTGGCGGGCGCCCTGGTTTTCATGGCGCTGTGTTCAAAGCTCATCATGCTCTGGTACGTGGTGCCCGCGCAGGTCATATCCGCCCTCATGATTTACCTGGCAGCCCTGCTAATCGTGACCGGCCTGCGCCTGATCTCCACACGTATGCTGGACAATCGGCGGGCCATGGCTGTGGGTCTGGGTCTGATGATTGGTGTGGCCAACCAACACATTATCTGGGGGATAGAAGGCGCCATGCCTGCACTGGCCAGCTTCATGAAAGTGGCGGGGGGAGTGAACGGTCTGCTGCTGGCGTTGTGCCTAACATTGATCTTCCGCATCGGGGCGACCTCGCGGGCGCGCAAACGGTTCACCGTGGAAGCCACCACGGCGGATGACATCGACCAGTTCATGGATGAACAGGGGCGCTTATGGGGCGCCCGCCGTAACGCGGTTCTGCGCGCTAAGCAAACGGTCTGGGAAGCTTTTGATCTGGTGGCACATAGCGGCCACATTCAGGCGACGCCCCCCTGGCTCGAAGTGCAGACCAGATTCGACGATTTCGCATTGCGCGTCCGGTTCATCTACGATGGGCGGCCCCTGCCGGTCGCGGGCGACACGCCCCCCTCGGCAGATGACATGCTGGACCTGCCCGAGGCTGCGGCACAACTGTCCAGCTACCTGTTGAGCCGGCTCGCACGCCGCGTACATGCCAGCCAGCGCGACGGGCGTTGCCAGCTGGACCTCTATTTCGACGCCTGATCACCGCCTTGTTCGGCCGGGGCGTGAACGATACGCACCCCACCGGAGGACAGCTCAATCCATCCGCCGCGGGGAGGGCGGGCATGGTCGAAGTCCCAGTCGGGAATCACCCATCTTTCGCGGTCCCAGCCGTCCACCCTGAGTGAGTGCCGTGCCGGACGGTGGGTGTGCCCATGGATGAGGATATTGCTTCCCGAGGAGCGCAGGGCATCCTCGACGGAGGAAGGGGCGACATCCATGATGTTGGCAGGTTTGTAGCGGTTCGCGTGTTTGCTGCGCTGCCTGGCCCAGTTGGCGATCCTCTGGCGCAGGGAAAGCGGAAGAGCGAGGTACGCGCGCTGTACGCCGGGATGCCGCACTACACGGCGAAAGCGCTGATAGCGGGCGTCGCCCGTGCAGTATTCGTCGCCATGTGTCAGCAGGACCACACCAGCCTGTGTCTGCAGCAGCGCCGGTTCGGGGAGCAGCCGGGCCCCCAGCTGCAGTGCCAGCCGATGGCCAATCAGGAAGTCGCGGTTGCCACGGCCCAACCAGAGCGGGGTGCGGACGGCAAAGGCCTTGAGGGCATCGAGCGATGACTTCAGCCACGGCTCGGGCCGCAGGGCGACGTCATCGCCAATCCAGGCATCGAAAATATCGCCGGCGAGAATCAGCGTATCGGCTTCACGCGCGGCCCGTTCCAGGAAAGCATGGAAGGCCGCGGCTGTGGCGGGAGAGTCCGGGCCCAGATGAATGTCGGAGGCAACCCAGACGCGGCCCGGACAAGGCAGTTTATTCAACGACCGTGGCTTTCTCAATGACGACATCTTCCGCCGGCACATCCTGATGGAAGCCGCGCGAACCGGTCTTCACCGCCTTGATCTTGTCGACGGTTTCGGTGCCCTCAACCACTTGGCCGAAGACGGCATAGCCCCAGCCGTTGCTGGTGGGAGCAGTGTGGTTCAGGAAGTCATTGTCAGCCACATTGATGAAGAACTGGGCCGTTGCCGAGTGAGGATCGGAAGTCCGGGCCATGGCGATGGTGTAGCGGTCGTTCCGCAGACCATTGTTGGCCTCGTTCTCAATGGGTTGACGAGTCTTCTTCTGCTTCATGCCGGCTTCAAAACCGCCGCCCTGAATCATGAAGTTATTGATGACGCGGTGAAAAATTGTGCCGTCGTAGAAGCCTTCGCGAACATACTCCAGGAAGTTGGCAGTGGTCTTGGGGGCTTTTTCGGCGTTGAGCTGTATGACGATGTCGCCATGGTTGGTCTGGAGCTTGACGCGAGGTTCGGTGGTCATGTTGGAATTACCTTCTGTTGTGGAATTGGTGGCTGTCGCGCTGCCGGCCGCTGCAAACAGCGCGGAGGCGAACAGGGCAACGCCGAGCCGTCGCAGGCTCGGGCGTGAGATGGACAAGCGAAGTTCAGCCATGGTTGGTTTCATTGCAGGGGTTGGTGGTGGGTCAACGGCCGGCCTGTTCTGCGGCGCGGAAGGATTCCTCGGCCATCAGCATCTGTACGCGGCCCAGGTTGCGCAGGGCATCGGCATACTTCGGGTTGGCATGCAGTGCCATCTGCAGCGCATCGCGGGCCATTTCCAGCCGCCCTGTCCGGACGTATTCGGCGGCCAGGTTGTTCCAGGGCTCGGGAAGTTCCGGGTAGCGCGTGGTCATGTCGCGATAAATGGCGATGGCTTCTTCGTGACGTTGCAAGGCGGCCAGTGCGCGTGCATGCAGGAACATGAGCTGGACATCTGTGCCGAGAGGATCCGGGTTCGCCGCGTACTGCGCTTTGCGCTTCTCGATGGCCTGCAGGGCTTCCGCAGCCCGGCCCTGGTCGAGCATGGCGGAAATACGGTCGGTGATCTGGGAAGGTGTGAGCGGAATGCTGGTGTCCACTTCTGGTTCCAGTGATTCCAGCATATTGGCCAGGCCCTTCCAGCCTTTCTCCTGAGGTTTTTCCTCGGGGAACAGCTCGCGATCCTGGGCGCTGAGAGGTTGCACAGGCTGAGCGACAACCGCCTGCCCACTCAATACGAACAGAACGGCTGCTGCGCATGCGGACAAGGTTTTCGTAACGGGCGTTAGGCTCACGGGCGCGGTTCCTGGAGTCGTCTTGCTATACTTGAAGACCACCATTTTAGCCGTGCTTTCATCGGAAGGCCCATTTCCGGGGGCGAATCCTGCCTTTTCCCCGGCTTGCAGGTTTGCATGGGCATGGCTTGCGCTACTTGAACATCCAGACGGCAGATGCTGCAAATACATAATTCCCTCACTCGCAACAAGGAAGCGTTGCGTCCGGTCGAACCTGGTCATGTGCGCATGTATGTATGCGGCATGACTGTCTACGATTTCTGTCATCTGGGCCACGCTCGCATGCTGGTGAGCTTCGACATCGTCCAGCGCTGGCTGCGCGCCTCCGGATATCGCGTCACCTATGTACGCAACATCACCGACATTGATGACAAGATCATTCGTCGCGCCGTGGAAACCGGCAGGCGTCTGGGCGAAGTCACTTCGTTTTTCATCGACGCCATGCATGCCGATGAACGCGCTCTTGGTGTGCAGCGGCCAGATCACGAGCCACGAGCCACCGAACATGTGGCAGACATGCTCGACATCATCCGGCGGTTGGAGGAAAAACAGCTGGCATATCGTTCTGAAGACGGGGATGTGAATTACTCTGTCCGCAACTTCGAAGGCTATGGCAAGCTCTCCGGCAAATCGCTGGATGATCTGCGCGCAGGGGAACGGGTTGCGGTTTCCGCCGGCAAGCGTGACCCGCTCGACTTTGTTCTTTGGAAGGCAGCCAAGCCTGAAGAACCGGAAGAGTCCAAGTGGGAATCCCCCTATGGCCTCGGGCGGCCCGGCTGGCATATCGAATGTTCGGCAATGAGCAAGGCGCTGCTCGGCCTGCCGCTGGACATTCACGGTGGTGGCCCCGACCTCAAGTTCCCCCACCACGAAAACGAAATCGCGCAAACCGAAGGTGCGTTTGGCGGTACGCTGGCTTCCATCTGGATGCATTGCGGCCCGCTGATGGTCGATTCGGACAAAATGTCCAAGTCCTTGGGCAACTTCCGCCGCATCCGTTCCACCATTGCGGCCGAAGGCGAACCTGACGACAGCGTTGCCGAATATGCGGTCAACCCGCGTGAAGCCGAAATGCTGCGCTTCTTCATCGTGCGCAACCATTACCGCAGTGTACAGAATTACACGCCGGATAATCTCATTGACGCTCAGAAGGCGCTTGACCGCCTTTACCAGACATTGGCCAATGTACCTCCCGCGCAGGTCGAGATCGACTGGGATGCTCAATACTGTCGCGAATTCCGCGATTCAATGAACGATGATTTCAACTCTGCCGGTGCGGTCGCTGTGCTGTTCGAACTGGCAGGCGAGGCCAATCGCAGCCAGTCGCCCCAGGTTTCCGGGTTGTTGAAGGCATTGGGCGGGGTGCTCGGCCTGTTGCAGACCGACCCGCAAACCTACCTTCGTTCATCTTCGCGTTATCTTGGGCAGTCGCCCAAGTCGGCTACGGGCCTGAGCGACGCGCAAATCGAAGCCATGATCACCGCACGCGCCGATGCCAAAAAACGGCGTGATTTTGCCGAAGCCGACCGCCTGCGCGATGCCCTGCACGAAGCGGGAATCGAACTGGAAGATCGTCCGGGCGGTGTGACGCAGTGGCGTCGTGCCTGATGGGACACATCATGCCGCATAATGTCACTGGCCCGGTTGAGAAGCCGGACTACTGGGATGAGGCCGTTGCCGCGCTGATTGAGCGCGACCGCATTCTCCGCCGTATCATTCCGCAATTTCCAGACGACTGGCTGGCCCCTCCGGTCGAGCCCTTCGTAACCCTGGCGCGCGCCCTGATCGGGCACCAGAGCTCCATCAAGGCTGCGGAGGCCGCGTGGCAGCGCTTTACCTCGGTTTGTGGCAAGCAGCCCACCCCGCAAGCCGTGCTGCGGCTTGCTGAAGATGACGCCACCCTGGCCGGGCTTCCCAAGCGCAAGGCCGTTTACATCATTGATCTCGCCACTCATTTTGCTGAAAAGAGAGTTCAGCCTGAACTCTGGGGCGAAATGGACGACGAGGCTGTCGTTGCCGAACTATGCGCCATTCGGGGCATAGGGCGCTGGACGGCAGAAATGTTCCTCATTTTTCATCTGCAACGTTCTGACGTGCTTCCGCTGGACGATTCGCGCTTGCTTAAGGCAATTTCGCTACACTACTTCAGCGGGGAACCCGTTTCACGGTTCGAGGCGCGGGAAGTGGCACAGGCCTGGGCGCCGTGGCGCACGGTTGCAACGTGGTTTCTGTGGCGCAGTCTGGATTCTGCCGCGGTGCAGTACTGATAGACTAGGATTTCACTACCCATGCGTAATACTTTCCTGGAATTCGAGCAGCCCCTGGCGGAACTCGAAAGCAAAATAGAACAGCTCCGATACGTGCAGTCGGACTCGGCGGTGGATATTTCCGACGAGATCACACGGCTGCAGCAGAAGAGCGCAACTCTGGCAAAGAACATCTACGCCAAGCTCACACCCTGGCAGACTGCCCTGGTGGCTCGGCATCCACAGCGGCCTTACACCCTCGACTACGTACGCGAAATCTTCACGGATTTCCAGGAAATGCATGGCGACCGCATGTATGCGGACGACCGTTCCATAGTTGGTGGCCTGGCACGTTTCAACGGAACGCCCTGCATGGTCATAGGCCATCAGAAAGGTCGCGACACCAAGGAACGAGCCATGCGGAATTTCGGAATGCCGCGGCCTGAGGGCTACCGAAAAGCCCTGCGGCTGATGCGGCTGGCGGAGAAATTCCAGTTGCCCATCTTCACCTTTGTTGACACTCCGGGTGCCTACCCCGGCATTGGTGCGGAAGAGCGCGGCCAGTCCGAAGCGATCGGCCACAATCTCTACGCCATGGCCGAACTGAAGGTGCCCATCATCTCCACCATCATTGGTGAAGGGGGGTCAGGTGGTGCACTGGCGATTGCAGTTGGCGATGTCGTAATGATGCTGCAGTACGCCACCTATGCCGTGATTTCTCCCGAAGGCTGCGCATCCATTCTGTGGCGCAGTGCCGAGAAAGCTTCAGTTGCAGCCGAAGCCCTGGCCATCACCGCACCACGGCTGAAAGAACTGGGTCTGATTGACCGTGTTGTGAACGAGCCCATCGGTGGCGCGCATCGCGATCCCGTAATGATGGCTCGCCAGCTTGAGCGGGCACTGTCTGATGCACTGCGTCAGGTCTCTGGCATGACTCCGGAAGAGCTGATCGACCAGCGGCTGGCCCGCCTCATGTCATACGGCCGCTTCAGCGAAGTCAACTGAAGCCCTGATGTTCGCCCGTTACCTGCCTGAGGGTTTCGGCGACGGCGCCTTGCTGGGTCCTGTTTCAGCTGCCTTGAAAAGGCTGGCGGCAGAACAGGCCGCAAGGGGTGACACGGCCACGCCCTTGCGTTTGGGTGTGGCCCTGAGCGCGGGGGCCGATTCCGCCATGCTGGCCGTGCATGCAGCCGTCGCCGCACAAGACATCCCGGGTTTGGAACTTCATTGCCTGCATATCCATCATGGGCTGCAGTCGCTGGCCGACGACTGGGCGTGGCATGCCCACGATCTGGCCTGCGGTCTGGGGCTGGCTTGTCACACCTTGCGCGTTACCGTGCCGGGCGACACAGGAAAAGGCCTGGAAGCCGCAGCCCGGGACGCCCGTTACCGGGGGCTGGAGCACCTCGCGGAATTCATAGGGCTGCGTCATATCCTGCTTGCGCATCATCGCGACGACCAGGCCGAAACGGTGCTAATGCGGCTGCTGCGTGGCTCGGGTCCCACAGGGCTGTCGGCCATGGCCGAAGTTTCACATCGGGGAAAGGTGGTTTATGTCAGACCGTGGCTCGAGCTTGAGCGCGTACGCATCCTGGCTGCCGCCCAAGACTTTGCCAACCGTACGGGCTGGGTGCCGGTGGACGACCCGACCAATGTGCAGGACCACTACACCCGAGGCGCGGTAAGGCGCCGCTTGGTGCCTGTGCTGGATGAGCGCTGGCCTGCATGGCGTTCCATACTGTTGCGTCACAGCCGGCAGGCGCGCGAGCTGCAGGTGTTGCTGGATGAGGTGGCGGCCGAGGACCTCTTACGACTGCAGCCAGGCAGCGACCATAAAGACTTCTCCCTGGCAGCCTGGCGCGCATTAACCCCACAGCGGCAGGTTCTGGTACTGCGTCACTGGCTGAACATGCATGGCCTGAGGGCACCGTCGGAAGCCCGCATGCGAGAACTCTGCCGGCAGCTGCGCCAGCTACATGCGCTGGGCCATGACCGCAGCATGCGACTGAAGCATGATAGGCACTGGATTGTGTGTGAGCGGGGCCGTGTCAGCCTGTTGGTGCAAAACGACAGTGACGAAAATCGCTAAAATGTGAGAGTTTCTCTATCCGACCCTTGACGTCGGCCGCCACAACGTGTGCCGGTCCGGCGTCCTTCACCAGAGTAGAAGATGTCCCTGATAGTTCAAAAGTATGGCGGCACGTCCATGGGCTCAATCGAGCGCATCCGGAACGTGGCCCGCCGCGTGGCCAAGTGGCATGCCGCAGGCCATCAGGTGGTCGTGGTGCCCTCAGCCATGGCGGGGGAAACCAACCGTTTGCTCGGGCTTGCCAAGGAATTGAGCGACCAGCCAGATGGCCGCGAGCTGGACCAGCTTGCCGCCACCGGTGAGCAGGCCAGCAGTGCGTTGCTGGCCATCGCACTGCAGGCAGAGGGTATTGCCGCACGCAGCTTCACCGGGTGGCAAGTCCCTGTGCGTACCGACTCTTCCTTCACAAAGGCGCGCATCAACTCCATAGATGGTGATCGCATCAAGGCCGAACTTGACGCCGGACGTGTCGTCATCGTCACAGGTTTCCAGGGCGTCGATGACGAAGGCAATATCACTACTCTGGGCCGGGGCGGTTCGGATACGTCCGCAGTGGCTGTCGCTGCTGCACTGAAGGCCGACGAATGCCTGATCTTCACTGATGTCGACGGCGTTTACACGACCGACCCGCGCATCGTTCCCGAGGCACGCCGCATGAACGTCATTTCCTTCGAGGAAATGTTGGAAATGGCCTCTCTGGGTTCCAAGGTGCTGCAAATCCGTTCGGTTGAATTCGCAGGCAAGTACCGCGTTCCGGTGCGTGTACTGTCCTCGCTCACCGACCCCCTGATTCCGCTCGAAGAAGAAATGTCCTCGGGCACACTCATTACTTTCGAGGAAGACCAGAAAATGGAACATGCCGTAGTTTCGGGCATTGCTTTCAGCCGTGATGAAGCCAAGTTCACCCTGCTAAGTGTGCCGGACAAGCCCGGTGTCGCTTATTCCATCCTGGGCCCTGTGGCAGCCGCCAACATTGACGTGGACATGATTCTTCAGAACCAGTCGGTTGAAGGCACGACAGACTTCTCCTTCACGGTGAACCGCAATGACTTCAAGCGCACACTGGACCTGCTGCGCAACCAGGTGGCTCCTGCCGTTGGTGCCAAGGAAATCGTAGCTGACGACAAGGTGTGCAAGGTCTCCATCGTGGGTATCGGCATGCGCAGCCACGTCGGCGTTGCGAGCCGCATGTTCCGCACCTTGTCGGAAGAGGGCATCAATATCCAGATGATCAGTACCAGTGAGATCAAGACATCTGTTGTGATCGACGACAAATACATGGAATTGGCCGTTCGTGCCCTGCACAAGGCCTTCGGCCTGGACAAGGAAGGCGGTCCGGACGCTGCTGAAGCATAAAAACGCTTCACATTTTTGAGGGAACCGTGCTAGAATCACGGTTTCCTTTGGAGACGTGGCCGAGAGGTTGAAGGTACTCCCCTGCTAAGGGAGCATACGGCTTATACCCGTATCGAGGGTTCGAATCCCTCCGTCTCCGCCAGTTAACTACTTGTACAAGTTG
>JAJUFI010000207.1 GCA_029263795.1 Alcaligenaceae bacterium
GCTGGACATGCTGCACGTTCCCTATAAGGGCAGCGGGCCTGCCGTGTCCGATCTCATCGGCGGGCAGGTCGACTACATGTTCGACAGCATCACCTCGGCCAAGCCGCATATCGAGTCGGGCAAGCTCAAGGCTCTGGCCGTTACCACGGCCACGCGTTCCTCGACCTTGCCGGATCTGCCCACCGTGGCCGAAAGCGGCATGCCCGGCTATGAGCTGACGCCTTGGTTTGCGACCTTCGCACCTGCTGGCACCCCGCCCGAAATCATTGAAAAACTGCATGGCGCCATGATCCGGGCCATGGACAGCGACCGGGTGAAGGAAATCTTCGCCACCATCGGCGCTGAATACATTGGCAGCACCCCTCAGGAACTGGCCGAATATCTCAAGGCCGAAACCGAGAAATGGGGGAAGATCATCGACGAGACCGGCATCTCGGTGGAATGAGCCTGAGGCCCGCCGTCATCGTCGACAAACCTGGACGGTCGCAGAATTCGAGCAGCTTTTTTTCCGCGGCCACTCACCCTACATCACCGAAAGGAATGCACATGAGTGTCAAAATCTTCGAAAGCGCAGAAGTCCAGAACTTTCTGAACCTTGCTTGTGGTCTGGACAAAGCCGAAGGTAATCCGCGGGTCAAGCAGATCGTGCACCGCATTGTGAGTGATCTGTTCAAAGCCATTGAAGACCTGAACATCACCCCCGACGAGTACTGGGCGGGCGTGGCCTACCTGAATCGCCTGGGCACCGCGCACGAAGCGGGCCTGTTGTCGCCCGGACTGGGCTTCGACCGTTATCTGGACATGCGCATGGATGCCGAAGACGCGGCCCTGGGCGTGGAAAACGGTACGCCCCGCACGATCGAAGGCCCGCTGTACGTGGCGGGTGCGCCGGTCGAGCAGGGGTTCGCGCGTCTGGACGATGGCAGCGACCCGAACGGCAAGACGCTGATCATGCACGGTACGGTTCGCGGGGCAGACGGCCAGCCGGTGGCCGGCGCCAAGGTCGAGGTGTGGCACGCCAACACCAAGGGCTTCTATTCGCACTTCGACCCCACCGGTGAACAGCAACCGTTCAATATGCGTCGCACCATCATCACGGACGACCAGGGGCGTTATCGTTTCCAGAGCATCGTTCCGCACGGCTACGGCTGCCCGCCCGACGGCCCGACGCAGGCGCTGCTCGACCAGCTGGGCCGTCATGGCAACCGTCCCGCCCACATTCACTTCTTCGTGACCGCAGACGGCCATCGCAAGCTCACCACGCAGATCAACATCGACGGGGATCCCCTGGTGAACGACGACTTCGCCTATGCCACCCGCGAAGGTCTGGTTCCCCCGGTTATCGAACGCAATGACGCAGAAAGTATTGCGGCTGCCGGCCTGGATGCGCCCTTTGCCGAAATCCAGTTCGACTTCGCCCTGAGCGCCCTGGTGGACGGCGTGGATAATCAGGTGGTCGAGCGTCCCCGTTTGGTCGGTGCCTGATTTAAGATTGCATTCATGAGCAACCCAACTTCTCTCTCGACCCGCAATGGCGCGTTCCGCGTGGCCCTCAGTGGGCCTCACGATGCACCGGTCCTGATCTTCAGCAACTCGCTGGGCACCCCCCTCGAAATGTGGGAAGGGCAGGCAGCGCAGTTTTCCGCCACCCATCGGGTCGTCTGTTACGACACCCGCGGGCATGGCGGCAGCCCGGTCACCCCGGGGCCCTACACCTTCGATATGCTGGGCGACGACGTTCTGGCGATCATGGACGCGCTGGGCGTCCAACGTGCGGCCTTCTGTGGTGTCTCGATGGGCGGGCACACCGCCCTGTGGCTGGGGGTGCATGCCCCCGACCGCCTGACTGGCATTGCCGTGTGTAATAGCGCGGCCCGCATCGGGACGGCAGAAGGCTGGGCCGAGCGCGCTGAATCGGTGCGCCGCAACGGTGTCGAGGGCATGAAGGCGCTGGCTGCCTCGGCCCCCGAACGTTGGTTCACGCCCGGGTTCGTGCAGGCCAACCCGGCACTGGTGCGCCGCACCCAGTCGTGGATCGAAGACATTGACCCCATCGGCTATGCCGCCTGCTGCGATGCCCTGGGGCAATCGGACCTGCGTCCCTTCCTGGGCACGCTCGGTGTCCCGGCCCTGTTGCTGGCCGGCGACAGTGACCCGGTGACCACCGTGGCGGATGCCCGCGCCATGCATGAGGCCATTCCAGGTTCGAAGCTGGTCAGCGTGGCCGCGTCCCACCTCTCCAATCTCGAGGCGCCCGAGGCCTTCAATCGCGAGCTGGCCCACTTTCTTGAGGGGCTCCGCTGAAGCGGCAGGCCCTTTCCAGACCCTCCCACGGACCGCATGCATCGCTGCACGGTCCGTTTTCATGCAAAGGATCCCACCATGCTCTTTCTGGTTCACATGATTGTCGATATTCCCGCGACGCTGCCCGCTGAGGAAGCCGCCCGCATCAAGGCGGAAGAGAAAGCGTATTCCCAGGAACTGCAGCGTTCCGGAAAATGGCGCCATCTCTGGCGTGTCGTCGGCGAGTACGCCAACTACAGCGTTTTCGACGTGGAGAGCAACGACGAGCTGCACGATCTGCTGAGCAAGCTGCCGCTGTTCCCCTACATGACCATCAAGGTCGTGCCCCTGGCAGCGCACCCCTCCGCCATCGGCGCCTGACCGCCTCGCGTCTCCAAAGTTTTTCCTCGGGCTTGCCGTTGACCACTATTTATCCATGGTGGTAGAATGGCGAGCTTACCTAAAGTATGTGCTTGCCACACATACCGGTAAAGCAATGCAAGACCCGCTCTTTTTACGTTCACGTGCTAAGGCGGTTATTGCGCAACCGCCTAGCGGTTCGAGCCTCTGACCCCACAGGGTTTGCGGGCGGCCCGTCAGGCGTATTCATTCAATACGTTCATCTGCGTGTCATATCGGATGAGTAACGTAAACAACAGGATGCGTAAAGGTCATGCCAACCATTAGTCAGCTCGCGCGCAAGCCGCGCGAAGTCGCACGCGAAAGCAGCAAGAGCCCCGCTCTTGAAAACTGCCCTCAGCGTCGTGGTGTTTGCACACGTGTGTACACCACCACTCCCAAGAAGCCGAACTCCGCTCTGCGTAAGGTCGCCAAGGTGCGTCTCACCAACGGCTACGAAGTCATTTCGTACATCGGTGGTGAAGGCCACAACCTGCAGGAACACTCGGTCGTGCTCGTTCGCGGCGGTCGTGTGAAGGACTTGCCCGGTGTGCGTTACCACATCGTGCGCGGCTCTCTCGACCTCCAGGGTGTCAAGGACCGCAAGCAAGCCCGTTCCAAGTACGGTGCCAAGCGTCCCAAGAAATCCTGATCCATCCATTAGGCCATCAAGGCCGATTCAGTGCAGCGTTGGGCATTGGCTCAGCGCATGTAAGTGGCAC
>JAJUFI010000012.1 GCA_029263795.1 Alcaligenaceae bacterium
CGGGAATTGGTTCGGTAGGTGCAGCCGTATTCGGCAACGTATTTCTGGGCCAGGCACTTTCCCCGGGCCAGGCAGTTTGGCTGGCCCTCATCATCGCCGGAGTTGTATGGTTGAAACTGGCAGACAGCAGGAAGATCGGGGTGGGAGTGACTATGAGAAAATAAACATCCCCATTTGAATCGGAAAGAGGCGGTGAGCAATAAAAAGAGCAAGGCTTGGCTGGTGCTGATTCAGACGGTAGCCAGTATCGAGGCCGAGTTGAGCAAGGTGCTGCAGGCGCGTCATGGCCTCGGTCTGTCCGAATACAGGGCGCTCGAGATTCTTGCGCAGACGGAAAGCGCTGAGTTGAGGATGCAGGAGCTTGCCGCCCACCTCGGCCTGAACCAGAGCTCCGTGTCCCGGATGGTCGAACGGCTGGAGCGCGGCGGCTACACCGTTCGTGATGTCTGCCCGGATGACAAGCGCGGGGTTTATGCCGTACTCACGTCCGAGGGCCGGGCCCGCTTTGAACTGGCCAGGCCGGATTATGAAGAAGCCCTGGATGCCGCGCTCAAGCAATATGGTGGCGAGCAACTCCTGGGTTGAAATGATCAGGCCAAAGCATGCGCAATTATTTGATCGTCTTCCTCGGTGCCGGTCTGGGTGGAGCAATGCGCCACTCGGTGAATATCTTCGCACTCAGGCTGTTTGGCTCCGGTTTTCCTTTCGGAACCCTGGCCGTCAACGTAGTGGGTTCCCTGCTCATGGGCATTCTTTTCGGGCTTTTTTCCGCACGATGGGAAACCCAGACGAGCTTGCGCCTTTTTCTGACCACGGGAGTTCTGGGGGGCTTCACCACTTTTTCGGCGTTTTCGCTGGACGCCGCCCTGCTCTACGAACAGGGGCATACAGCGCTGGCACTTATCTACGTGGTGGTATCGGTTGCCCTTGCGCTCACAGGTCTTTTTCTCGGTATGGCCCTTGCTCGCTATATATCCTGAACGGTCATAAGTTTCTGGATCCGTTGCAAGGCCGTACTGCGATAACTAATGCCGGCCACATGCTGCCGCCCTCTTTCCGATAATCGGGCATAGCCCCAGCGCGCTCTGCGCAGACTCTCCTCCATGCCTTCCCGCTCAAGGTAAGCGGGCAGATTGTGATCGAAGAACGAAATGCTGTCGGCATCCTTGAGCAGGTCACTGCGGGAATCGCCTCCGCATTCGTGCAGGCGGATCAGCCTGCAGGCTTCCCAGCGGATATTGCGCGGCACACCGGCCTCGCGAAAAAGTCTGCCCGCCATACGTGCACCTATTGCCGCATGCATGGCCTTGAAGCGATCATAATCTTCAAAATCCTGACGGCGCAGGCGATTCGGCCTGGAACGCTCGATGTCATGGGCCAAAGCGGCCAGGCGCAAAGCCTGGTCCGCTTCCGGCTCCAACCGCAGCAGCCATTCCAGGGTGTTTTCCGCATGGCCCGGGTCTTCAGGCACCTGCGATCGTGCCACCTGGGCACGTATCAGAGCGTACGCGCGATCCAGTTCAGAAGACATGGCGCATCCTGTAAAGGCGTACGAGTACTGTGAGATTCATGGCAACCGCCAGCACCCAGAGAGCCGCAGCGGGCTGTTGCAAGGCAGTGCCCAGAGCAAGGACAAGCATGCGCAAATCCCTCCCGATTCTCAGTTTCTCCTTCAGCAAGCGATCACTTTTGTGAGCGGAATAGCTCACCATGAAGCTGCCTGCGAGGGCCGCAGTGCCAAGCCAGAAGATGTGAAACCCGCCAAGCTGCATGGCCTGCCAGGTAAGCGCAGCAATCAGAGCTGCATCGCCATAGCGGTCCAGAATGGCGTCCAGCCACCCTCCGTACTCACTGCTTTGAGCGCGCAGCCGGGCAAGTTCCCCATCGCAACCATCCAGCACGGAAGCGAACTGAATCATCAGGCCCGCCAGGACATGAAGCGGCCACCAGGGTGCACTTGCGACGATCAACGCCGCCAGTGCAGTAATTGCGAACACCAGCCACGAAACTATGTTGGGTGTAATACCGGTATCCGCCAGGCGGCGGCTGACCCAGCGCGAACACGGGCGGTTCAGATAGCGCGAAACGAGGCCATCCGCCTGCTTGCCTTCCTGCAAGGTAGCCAGCAAGCCTTCCCGTGCAGCCGCGAGGTCAGTCGGCGTGTCAACATCCTGCCAATACGCATGGCTGACGTCACATGCCTGCAGCCTGCCTTCATCCGCCAGTTTCTGCATCACACCTGACAGGCGGGTGTCTGCACCCTCCTGCAGCTGCTCCAGAATGGGCAGTAGCGCCGGGCTGCACAGAAAGGCACCGGTGTCATAGGCATCGGCTCTCTGAAGCTCCTTGCCCAGTGTAGTCACCCGCCCCGACTCCAGCCGCACTTTGGTTGCATCGTGGGGGTCGATTCCCTCTCTCCCCAGACGCCGGTCCACGGCAAGTACCGCTCCGTCATGGGGATGGCACTTCACGAGCGACTGAAGCAGTTCGACGCTGTAGACATGGTCTGCCATCAGAATGAGGAAGCGCCCCGTCAGGTGCGAAGCCGCCCGGGCAAGCGAGTAAGCGTTTTCGGTACTCGACCATGCCGGGTTGTGCACCAGTTCCACCCGTTTGCGGATACTCAGGGACTGCCGATTTTTCCACTGATGTATATCTTCGTGCCGATAGCCCATTACAACGATGACGCGTCGTGCTCCGACCGCCAATGCCAGGCGCACGTTACGTTCCAGCAAAGTGGTGCCGAGAAGCGGCGTGAGCGGCTTGCAGGCCGAGAGTGCCTGCAGCCGCGAGCCGCGACCGGCTGCGAGTATCACAGCCTCCATGGGGTTCAGGCTGGAACGCTGAGCGGAACCGGTGCGATGAAGGCTTCCACTGAATCGTAAGCCTGGTCATCCGTCATCTGGCGCGGCGGATGCTTGCAGAAATAGGCGGAAGGTGCCTCCAGGACACCTCCCTGCTTGCGCTGCAGGGCCAGCTTGGCGCAGCGGATCATGTCAATGGCGACACCTGCGGAGTTCGGGGAATCTTCCACCGAAAGACGCAGCTCCAGGTTCATGGGCACATCGCCAAACAGTGACCCTTCCATGCGCAGGAAGCAAACTTTGTTGTCCTTCTGCCATGGGATGTAGTCGGACGGGCCGACGTGGATGCTCTCGTCGTCGAGACGCTTGGCGGCCACTGCCTGGACAGCTTCTGTCTTCGAGGTGCGCTTGGAAGCAAGACGCTCATGGTTCTTCATGTTCAGGAAGTCAGTATTCCCGCCCGTGTTCAGTTGATAGGTGCGGTGCAACTTGACCCCGCGTCGTGCGAACAGGTCAGTCAGCACACGGTGAGTGATGGTCGCACCCAGCTGCGCCTTGATGTCGTCGCCAATGATGGGAATGCGTTTGGCAGCGAAGCGCCGCGCCCATTCAGGGTCGCTGGCAATGAATACGGGAACGCAGTTGATGAAGGCCACACCGGCCTCCAGCGCACACTCTGCATAAAAGCGACTAGCCTGCTCGGAACCTACCGGCAGGTAATTCAGCATGACCTCCGCTCCGCTTTTCTGAAGAATGTGGACGACCTTCTGCTTGTCGGGCTGAGGCAGGTCAGCCGGTTTGAAACGTAGATGTTCCGGGTAACTGAGCATATGCTCGGAAACGCCGTCCATAATTGGGCCCATTTCCACCTTGACCCCGGTCGCCGGAATATCGCGCTGGAATACCGTCGTGCAGTTTGGTTCGGCGAAGATGGCTTCGGCCACGTCCTTTCCAACTTTGCGGGCATCCACGTCAAACGCAGCTACAACACGAATGTCTTGCGGACGGATGCCACCGATTTCCCAGTGCATCAGGCCGCTGACATCGGCGGGCGAGCGATCCCGATAATAGTGCAAGCCCTGTATGAGCGAACTTGCACAATTGCCGAGACCGACGATGGCGATTTTGACCATGTTTTTCTCTCCTTTCATACCGAATGCCGAACCGGATGGTTCGGCCAGACCCAATGAATCCCGAGCCAGGGAATACTGAACCCTTCAAGAGCACGGGAAAGCACCAGAGGGCGGATTAAAGTCGCCCCTCATGGCGAGCCATATGGAGTGCCCGCCAGAATATCTACGGTTCGAAAGCCGTGTGAAACACGGACGCGTGATGTGGGCAATGCATACTGGCCACAGTTGAGCTAACTGGCGCAGCGACGCCCTTTAAAGAATGGCCTGCGTGGATTGGGATTCCGCGATTGGAATGATGTGCAGGGCCAATTGCCTGAAGTTCGAAAATAATGTTTCGCGTTCTTAAATCAGACACACGAACGATTATAAGTACAAAGAACGTTAAAGACAAATGAGCGATCTTTTACCTATTTAGACAATTTTAGCGCAAAAGCGCTGCTGCGGTTCTTACGGGCAGTGGCCAGAACAATACCTCATACACCGCAAGACGGCTCCCAAGCGTCTAATGGAGGCGTCATCGACAAATGTGGATTTTGGATAGCTTGTAGTGTCTTGATGGCATGGACCCAGTGCAGCGAGAACTCTACGATGAATTGAACCTTGGAGACACAGGGTTGCAGCTGCGGTGACGACGAACTGCATAACAGGAGACAATCATGCATCCAAAATTCTGGAAGGTTTCGGCCGTAACAATGGCGCTCGCGGCCTGCACGTCGCTGGCTCATGGTCAACAGCTGTCTGGCGACGTTCTGCGCATTGGGGTTCTCACTGACATATCGGGGGTTTATGCAGACATTTCCGGGCGCGGCGCAGTGGAAGCTGTGCGCATGGCAGTGGAAGATTATGGCGGCAAAATGTTCGGCAAGCCGATTGAGGTAGTTTATGCCGACCACCTGAACAAGCCCGATGTGGGCGCTGCGCGCGCACGGGAATGGTTCGACCGTGACGGTGTGGACATGATCACCGACTTGGCGAACTCCGCAGTGGCCCTCGCCGTCGCTGATCTCGCCAAGGAAAAGCGCCGGCACATCATCGTGAACAACCCTTCCAACATGGGTCTAACGAATGACCGTTGTTCACCCTATACCGTCCATTACACATACGATGCCTATTCTCTGGCCAACGGCACGGGCAAAGCGGTGGTTCAGCAGCCAGATGGCGATACCTGGTTCTTTCTAACCGTCGATTTCGCTTTCGGAATAGGGCTGGAAGAACAAGTCGCCAACGTTGTACGCAACGCCAATGGCAAGGTTCTGGGTTCCGCCCGCCACCCGCTGGGCACCACCGATTTCTCCTCATACATCCTGCAGGCACAAACATCCAAGGCCAAGATTGTCGGGCTGGCCTCCACAGGGCAGGACACCATTAACGCCATCAAGGCGGCTCATGAGTTCGGCCTCACACCCAACCAGAAGTTGGCGGCCCTGCTGCTATGGATCAATGACGTTCACGCACTCGGCCTTGATGTCGCCAAGGGTCTACTGCTGACCAACGCCTGGTATTGGGACATGAACGAAGGTTCCCGCGAGTTCGCCCGGCGTTACTACAAGCGTGTGGGAAGCATGCCCAACATGGCACATGCGGGAGACTACTCTTCCACCATGCACTATCTGAAGGCTGTCGAAGCAGCTGGTACGGACGACCCGGACGCGGTGTCGGTCAAGATGCGTGAAGTGCCGATAAACGATTTCTTCGCCCAGAACGGCAAGATCCGCGAGGATGGGCGCATGGTGCATGACATGTACCTCTGGGAGGTCAAGTCACCCGAGGAATCCAAAGAGCCCTGGGACTACTTCAAGCTGGTGAAGACCATTCCCGGCGATGAAGCTTTTGCTCCCCTGTCCGCCAGCTCCTGCTACCTCGTGAAGAAGTGATTCACGCTTCGTTCAGTGGCAGATGCACACGACGCAAAGCGAGTGGGCTGGCCATGTGTCTGCTGAATTGCTCACTTGCGGGGCCTCGTGCGGTACTCCGAAGGCCGAAACCCGGTCAGGCGCTTGAAGGTATTGGAGAAAGTGAAAGGGTTGGAGTAGCCAACGTCACGCGCGATGGCTTCGATCTTGCGCTGGGTGGTGACCAGCTCATGGGCGGCTCTTGCCATTCTCATTGCTGTGAGCTGCCGCCCCGGGCTACGTCCGAAGTTTTCCCAGCAGAGGCGTCGCAGGTGCTCGGGGCTGATGTTCGCGAGCCTCGCCATTTCCTCGAGCACCCAGGGTCTGCCAAGGTCTGCCAGCACTGCATTCCACATGCTGTTCAGGCGTGGCTCACGCTGCCATGGGTCAACAATTCGCGCCACATAGCGTTCGATGATGTCGACCCAGATGGCGCTGGAACCCGGGTCATCTCCCGTGGAGACTTCGTGGAACAGTCCCCGAACCGCATGCTCGAGGGGGCGCCCGTCAAAGCGTGTCAGAGAAGGGCTCATTGCGCCGGCCAGAGACCTGGGGGAACTGGGCATGAAGCGCACCCAACAAAGCTGCCAGCGCTTGCCGGGAAGGCAATGGAAGGCATGCAGCACGTGTGCGGGGGCGAAGCTTGCGTAGCCAGGTGTGTGCGCCAGCCAGCGGCCGTCCAGCAGGGTCTGCCCTTCCCCACCCAGGCAGACCTGCATGAAGGCACCGCTCAAATGGGTACGCACGATGGTGTAAGGCGCCGCCGCATCGACGACTGCTACGTGCGCTATATGGCGGGCCGCGAGCGCTTCACAGTGCTCGGCGCGCACGGTCAGCACCTGGGTGTCCTCACCCAGTACATGGGTTTCAGTATGGATGTCCGGCCGGGGAATCCGGGCATCTCTCGCAGCCAGGGAAGCAAGGGCCGGAATACCGGCCCCATGGGCTTCGGCCCCGGCAGTCTCGGTACTGAAATTTGACGGTTCCATGCACAACATCATGACATATCAAATCATTATCAGGGAGTCCTTATGGCCAGGCATGATCGCCAGACGTTGATGAAGAAGTTCCAGGACATGGTGGCGCGAGGTGAGCCCATCATTGGCGGAGGTGCCGGCACCGGCATCTCCGCCAAATGCGAGGAAGCAGCAGGCATTGACCTGATCGTCATCTACAACTCGGGGCGGTATCGCATGGCCGGCCGCGCCTCTTCCGCTGGACTCTTGGCCTACGGCAATGCCAACGAAATTGTTCTGGAAATGGCCGGCGAAGTGTTGCCCGTGTGCAAACGGACACCGGTGCTGGCGGGCGTCAACGGCACTGATCCCTTCATTGTCATGCCGGTATTTCTCAAAAAGCTCAAGGAGCTCGGTTTCGCAGGGGTACAGAACTTCCCCACCGTGGGCATCATTGACGGCACATTCCGGCAGAGTCTGGAGGAAACAGGCATCAATTTCTCCTCCGAGGTCGACATGATCCGCCAGGCCCATGAGCTGAACCTTCTAACTACCCCCTATGTCTTCAGTGCTGACGAAGCCGTGGAAATGGCCAAGGCTGGTGCCGATTTCATTGTTCCGCACATGGGCGTAACCGTAGGGGGCACCATCGGGGCCACCTCATCCAAAAGCCTAGAAGAGTCAGTTCGCCTGATCGACGAGTGGGGCGAGGCGGCCCGGCGCGTTCGCAAGGACATCATCGTCATTGCGCATGGGGGGCCCATTTCCCTGCCCGAAGATGTAGCCTATGTCCTTAAACACAGTGAGCACTGCAACGGCTTCTATGGTGCGAGCAGCATGGAACGTCTACCGGTTGAACACGCCATCACGGAACACGTACGCCGTTACAAAACACTCGGCAAGTCGTTGTCCAGGGAATGAACTTCAAAGAATGAGGTCTCCGGGGGAAATCAACGCCCGGAGAACCAGCATCGCACAGGAGGAGACAAGAAATGGCCCGCGTGTATGTAAGCGCCGTCATGAACGCTACGCTGGATCAAGCATGGAGCATGTTGCGGGATTTTGGCGACCTAGGTAACTACCACCCCTTTTTTGAAAATTCCTACATAGAGGACGGCTGGCCGGCTGACCGCATCGGTTGTGTACGCCACTTCACCGTCAGGGATGGGGGCGGCTATCTGCGCGAACGATTGCTGGAACTTTCTGACATTGAGCATCGCTGCACATATGAAATTTTGCATATCGATGCTGACTGGAGCAATTACGTGGCCACCATGCAGCTCTTGCCAGTCACTGAAGGTAACAAGTGCTTCGGGCATTGGTGGGCGAATTTCGATGTTCCTGCCGACCAGGAAGCGGAGGCCTGTCAACGCGTCGCGGACACCTTCCGCGTCTTCTTCGAGTGCGTCAACCAGCGCTTCGGAGGCCAATAATGAACAGCCGACCAAGCCTCTGGGTGGTCGGCACGTTCGACACCAAAGCAGACGAATTGCTTTATTTGGCCACCCTCCTTCGTGAGGCCGGGGTGTCGGTGTTGACCGTGGACATCAGCACAAGGGGCTCACACGCCCAGGCAGACATCAAGGCATCCGAGGTGGCGGGTCATCATCAACTAGGCCGCCACCATGTGTTGGGTAGTGGCGACCGTGGGATGGCGGTGACCGCAATGGGGCAGGCGCTGCAGCGACTGGTCCGAGCCCGGCACGAAGAAGGCAGGATACTCGGCATGCTGGGCATAGGCGGCTCTGGCGGCACGTCCATGATTGCCCCTGCCATGCAGGAATTGCCATTCGGTATGCCCAAACTGCTGATCACCACCTTGGCTTCTGGCGACACATCATCATTTGTCGGCAGTCGTGACTTGTGCGTGATCAACCCAGTCACTGATCTGGCCGGCCTGAACCGCCTGTCGCGAAGAATTCTCGCGAATGCGGCATACGCCATGACCGGCATGCTGTCAGGCGCCGCACCCGTTGCCCTTACGGATGACAAGCCCGCCATCGGGCTCAGCATGTTCGGAGTCACCACGCCATGCGTACAAACCCTGGTGGGTATGCTTGAAGGCAGTTACGACTGCCAGGTGTTTCACGCCAATGGTGCGGGTGGCAGAACCATGGAGGCCCTGGCCAAGAGCAATATGCTGAGCGCCCTCATAGACATTACAACGACTGAAGTCGGGCAGCACCTTGCCGGCGGCGTGTGTGACGCGGGCCCCGATCGTCTGGCCGCGGCAGCAGAATTGGGGCTTCCGTGGGTAGGTTCGCTGGGCGCGCTAGACATGATTAATTGGGGAGCCCCGCACACAATTCCTGAACAGCACCGAGGTCGCCTGTTTCACGTACACAACCCGCAGGTGACGCTCATGCGCAGCACGGCGGCAGAGTTGGAGCTCGTTGGCGGGCGTATTGCCGAACAATTGAATCGCTCACCAGGGGTCGTGCATTTATTCCTGCCCACCAAAGGCTTGTCTGCCCTGGACGCCCCCGGGCAACCGTTTTACGACCCTGAGGCAGATCAGGCTCTTTTCCATGCTCTGGAGCAGGCTTTCGATGTCACTGATCAACACTGCATTCACAAGGTGCCATTGCACATCAATGACCCCGAGTTCGCCCAGTTCGTGGCAAGCACGTTCATTTCGGTGATGCGCTGAATGGCCGCGGGGTCACCTATTGGACACTGCACCCTGGATGCGCTCGCCGACATTTTCCAACTGCTTGCCCACCGCAGCCGCAGCCTTATCAAGTTCCTTGCCCGCTTTTTCAGCAGGGCCTTCTTTCTCCTTGCAGGCGGCCAGTGTGAAAGAAAGCGGAATCAGAATGGCATATACAAGAATTTTGCGAATCGGCATGTTGAATCTCATTAAGTGGATCACTTGAAAGGCCGCGCCCCAAGTGTGGGCGTCAGATCATACCCTTGCGCCATGCCTCCCCGGAGGCACTGCAGATTTCCCCGGCCCGGCATGAGGCAATGCGCGGGCCAGGGTATACACAGACTATTTCATCGTGCCAGGCGCCTTGACCTCACACTGCACTGTCAGGGCTTTTTCGCTCTTGAACCATAAGGTCAAAGGGCGCCGGGTGCCGATTTCCAGATCCGAATCGGCTTGCTCCAACATGACGTGGTGGCCACGTGGTGCAAACTCGAATTGTTCACCGGGAGCAATGCTAACGGAATCCACATGCACCATACGGGCCATGCCGCCAGCCTCCTCGTGGCCATGCAGCATGACCCTGCCGAAGCCCTTGGCCTCTGCTCCGACGAGAACGGCTTCCTGGCTACCCGAGTTCTGGATGCGGAAGTAGGCAGCCGCAGGCAGGCGATTGGGCAAAGCCCGTATCCAGCAATCACTCACGGCCACCCCCTCGGGGGTAGCGGCTGACTCCACCGGCGGAAACGACTGGGAATGATCGTGGTGCCCATGACCCTGCCCGCCAGCATGCTGGTGGCTGTGGCCTGCATGGGAAAATACGAAACTCGAGACGAGCGCCAACGCGGCCCCGACCAGGCCGATAGTCAACTTTGACATGGCGCCTCCCTACTGCATGGCCGCGCCGTGGCCGTGGCCGTGCGCGGGTTGCCCATGACCATGGGCAGGTTGGCCATGTCCATGGCCGTGGCCACCCGCCGGTGTCGACAGAGGTTTGACAGGCGCCAGCAATTCCATGGAACTGCGCTGGCCGTCCGGGCTTTCAAACATGAGGGTCAGCGGAACCTGCTGCCCTTCCTTGACCTGCTGATGAAGGTTGAGGAACATGATGTGGTAACCGCCCGGCTTGAGTTCGACGGTTTGCCCGGCTGGAAGCTCGAGTCCCGGTATTTGGCGCATCTTCATCACGTTATTCTCCATGGCCATCTCGTGAACTTCCACGTGCTCGGCCACGGGCGATGCTGCTCCAACCAGCTTGGTGTCCTTTTCCGATGTAAGTTTCATGAATGCGCCGGTACCTGACTGGTTGGGAACCGTAGCGCGTACCCAAGGTTCATCGATGACGACTTGGGCATGGGAGGCCACAGCGATCACCATGGCTGAAATGCCGAATGCCGCTCGTAGTATGAATGTGTTCATGAGAATCTCCTGATTTAAATGTTTGGGTTTTCCTGATCGGAACGGAGATTGCTCGCGGGCGGGGCTCGTGATCCCAGGGGTGGGCCGAGCAGCGGCTTCCCGTCAGGCAGCAGACTGCCCCGCAGAGCGGGAAGTAAAAAATGGACAAGTTCAGTGACCCGGATAGAGGTATCCGGCCCAGACATGAATTTGTGGGCGAAGCTCAGGCCGAATGGACAGTTTTCGAACAGCTGGCTGTGGTCATGCCCTGAATCGTGATCTGCATCGGCAAGATGCACCTGCCCCGGTACAGGACCAACACTGGAACACAGGGTAATGGCAAAGGGCAGCCCATGCGCTGCCGGAGCAGGCATGTAGCCAAACGGAATGGAAGCTCTGAGCAGGAACGCGAAAACCGCCAGGCAAAAGGTAATTTGCCAGGCAATGAGACGTCGGCACCAGAAGAGCTGGCCGTGGTTGCGCATTCCTGAAATTGTAGGTCAGTTGGGTGTCTGGCAGGACCTCCAGGGGCGCGCCACCAGACCCAATTTCGGTAGGGTTGCGACAGCGCAAGGCGTTTGTCTCATTTGCGGGACAATCAAGCCCAGAACCCGGGCTTCCCCTCGCCGACATATGGGCTTAGAGTCGCTTCATAGATTTCATCCATGTGAGACGAGTCATGAATTCTCCTGATACGGCCAGTGTGTCACCCGTTGTGCGCCCACGTGAAGTTGAACACTTGGTTGGCGGTTTGGAAACTTCCGACGGCGCCGGCGTGAAACTGACCCGCCTTCTTAATCAGCCGCTGCAACGCCGCCTGGATCCTTTCCTGATGATGGACGCATTTGGAAGCGACAGCCCGGGCGATTACATCGCAGGCTTTCCCGACCACCCTCATCGAGGGTTCGAGACCATCACTTACATGATTGCCGGGCGTATGCTCCACCGGGACAGTACTGGCAACCAGGGCCTGCTGGAACACGGCGGGGTTCAATGGATGGTTGCGGGGAAAGGCGTCATCCATTCCGAGATTCCGCAGCAGGAGCATGGCCTGATGAAGGGTTTTCAGCTTTGGTTGAACCTGCCCGCCGCCGACAAAATGTGCCAGCCGTGGTACCGGGATTTTTCCGCCGCGGAGCTGCCCTCCTTCACCACCGATAGCGGTGTGGAGGTGACCGTTATTGCCGGGCGTAGTCATGGCGTTGTGGGAGCCGTTGAGCGCCCCGTCACCCAGCCCATCTATCTGGATTTACACCTTCCGGCAGGTGCCGATTTTGCAGAGCTAATTCCGGAAAGCCACAATGCCTTCCTGCATGTTTACGAGGGCTCGGTAACCGTGGGTTCGACACAAATTCCGCCGGGACGCCTTGCCATACTTGCCAATACCCCAGGAGCAGATGGCGTAATTCTCAAGGCAGAACAGGACAGCCGCGTTCTCCTGATTGCCGGCAGGCCGCTGAATGAGCCTATCGTGCAGTACGGCCCGTTCGTCATGAACAGCGAGCACGAAATCCACCAGGCTTTCAGCGATTATCGGGCTGGGCTGTTTGGTGGCGCCATAGGTGGCGCAGATGAATCATGATGGTGGTGGAGAATGAACATGGGTCACGAGAATGAGCCACGCCCCTCCTGGTCGGAGGCCCCGGACGGTTGGAACTGGCTGGCCCAGGACGCTGATGGCCGCTGGTTCTGGTATGCGGTCGAGCCACAATTGGGGCTTGCGGGTGGAGTGTGGCGCTCTCCGCGAAGCGCACAGCAATTTGCTCGCCGGGGGGAAGCTAATCCCCTATGGTATGAAACCTGTACTACCCGGCCTGAACAGACGCCGGACCAACCTCACAAGGAAGAGATATGACAGCAAGCCCTCGCGATGTGGTCGAATTCTGGAAAGAGGCCGGGCCCGAACTATGGTTCCGTGGCGGTGAAGCGTTCGACGCCCGCTGCCGCGAGCGTTTTCTTGACCTGCACATGGCCGCGTCGCGAGGTGAACTGGCTGATTGGGTGAACAACCCGGAAGGCGCCCTCGCCCTGATACTTCTGCTGGATCAATTCCCCCGAAATATCTTCCGCGGCAGCGCACACGCTTACGCCACAGACCCCCTTGCTCTAAGCACTTCCAGGCGCGCCGTGGAGCTTGGCCATGACCGGGCTTTTGACCCGGATCTGCGCAGCTTCTTCTACATGCCCTACATGCATTCGGAATCACTGGAGGACCAACAGCGCTGCACGGAATTGTTCTCGGACCTGCCCGGCAGCCAGTCCGCCAAATGGTCGACCCACCACCGGCAGATCATCGAACGTTTCGGCCGCTTCCCGCACCGCAATCGCCTGCTAGGCAGGGCGACCACGGCGCAAGAGCAAGCCTGGCTGGACGAGGGCGGCTTCCAAGGTTAAGCGGTGATTGCCCGCAGATGATCCTCGTCTGCCAGGCGGAAGGCCGACACCAGTTCACGGAAGGTGTTCGCTTCGCGCTGCAGTTCCTCGGAGGTCCGCAACGTGCTTTCGACCAGCAGGGCATTGCGCTGAGTGGTGGCATCCATGTGATTGACCGCCAGATTGATCTGCTGCAGGCCGAGCGCCTGTTCCTTGGAAGCATTGGCGATTTCGCCAATTAGGGCCTTCATGCGGCTGAAGCTTTCTACGATCTCGTTCATTGCCACGCCCACTTCCGCAACCTCATCAGAGCCCTTGCGGATTCCTTCCACTGATTCGTGGATCACCTGCTTGATTTCCTGAGCAGCACTTGCGCTGCGCTGGGCCAGTGCCCGGACTTCGCCCGCGACTACGGCAAAGCCGCGCCCCGACTCGCCAGCTCGGGCGGCCTCAACTGCGGCGTTGAGGGCGAGAATATTGGTCTGGAATGCAATGCCGTCGATGATGTTGACGATCTCTGCAATTTTTTCCGAAGCCTGGCGGATGACTTCCATCGTTTCGACGGCGTGATTGGTCACCGCCCCACCCCGCTCGGCAAGCTCTGAAGTGGTGAGAGCCATCGCGTCCACCTCGGAGGCATTTTCCGCATTTTGCTGCACGGTGCTGTTGAGCTCTTCGGTACCTGCGGAGGTTTCCTCCAGGGCCGCAGCCTGCTGTTCGGTGCGGGAAGCGAGATCCTGAGTGCCTTGTGCCACCGCGTCTGCCGCCTGGGAAACGGAGTCGGCCCCGTGTACGATGCGACGTATCAGGCTGTTCAGACTGCTGCTCATGGTACGCATCTGCGTGATGAGCACACCGATTTCATCACCTGCGGAGTCGTTGTCACGATGGGAGAGATCGCCGCTTGCAATCGCCTGGGCGGCACTGACCGCCCGTTTGAAGCCGTTGCTAAGACGCTTCATCGTGCAGAGCATGAGCAACACTCCAGGAAGAATGACCAGCAAGGCTACCAGCACGAAAATGAGAATTGCCTCGTGGTAGCGGCTCTCGGCTTCGCTCACGGCCTGGTCAGCCATGGCGCTCTGGAACTTTTGTAGGTCGACCAGGGAAGCCAGCAGGGCATCGCCTTCAGTACGGCCTGCCACCAGAAAGGCCTGCATGGAGTCGGGGCTGAAGTCGCCGGCATGTACGCGCTCAACGGCAGCGCGCGCCTTTGCCAGCCACGCAGCCTGTTTCTGTTCCACCACTTGCAGCAGCGCCCGTTCTTCGCCGTTCGTGGGGCGCTCGGCAAGGCGCCGATAATGTTCACCCCAGGAGGTTTCCGTAGCGCGCAGCACGTCGGTGTGAGCAGTGATCTCGTGCCCGTGCAATGAATACAGGACACTGTTGGGGTCATGCTGGAAGCTCAACAGGATATTGAGACGCAGGTTGTAGTAATCCTGGATGAGCTGGCTGGATTGCTCTGCTGCAGCCATACGTTGGGAATGCACGGTTTCAAGGCTGGAACGGGCCTGATAAAGGCCCCAGCCGGAAGTCGCCATGATCGCGAGCATGGCCAGCCCGTTGACCAACATGACTGCCCAGACCCGACGCGTGAGGCTGAGATCATTGAAACGGAAACGCATGAGACGCATGATTGGGAAAATCTCCTCGCAGGATTACCAAGTAGGTGTTTTCCCTAAGTATAGCCTCACACAACAAATTATTTATAATTGTAACAAATCCTGTGGTGGCTCACCCACAGTTGATATTCTCTATTCGCCCCTGGTTGTTAATGTGAACGTTCAGGCGGTCCGCCCGGTAATCCCTGGTGGTGGGTGTACCGGGCCGAATGAAACGGGTTCCTGCGGGGAAGCTGGATTCCTTCGCTTCCTCGATTTTCAGCCCAACCATCGACAAGTAGCGCAAGGAACCGCATTGGTCGCTCACCGCCTCAAAGGGCACGGATGATTGGCACGCCGCAAGCAAGGCTGCAGCAGGCAGTATGGCAAGTACTCGCATTACAACTCCTGATTTCAAGGGGATGGGCTCACCCGCAGCAGAGAACCCTTACTACTGTCGGTGAGAGCATACAGGTATCCGTCTGGGCCTGCGCGAACATCGCGGATGCGCTCTCCGAGGTCACCCAGCAGCCGCTCCTCACGGACGATGTCATCTCCGGCCAGCTCCAGCCTGATCAACTGCCTGTCCTTCAAGGCGCCTACGAACACATTGTTGCGCCACGCGGGAAAGCGGTCGTGGTTGTAGAACGCCATACCGGAAATCGCGGGCGACTTCAGCCACACATAATGCGGCTGCTCGGTTCCTGCCGCGGACTCACCCTGCGCCTCAGGGATGGCGAAACCCGAATAGTTGCGACCATAGGTAGCCAGCGGCCAGCCATAGTTCTTCCCTGCTTCAGGTATGTTGATCTCATCGCCGCCCCGTGGCCCGTGTTCGTGAACCCATAGCTTCCCTGTCCACGGATTGATCGCGGCACCCTGGGGGTTTCTGTGCCCGTAGCTCCAGATTTCCGGACGAACTCCGGGCTGATTGACGAAGGGGTTGTCTTTGGGGACACTGCCATCTGGATTCAACCGTACGAGCTTACCCTGCAACTTGTCGAGGTCCTGAGCCGTTGGGCGCTGGTTGTTCTCGCCAAGCGCAATGAACAGGTGCCCGTCTTCATCAAATGTAAGGCGGCAACCAAAATGCTGCCCCGACGACAGTTTCGGTTCCTGCCGGAAAATTACCCGAAAATTCTCCAGAGCCTTGAAGTCGGCCGACAGTACACCCACGCCGACGGCTGTCCCCGCTGCACCGCCATTTCCCTGCTCTGCATAGGCCAGGAAGACTTGGCGATTTTTATGAAAGTCGGGTGAGAGGGCGACATCAAGCAAGCCGCCCTGGCCACCGGCGTAAACCTCGGGCAGCCCAGAAACCGGTGGGTGCAACCGGCCGTCACGCCAGACTCTCAGGCGACCGGGCCTTTCCGTTATGAGGATGCCCTCGTCCTCGGGAAGAAAAGCCATGGCCCAGGGATGCTCTAGGCCCTCGACCACAGTTTCCACCCGAGCCGCGGCGATTTGAGGGTCCAGGGATGTGCCGGCCATTGCAATACCGGAGGCCTGCAGCGCAAAACCGACAGCGAAAGAGACTTTAATAGCGCCGCGGCCGCATAAACGCCTGAACCTGTCAAACGGTAATAAGCTCATACAAAATTCTGATAAAATTCGTGGCTTTTCCGCTTCCGAATTCCGGGTAGAGTGGAATTCCATTTCATGCCCCAATTCCTGTCAACGCGTAGCACCGAGCAACTGCAACGGCTTGCCTTACTGCTGTTGATTATTCTCGTGGGCACCCTCAACGGCATTTTCTCCTTCATCGAGTTTCGGGAACACCGCAAGGACCAGCAGGGCACTCTGGCCAACCAGGCCACGCTAGTTTCCACAAACCTCGAGCTGCATCTTCGCACGACGCACCAGATACTGGAAGAAATCGTTGCCCTGAATGGCTTTCTGACATTGAATCAACTGCAGGAACGCATGCAGTCCCTGGCCAACGCCATGCCCATCATACGGGGAATCGGGGTTCTGGACAGCCGAGGATTTCCACTTGTAGGTACACGCCTAATCCCCCACGGCACGAATTTCAGCGACCGTCCCTATTTCCAGAATGCGCAGGCCGACAGGCAGCGGCACCGCCTGTACATTTCAGCGCCGTTTCACGACATCATGGGCAATCTCAGCTTTGCCGTCAGCAAAGCCATGATGAGTGACCTCGATGAATTCCAGGGTGTGGTGTTTGCCGTGCTGGAGGCCTCCTATATAGAAATGTTGATGAAGTCCACGCTCTACACACCCGATATGTGGGCGGTATTGATGCATGTGGATGCCCACAACGGGATCGGTGTCGGCCCACGCCCCACGGATTCAGCCGGCCTTGCCCAACCTTCCAAGGCCGAGGTTCAGGTCCTACTGCAGAGCATGTCCGAGCGCAATCAGGTCTCCATCGTCTCCGAGGCTGGCACGGAAGCTCAAATCATTGCTGCCAGTGCAGTCGTGGGGCTCACCGCACCAGGCGAAAAACCGCTCTTGGTAATAATGGGACGGGATCACGATGAAGCGATGTCCAGTTGGAAACGGCTGGGTTTCACGCAAGCCGGGCTTTTCCTTCTTTTGGCAGGCAGCGCGTACTGGGGCCTGATCTTCTACCAGAACCGGCGGCGCGAATACACGGCCAACCGCGAGGCCGACCAGCGACTGATCGAGGAACGTGAACACGACTACCGCGTAATCGTGGAACGCACTGCGGACTGTGTGCTGCACCTGGATCCAACCGGTCGGCTTTCCTATGCGAACCCTGCCTTCGTGAATCTGTTTGACGGCCTGCCATCAGGCCGGGTGCTGAACAGCTTTCTCGATCTGGTGGCAGATGAAGACAGGGAGAAAGCACTGGCGGCGCTGTCTTCGGCGCTCGAAAAGGCGTCGGAACAATTGCTCCAAGTGGTCTGCCAGACGAAGTCCGGCGCACGTTATATGGAATGGACGCTTTGTTCCGCTTCAGGACGCGCAGACCGGGTGACGGGCGTCATTGCGGTGGGGCGCGACGTGTCGGCCCACATTGCACTAAACAAGGAACTGAGAAGCCGGGCCGAGCTGGACAGCCTGACCGACCTGGCGAACCGTGGGCACTTCCTCAATATCGCTTCGACCCGCCTTCAAACGGCAAAGGAGAGCGACGAACCGCTCGCACTCCTCATGATCGATTTGGATTTTTTCAAGGACGTCAACGATACCTGGGGACATAATGCCGGAGACCTGGCACTCAAGAACTGCGCCAGGCTGATTCAAAAGAGCTGCCGGGGAAGTGATATTGCCGGACGGCTGGGTGGAGAAGAATTCGCGGTATTGGTCTCAGGGACACTGGACGACGGGGCCAGTGTGGCTGAACGACTGCGTCACGCCATCGCCTCTGAAAACATCAGACTGTCTGATGGTCGGCACTTCAAACTAACTGCGTCCATTGGGGTTGCCCAACTTCAAGCACACGAAAATCTGGAACAGCTCATGCAGCGGGCCGATGCTGCCCTGTACGCTGCCAAGCAGAAGGGGCGCGACAGCGTCGCGCGAGCTTGAGGCGCTGCAGCCTCGGTCAGATACTTCTCACGCTTTCCACGCCGGCATCATGCAACACAGCTTCGACTGTCTTGCATTGCATTTCGTCGCGGGGGTGAATGACCAATGACCAGCGCCCTTCCTTGGTGGCAGTGTCCACAGCCTGTATCACCCGCTGGTGGTCAGGCCGGGCAGTGACCAGGCCACCCAGAAGCAGGCCGCCTACTGTCGAAAACGCCACGATAGCACCACCGCTGTATACCGGAGAGGAAACAATCGCCGGAATCTGCATGAGGTACAGAATGCCCCATAGCAGCAGGCCGGCCAGCAGCCCCAAGCCCCCCAAAATGATGTGGGATCTGACTGCCGTACGGGCCACCCCTTCCGTTTCAGGCTCGAGCCGCTTGTCATAGTTGGCGGAATGAGGTCTGACCACCCACAACTGCGGGTTCTGCAAGCCGCCGGCCTCTCTCAGTTGCGAAGACACACGATCCAGCGCGTCCTGCGAATCGAAGAATGCCGCAAGCTTGGTACTGGCCTTTTCGCCGAAGAGTGCTTGCCACGCCATGATTTGCTCCTGCTGATTCGATGTCGCATACTTGCAAGCCCCATGCCATAACCGTTCCAAATATGGAATATTACAGGCAAAAATTCCCATCTTATCGGCGATTGCCGGAACGACGATAATAGAGTCATGCAACCGATAACTGAACCCGGAGAAGTTATGAAGCTTTTACATGTCGATTCCAGTGTCAATGGTGCTGCGTCCGTATCGCGCGGGCTCACTCGCCAAGTGGTAGAAAAATGGGTGGAGAACCATCCCGAGACCGTGGTTGAATACCTGGATCTCGCCGTGCAGACGCCTCCCCATTTCTCCGCAGATTCACTGGTACTGCGCCGCCCCGCAGGCGACTCCCTGACGGAGGCCGAGCAGCGCGAGAAAGATCTCGCCGAGAAACTGGTGTCTCAATTCCTCTCCGCCGATGTCGTAGTGGTGGGCGCACCTCTGTACAACTTTTCCATCCCGAGCCAGCTCAAGGCGTGGATTGACAGGTTGGCGCAGGCTGGTCGTACTTTCCGCTACACGCAAAATGGCCCTGAAGGTCTGGCCGGCGGCAAGACGCTGATCGCCGTGCTGTCACGTGGCGGCATCTATTCGACCAGTGAGGCGGGCCAAGCGATGGAACATCAGGAAAGTTATTTGAAGACCGTATTCGGGTTCTTCGGTGTGACCGATGTGCGAGTCGTGCGCGCCGAAGGCACGGATATGGGTGCCGACAGTCGTGAGGCCGCCTTGCGCACCGCTGCAGAACAGATCAATGCTGTGACGGACACGGAAGCCGCCACCGCCTGATCAGTCTGAAATCTTTGCCTTGAGCCAATGGCCCAGTTTTGCGGCCTTGGTACTCAGATAGCCTTCATTATGGGGGTTGCGGTTCACTTGAATGGGCACCCGTTCGGTAACCTCAACCCCCAGCTTTTCCAAAGCCTGGACTTTGCGCGGATTGTTGGTCATCAGGCGCAGCCGCTTGACGCCAAAGTAGCGCAGCATGGGCTGGCATAGGTCGTAACGCCGCATGTCCGCCGGAAAACCCAGGCGTTCATTCGCTTCCACAGTGTCCGCACCGGCGTCCTGCAACTGATAGGCACGGATCTTGTTCACCAGACCTATTCCCCTGCCCTCCTGCCGCAGATACAGGACCATCCCCCGGCCTTCTTCCGCAATGCTGCGCAGCGCGGTCTCAAGCTGTGCGCCGCAATCGCAGCGCTGGCTGAACAGGCCATCGCCCGTCAGGCACTCTGAATGGACGCGCGCCAATACTGGTTCACCATCGGAGAAGTCACCCAGCACGATGGCGAGATGTTCCTTGCCCGATGCCGGATCGACAAAAGCATGCAGTTGAAAGACCGCCCAGGGCGTCGGCAGACGGCAATCCGCCACGTGGTCAAGCTGATAGGCTACGCCCGCGCCATTCGTGGTGGGGTGATTGTTCGGAAGCGCCGCGCCGCTCGCTACGGTGCCGGGCTTTGAAGACATGAAGGACCTCTGGTTCAGGAAAGCAGTGAGCGGCAGATGCACCGCAGGCTCAATAATACTGCGACACCTGCCCCATTGCCGGGAAGGAAGGATGCGCAGCCGCCAGCCTGGATTGTAAACGCTGGCTCCGCCTGTTGTACGCTTGCATCGCCCTGGAAAATCGCATGTAATCGGCTGGACGCTTCACGCTGACATCAACATGAAATTCCCATTCTCTCTGACCTGCAAGGCTGTCTTGTGCCTGATGTTGGTTGCTGGGCAGGCCGGTGCTGCAAACCAGGAACCCTGGCCAGTCGCGCCCAAACTGACGGAACTCGCCACTCCCTACGGAACGCTCGCGGTCAGCGAAAGTGAGTACGTGTATGAATCGCGGTTGAAGGTGAACGGAACCGCGATCGATCCACCCATCACCGGCTTACTGAGCATTAGCTACGCCTTCCAGCTTCCCGACCGGCAGGCCGCTCTGGTGGCGATCAATTCCGGCAACGATGCCTGCCCTGTCAGCTACCGCTGGGTGGTACTTAAGGTGGATGGCTACCAGGTTTCGCCTGCCTTCGGTTCCTGCTCCGAACACATTCAGGTAAGTGCCGACTCGCGGCGTCTCACCTTGCGCACACCCAGTCGCGAAACGCCCGGGGAAATTGACACATACGTGTTCGACGGCAAGGAAGTCCGACGGGTCAGCGGGCGCACCCGCAAAAAATGACCAGTTGATCTACTGTATTGGCAAGCCGAACTGGCGCAGGGGTTCGTGTAACCGCGCGATGACCGGCCGACCCTCGGCAAGGACCGGCCGGTCAGCCGCTTCAACCGCAGGCGCCGATTGCCCCGCATGAAGTGCAGAACTCGCAACCGTCTTTCTTGATGACGGTGTGGTTGCCGCATTCCTGACATGGCTTGCCGACCATGGCCGCCTGGGGTTGTGCAACGCGCGGGGCTTCCGGTTCGTCTGCCACTACGCCCATGGCGTTGATGGGCTGCCCTTCCTCGGTGAGGATACCCAGCATGGCGTAGCGATGGATTACAAGGCGCGCAATGTAAGCCACGGTGGAAGGGTAATTTTCCTGACGGTCCTCGCCGGGCACCCGGGCCAGGAAGTCACCGCGCGGTTCCGCATAATTCAACAGCTTGCGCAGCTTCATGCCTATCCACGCGGGGTCGATCACGCGCATATCGAGACTGAGCAACTTGCAGAGCCCGTCCAGAGCAACCGGGTGCTCGCCCGTCAGCCACACGCTGTATGGGCGACGGCTGCCGTCTGGCATCTGCAGCTCCTTGAGCATCAGAACAAAATCATCACCGGTGGAGGGGTTGCGAACGTCGGCCACCCATGCAAGCGTTCCATCAGTGCCCGTTTTGGGCTCATGCGGTGCGAAAAGCGCGTTCAGCACGGGAGAAGGATCGTCGGGCCTCACTTCCAGTGCGCCAAGTGCGTTGTAACGCCACTCCACCAGCTTGGCCAAGGCCGCTGTGGCACTGGGCACCCGCTGCATGCGGCCATCAGGCGGCATGGGCATGTTGAAACCATCGCCATAGGCACGGGCGAGCACCGAGAGTTTCTTCCGCAGCCAGCCCCTGTCGTTGGCCCGCATATCGGTCGACAGTGTCTTCGCAATGGCATCCAGACCTCTGGGGGGTTGGCCGCCAAGCACCCAGACCTCGAAAGGCACATTGGCCTGATCAGCCACCACCACGGCAAAGTCTCCCTGAGGAGTTCGTATGGTCTCACTCACCCACCCGGAGGCTCCGGCCGGAAGCGCCGGCCGCGAGGGCCATCGTAGGGAAGCCAGAGGCGGTGATTTCATGACTTCAGTCAGCACCATGCGCTTGTCCTGTTCGGACAGCTTGATGGGTTCCGGTGTGCTGGGTGAGGATTCTGCTGCCGGAACGGACAGTACCGCTCCTAGAATATTGTTCGGGCGATAAGTAGTGATTCCCTTCAAGCCCCTCTGCCAGGCCTCCATGTAGAGGTCCTTGAAATCTTCGTACGGGTAATCTTCCGGTACGTTCACAGTCTTGGAGATCGCCGCATCGACATACGGAGCCACTGCGGCCACCATGAGCATGTGATCAATCGCCGAGATCTCCAGTGCGCCCACGAAGGCTTCCGGCAGGTTCTGCGTGTCGCCACCCATCGCCCGGTATACACGATAGGCATGATCTTCAACCGTGTATTCCTTCTTGCTGCCGTCCGGCATGCGCTTGAGGCGGTTGTAGAACCAGGAAAAGGCCGGCTCGATACCATTGGAGGCATTGTCTGCAAACGCCAGTGAGATGGTACCCGTAGGTGCGATCGAAGTCAGATGGGAATTCCTGATGCCATATTTGCGGATTTTTTCCTTGAGCTCGTCAGGCAGGCGGGAAGCAAACCCCGAAGCCAGGTATTGGTCTGCATCAAAAAGGGGGAAGGCACCGCGCTCACGTGCCAGTTCTACGGAGGCCTCATATGCGGCATCCCGCATTTCGCGGGCGAAGCGGGCTGCAGCTTCGCGACCCTCCTCGCTGTCATAACGCAGGCCGAGCATGATGAGCGTATCTCCCAGCCCGGTGAACCCCAAGCCCAGGCGACGCTTGGCATCCGCTTCGCGCTTCTGCTCTTCAAGCGGCCATTTGGTGGCAGTCAGGACATTGTCCAGCATGCGTACCGCCAGGCGGGTGGCGCGGCGCATTTCCTCATAGTCGAAACTGGCCCTGTTGCTGAAAGGATCTCGGACATAAGAAGTTAGGTTCAGGCTGCCCAGGCAGCAGCAGCCGTAGTCAGGCAGGGGCTGCTCGCCACAAGGGTTGGTAGCTTCAATTTCTTCACAATAGGACAGGTTGTTTTCCTGATTGATGCGGTCGAGGTAGAGTACCCCCGGCTCAGCGGCCGCATAAGTGCATTGCATGATGAGATCCCAGACCTCGCGTGCGTGCACCTTGCGATACACCCATAGCCCGTCTTCGCGCTGGTAGGCCCCCTTCTGCTTGAGCTCTGCATTGGGTTCTACCGGGTGCGTGAGCTCGAACTCGCTGTCTTCCCTGACCGCCTGCATGAAGGCGTCCGTCACGCCCACCGAGACGTTGAAGTTGTTCAACTGCCCTTTTTCCTGTTTGGCAGTGATGAATTCCATGACATCGGGGTGCGTCACGTTGAGCACCGCCATTTGCGCACCACGGCGGGCACCTGCTGATTCCACCGTTTCGCAGGAGCGGTCAAAAACCCGCATGTAGGAGATCGGGCCGGAGGCACTGCTGCCCGTGCCCTTGACCATCGCGCCGCGGGGTCGGATACGGGAAAAGTTGTAGCCAACTCCCCCACCCCGCCGCATGGTCTCTGCCGCCTGTGCCAGCGCAGTGTAGATGCCGGGCCTGCCGCCTTCCGACTCCGTGATGGAATCGCCCACTGGCTGTACGAAACAATTGATCAATGTGCTTTGAAGGTCGGTGCCGGCAGCACTGTTGACCCGACCAGCCGGGACAAAGCCATGCTCCATGGCCCACAAGAACTCTTCCGCATACTTCTTGCGTTGCTTTGTGTCCTCGACCTGTGCCAGCGCTGTGGCAACCCGGGAACGCACCTCACGAACGGTTTTTTCACCGTTCTTCGCGTATTTTTCGATGAGGACTTCGGTGGAAATATCCTGGGGTTCTGCCAGGGCAATGGCAGTGCTTTCCATGTGTTGCATGCGTTTGAATCCTCTATGACGACGGGCCCGCGGGTCACGCGAACTCGGCGGAATCGCGCCGGGGGCTGTTCGTGGAAGCCGTTCGCCCGGATTGGGGAAGGCGGGCCAGATGGCGCTGGCGCGGAGTGTACGGGGCCAGCGACTGATGATGGGATGATTATAAGGGCTGACCCGAGCCCGTCGGCAGCTCTGCAACAAACCCTTGCCTTACATCAAGACCAGACCCGGCCAGGCGCCGGTAAGGCCGCTTCAGGTGTCAGGCGGACTCATTCCGACGGACTGCATGAACATACGCAAGATCCAGGCGGCAACACCCAGGACCGAGACGCTGGCCACCCAGATCACTAGCAACCACATTACTCTCTGAAACCATTGCCTGAAATCTGGTCGCATCAAGCCCACCCTAGTGGTAGCCTTCCCCGGCCCGTACTTTTCCTCGGAAAACATAGTACGACCACGCCGTGTACATCAGAATGATGGGAATGATGAAAAGAGCACCGACCAAAGCGAACCCCTGGCTTTCGGGCGGCCCAGCCGCCTCCCAGAGATCGATGTCGGGGGGAATGATGTTGGGCCAGAGACTAATGCCCAGACCACTGTAACCCAGGAATACCAGGCAAAGGGTCAGCACGAAGGGTGCTGCATGTGGCCGGCCTGCAAGGGAGCGCAACAAGAACCAGGTACAGGCCAGCACCAGCACAGGAACCGGGAGAAAGAGGTAAAGATTCGGTGTGCTGAACCAGCGTTCGCGAATTGCCTCGTGCGAGATGGGTGTCCATATACTGACGACAGCTATTACGCCTAGTAATACCAGAGCAAGTGGCCTGGCCAAGGCAGTCATCCGTTCCTGCAACCGGCCTTCCGTCTTCATCACCAACCAAGTGCAGCCCAGCATGGCGTAAGCCACCAAAAGCCCCAGGCCCGTGAACACCGGGAACGGGCGAAACCAGTCGAAAGGCCCGCCGGCAAACTGTCTGCCAACCACTTGGATCCCCTCGAGATAGGCACCCAGGGTAACCCCCTGAAAGAAAGTGGCAATGACCGAGCCGCCGATGAAAGCTTTATCCCAGAAATGTCGGGTACGGTCGTTGGCCTTGAAACGGAACTCGAAGGCCACACCACGAAAAATCAGCCCGAGCAGCATGAATATAAGTGGCAACATGAAGGCGCTGAGGACCACGGCGTAAGCCAGTGGAAAGGCAGCAAGCAAGCCAGCTCCGCCAAGCACCAGCCAGGTTTCGTTACCATCCCACACGGGCGCTACGGTGTTCATCATGACATCGCGGTCGCTGTCTTCGGGAAAGAATGGATAGAGAATCCCGATACCAAGATCGAAGCCGTCCATCACCACATACATGAGTATGCCGAAGAGAATGATGACCGCCCAGAGAAGCGTCAGATCAATGCCCATATCTACCTCACCGTACCGTCTGCAGGGAAACGGGGGTCGTCATCGGAAGCATCTGCGTGTGTGGCCGCCGACATTGGCCGCGCCGGAGTCCGCTGCTCGCCCGGCCCACCCTCCGGGCCACCCTCCAGGACTTCCGCCGGACCGCGCCGAATCAATTTCAGCATGTAAACCGTTCCGGCCCCAAAAAGAACGAAATAAACAACGATGAAGAGAATCAGTGTCAGGCCGACTTCGAATGCACGATGGGGGCTGACTGCATCCGCAGTGCGCAGAACTCCGTAAACTACCCAGGGCTGACGCCCCACCTCTGTCGTGAACCACCCGGCCAGAATCGCTACCAGGCCCGCCGGCCCCATCCACAGGGCATAACGCCATAACGGCCTTGAATCGCTCTCATAAAGTCGCCCGCACCAGCGCGCCCAGGCTCCGGCAATGGCCAGCCCGATCATCAACAGACCCAGCCCCACCATCACACGGAACGACCAGAATACAAGCGGAACATAAGGGCGTTCATCGCGGGGGAATTCCCGCAACCCCGGAAACTGCCCATCCAGGCTGTGAGTGAGTATCAAGCTGCCCAGATAAGGTATCTCCACTGCGTAGCGGTTGCGCTCGGCTTCGACATCCGGCCAGGCAAACAAAGTGAACGGCACGGGTTCCCCCGGCACATTCTCCCAGTGTCCTTCTATAGCAGCGAGCTTGGCCGGCTGGTGTTCCAGAGTATTCAAACCGTGAAAGTCACCTACGACGGTCTGCAGCGGCGCGACCGCCAGAAGCATCCAGAGGGCCATCGAAAACATTTTGCGTATGGCCGGCGTGGAATTTCCGCGCAGCATATGCCAGGCACCCGAGGCAGCAACCAGCAACGCAGTGGCCAGAAAAGCCGCCAACACCATGTGAATCAGGCGATAAGGGAATGAAGGGTTGAAGATGACTGCCAGCCAATCCACGGGCACCGCCCTGCCGTCAATGATCTCGTGGCCTTGCGGGGTCTGCATCCAGCTGTTGGAAGCAAGTATCCAGGTGGCCGAAACCAGGGTTCCCAGGGCCACCATGATGGTGGACATGAAGTGCAGGCCTGGCCCCACCCGCCGCATACCAAAGAGCATCACACCCAGGAACCCAGCTTCGAGAAAGAAGGCGGTCAATACTTCGTATGCTAGCAAGGGCCCCGTGATGCCTCCGGCAAAATCGGAGAACCCGCTCCAGTTGGTGCCAAACTGGTAGGCCATCACCAAACCCGACACCACACCCATGGCGAAGTTGACGGCGAATATCTTCAGCCAGTACTGATATAACGAAAGGTAGGTGGCGTCGCGGGTTTTCAGCCAGAACCCTTCCAGAACGGCGAGATAACTGGCCAGCCCTATGGTGATGGCAGGGAAAATGATGTGGAAGGAGATCGTGAATGCAAACTGCAACCTCGCAAGCATGAGTGCATCCAGTTCCATGTCCCCTCCTCGATTGCGTCACCATGCAAAACAAACAGGCGCCAGCCCGGCGAGGGCCGACGCCTGGGTTAAGCCTTAGAGATCGATGCGCTCGATCTTGGCCCCTTCAAGCGACACACCTGCCATCAGGCCCGCATTCGTCAGTGCAAAGGAAACCACGGGTTCCTTGGCTGTGTTGGTATCCAGCTTGCCGTTGGCACCAACGGTCGCGACAGCCACGGTCGCATCAACGCCAGCCGTCCAACCCGAACTGTTGCGGAACTCATTCAACGCTTCCGGCGTCATGAACAGAATGACAATCGCACGAGACTGTGCGCCTGCCTGGAAGCCGACTGAACCGGCGGACAGCGCGTAATAGCCAGCCTGCTGGCCTCCTGTGCGCAGAACGCCTTTGCCGTGCTCCACACCAACGATGAAACCACCGCTCACCGATTCAGGGAACACCAGAACGCCATGGGCGCGCTCAACATACTCCCGGGAACCCGGCACGGCTTCGTACAGGCGTTTGAGAGTTGCATCTGCTGCCTCATTGATTTGCGAGCGTTGCTGCTGCGGTGTGGCCCGGTTGTCCGGCAGAGTGGCCGTGCAGGCGGTGAAACCCAATGCTGCCATGCCAATCAGCAGAGCCGCACCACTGCGGCGATAGAGCGCAAGCTGGTTTGTTTTCATGTTTTTTCTCCATGTAATAACCACAGCGCTTGAGCAATTTGTGTGCCACGAACCGCGTTTATGCGTCTAGAGTACCGCATCGTAACTCCAGTGGGAGCAAACTTTTTCAGCGGTGGAACACGAAGGGAGCAGGCAGAAAAAAACCGCTCACGAGGAGCGGTTAATTCCGGATTCAGGAGGTTTTTGGTGGGCCGTGAAGGGCTCGAACCTTCGACCAACGGATTAAGAGTCCGCTGCTCTACCAACTGAGCTAACGGCCCGTTACTGCCTGAAAGATCGTTATTCTAAACTGATAAAAATCTCTTCGTCAAGCCGTTTTCTGAAATTTCTCAAAAAAATTTCAGCACACCATTCAGATCTTCCGGGCCAGCTGCACGGCCAGGCCGACGTAGCTGCGCGGTGTCATGGCGAGCAGGCGCTGCTTGGGCCCGTCAGGAAGATCAAGCCCCTGGATGAACGACGTGAGCGCTTCCTGGGTGATCCCCTTGCCACGCGTGAGCGCCTTGAGCTGCTCATAGGGCTGCGGCAGGCCATAGCGACGCATCACGGTCTGGACCGGTTCAGCCAGCACTTCCCAGCAGGCGTCTATGTCGGAATCGATGGCTTGAGCGTTCAGCTCAAGCTTGCCCAGGCCTCGCAAACATGCGTCATAGGCCACGATGCAGTAGCCAAACCCAACGCCCAGGTTGCGCAATACCGTTGAGTCTGTCAGGTCGCGCTGGAAGCGCGAGATGGGCAATTTTTCTGAGAGGTGACGCAACATGGCATTGGCCAGGCCCAGGTTCCCCTCGGAATTTTCGAAATCGATGGGGTTGACCTTGTGCGGCATGGTTGAGGATCCGACCTCTCCTTCCTTTAGGCGCTGTTTGAAGTAGCCCAGGGAGATATACCCCCAGATATCCCTGTTCAGGTCCAGCAGTACAGTGTTGGCGCGTGCCACGGCATCGAAAAGCTGGGCCATCCAGTCATGCGGTTCAATCTGGATGGTGTGTTCGTTCTGAGTCAGGCCGAGCCGTTGTAACACGCCCTTGCTGAAGGCCGGCCAGTCGATCTCCGGGTATGCGCTCAGGTGCGCGTTGTAGTTGCCGGTGGCACCATTAAACTTGGCCAGAGGTTCAACAGCCACGATGGCCTGTATCGCCCTTTCCAGGCGGGCAGCAAAGTTGGCGAATTCTTTGCCCAGTGTCGTGGGGCTGGCCGGCTGCCCGTGAGTACGTGACAACATGGGCTGCTCGGCAAACTGGTGGGCAAACTGCTTCAGGGTCGCGCACAGCTTCTTGAGTTGCGGCAGGATGGCCTGTTCGCGCGCACGACTCAGCATCAAGGCATGCGATGTATTGTTGATGTCCTCGGAGGTGCAGGCAAAGTGAATGAATTCAGCGGCGCGCGACAGCTCGGGGTGCTCGGCCACTTGTTCCTTGAGCCAGTATTCAACGGCCTTCACGTCATGGTTGGTGGTTTTCTCGATTTCCTTGATGCGCGCGGCATCGGCTTCGGAAAAATTCCGAACCACCTGTTCCAGCCGCAGCTTGGCTTCTGCTGTGAAAGCCGGTAGCTCAGGCAGACCCGCCTCCGCCAAACCCAGCAACCAGGCCACTTCCACTTCAACACGGTGGGCCATGAAGGCTGCTTCAGAAAGAGTGCCGCGAAGCACGTCGGCTTTCCCGGCATAACGGCCGTCAAGCGGAGAAAGCGCGTTCAGGGGAGTGAGCTGTGAGGAAACTTGCATGTGAGGTGAAAAAGAAATGAGGGTGACCGACTCAGAGCGGAACCTGTGGATTCTACCATTCCACCTATGGCTCTGCAGTTCTGGTGCTTTTAGGGCCCGCGTTACTCCGGCACTCCGGACAAGGTGTTTCCCGCAGCCCTCGTCAGGTAATAATCGTTGTAAAAATGCGTCATTTTGTCGACGCAGCCTGCTATACTCTGGCCGCCCCAACCCTAGAACGCTGCCATGAAACTGATTGGTTCGTTGACAAGCCCCTACGTGCGTAAAACACGTGTCGTTCTGGCTGAAAAAAAGCTGGAATATGAATTCGTTCTGGAAGATGTATGGGCTCAGGACTCGAACATCCAGCAATACAATCCGCTGGGTAAAGTGCCCTGTCTCATCATGGATGATGGCGGTGCCCTGTTCGATTCCCGTGTCATCGTCGAATACCTTGACACCCTTTCTCCTGTTGGCCGCCTCTTGCCTCAACCCGGCCGGGATCGCGCTGCCGTCAAATGCTGGGAAGCCATCGCAGATGGAATACTCGACGCTGCAGTGGCAATTACCATCGAAAACCATCGTCGCGAACCCCAGTTCCGCAGCCAGGCATGGGTGGATCGCCAGTACGGCAAAATCAATGGTGCACTCGATCACATGAACCGGTCGCTGGAAGACCAGCCTGCCTTCTGCATGGGCGTCAACTTCAGTCTGGCCGATATCGCAGTGGGTTGTGCACTAGGTTATCTCGACCTGCGCTGTGAAGAGTTGGGCTGGCGCCAGAA
>JAJUFI010000085.1 GCA_029263795.1 Alcaligenaceae bacterium
ACAATGGCAACGCGTAGTTCTTCTTGATGCGTTGCATTGAACAACATCCGTTTCATGAGTGTGATTCTCCGTAGTCATGGCGCACCGTTCATCGGCGCACGACCGCGGGTCACTCGGTGTGAGGCGTTGAATTCTCAGAAGAAGGGGGCGGCTTGACGTGATTGAACATCGCCCCCTGATTTGTCAGGATGGCACGGCGCACCGGTGACTGCGGGTGCGCGGTTCAGTCAGCACAGGGGTCAAGTTCACTGTAGTGGTTGACGGTATAAAAATTTGACTGGGAACGGCAGCCGTGGTGACACGACTGGTGCAAATACGATGACAAATTCTGCTGAAATCCATTGCCGCACGCGGGAACCGGTTCTTCGCCATGCTGTGGGAATCTTTTTCTTCCACATTCCATGTGACGCGCCGGCCCGGCGACCTAATGACCCAGAAGCTGAAAGCGGGGCAGTACAATAAGGCCCGTTTTCGCCCAACGGAGACGCACCCTTGCATCTCTACGCCGGCGTTTTTTCAGCTTCTATAGGCTGACGCGATTATATGCCTGTTTTCATCAAGCGTAAAACAAATCAACCCTCGGTTGAACGCCCCACGGTGCGCATGCTCGACATCGGGCCTGAATCCGCCGGCCAGCGTGTGGACAACTTCCTCATGCGCGTCTGCAAGGGCGTTCCGAAGAGCCATATTTATAAAGCCATACGCAATGGCGAGGTCAGGGTGAATAAAGGGCGAGTGCAGGCCGACCACCGCCTTGAATCGGGTGACGTGGTGCGGGTGCCGCCCCTGCGCCTGCCTGCGCCGGATGAAACTCGCACGGTGCCGCCACTGGCATTTCCCGTCATCTATGAAGACGACGCCATCGTGGTGGTCGATAAACCCGCTGGTGTGGCCGTGCACGGAGGCAGCGGTGTGTCATTTGGTGTCATTGAGCAACTGCGCGCTGCGCGCCCCGAAGCGCGCTTTCTGGAACTGGCACACCGGCTGGACAGGGAAACTTCCGGCCTGCTCATCATCGCAAAGCAGCGCAAGGCGTTGCTCGTCCTCCACGACCTGATGCGGGAGCGGGGCGGGCGCAAGGTCTACCAGGCGCTGGTGGTGGGAGACTGGGTCAATGACAGGCAGCACATACGCAAGCCATTGCTCAAGTGGCTGACCGCAGGTGGCGAGCGGAGGGTCAAGGTCGACGCAGAGGGCAAGCCCGCCCATACCATTGTGTCGCGGCTGCGCCGGTACGGGCAATACACACTGGTGGCGGCGGAACTTCGCACCGGGCGTACGCATCAGATAAGAGTGCACCTGGCGTCCAGTGGTTTTCCCATTGTCGGCGATGAGAAATACGGCATTGACACAGTGCGTCAGCAGTTTTCACGTCTGGGTTTCAGGCGCATGTTCCTGCATGCCTCACGTTTGCAGATACCTCATCCCATCACTGGCGTACCGCTGGATCTCGAATCGCCATTACCGCCGGAATGCGTGAAGATTCTGAAATATCTGGAGCAGCAAAAGTGAAGCGTTACAAGGCAGTGATCTTCGATTGGGACGGAACAGTCATGGATTCAACCGCCTCCATCGTGGGTGCAATCCAGGCAGCCTGCCAGGATCTTGCCCTGCCCGTTCCCTCCGTGGAAGATGCCAGCTGGGTGATTGGCCTTTCACTCAAGGAAGCGCTAATGCGCTGTGCGCCCACATTGCGCGAGGAACAGGTTCCGTTGTTCATGGATCGCTATCGCCATCACTTCTTTCTCTGCGACCAACAGCAGGTACTGTTTGACGGAATCGTTCCCCTGTTCGAACACCTGAAGCAGCAGGATGTTCGCCTGGGGGTCGCTACGGGAAAATCCCGGCTCGGGCTCAACCGTGTGCTGCAGGCACATCAGCTGGTTCATCATTTCGACTGCACACGCTGTGCGGACGAAACCGAGGGCAAGCCGCATCCGGCCATGCTTTTCGAGATCATGGAAACGCTGGAACTGAAACCGCACGAAGTTCTGATGGTGGGTGACACCACGCACGACGTGCAGATGGCCAGCAACGCGGGTGTCGACAGCATGGCTGTGACCTATGGTGCCCACAGCAAGCGTACACTGTTGATGTCGCAACCTACCGTGATGGTTTCCAGCGTCAGGGAAATGCGCAACTGGCTGGCCGCCCGCCTCTGAACTGAATGTGCCGGTACTGAATTGGCCGGCCCTGTTCTGAATTGGTCGCGCTCGGCCCAGGTTCTCAGTGGCGGCCGTGCCGATCGAAGGAGTTGATATGTCCAGGTTCAGGATTCCCCAACCCGCACCTTCGGAAATTACGCCTGAGGCTGTATGGCAATCGCGTCGCCGCTGGCTGGGGCAGGCCGCCGCACTGGGGCTTGTCGCTGGTGCAACGCCTGAGGTACTGGCGTCAGACGGCCCTGCCCCCTCTCTGCCCGCGCTGGAAGGCAAACCCAGTGGGCGTTATTCGGTAATGGACAAGCCAAACGCCTGGGATGACATCACCGGCTACAACAACTTCTACGAATTTGGCACAGACAAAGCAGACCCGCGCCGCCATGCCGGGCGCATGGTGACGGAACCGTGGACTGTGGAAGTTGGTGGCGAAGTTCTCAAGCCCCGCACCTTCGACCTGGACGAACTGCGCAAACTGGCGCCGATGGAGGAAAGAATCTACCGCCTGCGTTGCGTGGAGGCCTGGTCCATGGTGGTCCCCTGGGTAGGTTACCCGCTGTCTGCCTTGCTCAAGCAGGTCGAGCCCACGGGTAAAGCGCGTTACGTCACTTTTGAAACCGCCCTGCAGCCTGAGGTCATGCCGGGGGTGAAGCGCCGCATTATCGACTGGCCGTATGTGGAAGGTCTGCGCATGGACGAAGCCATGCACCCTCTGACGCTGCTGGTATTCGGCGTGTACGGCAAAATTCTTCCCAATCAGAATGGGGCCCCCCTGCGTGTGGCGGTCCCGTGGAAATACGGGTTCAAGTCTGCCAAGTCGGTGGTCCGCATACGCTGCGTTGAAGAGCAGCCGGTTAGCAGCTGGATGAAATCTGCGCCCACGGAATACGGCTTCTACGCCAATGTGAACCCCAACGTACGCCATCCACGCTGGAGCCAGGCCACGGAAAGGCGGATTGGAGAATCTCTGTTTGCCCCGCCCGTCAGAACACAGATGTTCAACGGCTACGGCGAGCTGGTGGCTTCCATGTACGCAGGGATGGACCTGGCCCGTGACTTCTGAAAGGCGCGTACGCTGGCAGTCTGGACAGGTCGCCCGTTTCAAACCGCTGATTTTTCTTCTGTGCCTGTGCCCGGTGTGGCGTTGGGTCTGGCTGGTATATAGCGGGCAGGGGCTGGGGGCCAATCCACCGGAATTCCTGATCCGTTCCTCGGGCTTGTGGGCGCTCGTCATGCTGTGGCTGACTCTTGCCATTACTCCGCTGCGGCGCTTGTCGGGGCAGCCTGCGCTGGTGGCCTGGCGGCGTATGCTGGGCCTGTTCGGTTTCTTTTACACCGTGCTGCACTTGCTGGGCTGGGCCTGGTGGGAGCGGGGTGGTTCGCTGGCTGAAATGTGGCTGGATGTTGTGCAGCGCACCTTCGTATGGGTGGGTGTATTGGCGTTTCTTCCCATGTTGCTGCTGGCACTGACGTCCACCAGGGGCTGGATGCGCCGTCTGGGTGTTTGGTGGCAGCGCCTGCACTACAGCATCTACGTGGTGGCGGGCTTATCAATTCTTCACTTCTGGTTAGTGCGCAGTGGCAAGGTGGATTTCCGCGAACCGCTGGTCTACGGGGCGGTACTGGCGATCTTGCTGGGTCTGCGGCTGGTATGGTGCGTGAAGAGGCCGCCACACCAGCGTTGAATGCGCAGTGCTTCCCGCTTCAGGGCAGGGCGTCCAGAATTGCCAGAGTTTCGGCGTCGGGCTCACCGTCATACATGGCGGGCCGATAATGCATCTGGAATGCGCTGATGACGCGACGGGTGGCTTCGTCCAGTACACCGCTGTCGGGCGTCGCGTATCCGGCCCGCCGCAATTTTTGCTGGATGACTGAAGCCGGCGGTAACCCTTTGCGCAGATATTCCCTGGTGAGTTGCGTTGCCTTGGCTTCGTCGTACCAGCGGCCGACTCCTGCCTCTGCCAGCCGTTTCCATGGGAAGGCGGGGCCTGGGTCCTGTTTGCGCTGCGGCGCAACGTCGCTATGGCCGACCACATTGCGGGCGAGGATCTGGTGGCGGGCGATGATGTCGCGGAGCAGGCGTACGAGGATGTCTATCTGCTGCTCGGAATACGGTTCCCAGCCTTGATCGACCGGGCCGCGGTTGACGATCTCCACACCAATGGATGAGGCATTCAATGACGTCCGGCCATACCACTCACTTTCGCCAGCGTGCCAGGCGCGGCGGCTTTCATCAACCAGCTGATAGACGCGGGGCGGGGTTTCGTCCGTGACCAGATAATGGCTGCTGACGTTTCGCTTCGAGAGAATATCCAGGGACCTCGGCGTGTCGGACACGGTGTAGTGCAGAATGAGTTCCGACACCCGGCTGCTCTGACTGACAGCCTGGATGCTGCGGTCTATTTCCAGGCTCTGGGGGCCGGGGGCAGCGCAACCGGCGACCAGCCCAAGTGCCGCCAACGCGAATGCAGGTCGGCGCAAGCTGCACATCAGCTGCGCCACAAAGAAGAACGGCAAAGCGGCCCGACGCCCGCCACGAGTCATGGGCTGCGCGGGGGTGGACGTGCTCACCGTGTGGCCAGGAAAAGAAATAGAGTTGGTTTGCGGGCCAGATCGGGCGCCGGGGATTGCTTCCATTCGGCGATGCTGCGGGTTCTTATCCATTCATCGGGCGTAGTGAGCGAGCGCGCAATGCAAAGGCGGGTGTCACCCTTGAGGGTTTGCAACAGGCTCTGGAACATGGCTTCGTTCCGATAAGGCGTTTCGATGAAAAGCTGAGTCTGGGAGTGTTGCCGGGAGGCTGCTTCCCATGCCTTCAGGCTGCGGTTGCGTTCATCCGGGCGCACTGGCGCATAACCGTGGAAGGCGAAGCGCTGGCCCTCCAGCCCGCTTGCCATCAGGCCCAGCAGTAGCGAGGAAGGCCCAACCCAGGGAGCCACGCGCACCCCCATGGCATGGGCTACGGCCGCCACCCTGGCGCCCGGGTCGGCAACGGCCGGGCAGCCGGCTTCAGAAACCAGGCCGATTTCCGCCCCACCGCGCAAGGGTGCCAGCCACTGGCGGATCTCCTGCTCCTTGGTGTCCTTGCTCAGCGTGTGGATGGTGATTTCCTGCAGGGGGCGTATAGTGCCCACCTGCTTCAGAAACGCTCGGGCTGTCTTGGCATTCTCGGCGATGTAAGTTTCCAGCCGGCCGGCAAGCTGCTGGACATCAGGCGGCAGCCAAAGGGAAGGAGGCGCTTCGCCCAGGCCTACAGGAATCAGATGCAATGTGCCCGTAGTCATGCGGATACTCCATGGTTGCCGAGCAGGGGGTTGATGCCGAAATTGCGCAGCATGCGCACCAGGGCAATGAGGGGCAGGCCGATGATGGCGGTTGGGTCATCCGATTGAATGGAGTCCATCAGGGCAATGCCAAGGCCTTCCGCCTTTGCGCTGCCGGCAGTATCGTAGGGGCGCTCGCTCGCAAGATAATGCTGTATTTCCTCATCGGTCAGCTCACGGAAGCGGCACAGGGTGACGACGTCTTCCGTAATTTCCCGTTGCCCGTTGGTGACACACAGGGCACTATGGAATTGGACACTGCGGCCACTGAGCATACGTAATTGCGCGAAGGCACGTTCATGGTTGCCTGGCTTGCCAATGGCAATGTCATCAAAGCAGGCGACCTGGTCTGAACCGATCACCACAGCTCCCGGGTGGTGCGCAGCCACTGTCGCGGCCTTGGCTCGAGACAAACGTAGCGCCAGCTCGATGGGTGACTCGCCCGGTAGCGGGCTTTCGTCGACGGCGGGTGCAATGGCGGTGAAGGGCAGGCCCAGTCGCTTGAGCATTTCCTGCCGGTACGGTGAGCTTGAGGCTAGAATGAGACGCATGGTTGGGGAAACTAGGAAAGAATTGACTGCAGGCGCAGCAAACAGCTATTATCCTACGTTTTCTTTGTGCTTTAAGCCTTTGGCCAATCAGAAAGCTAGCGCCTATTGCAGGGTAAGCCTTCCTTTTAGCAGGCCCCTGAACCTTTAGGCAAAGCGTGGCAACAGCATATGGTTAGCACGGTTGATACTTGGGAACTGGCCCGGTTGGGGCACGAGCAGTCAGGCGAAGCAACGTTGGCTTCGTTTTCGCGTTTGCTCGACGGCCTTCCCGCTCAGGCGGAATCCCTTGTGCAATGGTCGCTTGTCGGCCAGACTGATTCCCTGCAGCGGCGCTTCATCACGCTGCGGGCCGATGCCACCGTACGTTTGGTATGCCAGCGCTGTCTTTCCGAATTCGAGCTGCCGCTGCATGTGGAAACCCGCCTGCAGCTGGTTGAGACCGAGGCCGAAATTGAAGCTGAAGAAACTGGAGAGGATGATCCGGACGCACTGGATCAGGTGCTGGGGTCGTCGTTTTTCGACGTGCTGTCGCTAGTAGAGGACGAGCTCATCCTTGCACTGCCCTATGTGCCCAAGCACGAGGTTTGTCCGTCGCTGCCCAAGGAACTTGACAGCTCCGAGGGTGGAGATACCGGTCGCCCATCGCCTTTTGCGGTGCTGGCGAAGCTAAAGAAAGATTGATCTAACAGGAGTCCATCATGGCCGTTCAGCAAAACAAGAAGAGTCCGTCCAAGCGCGGCATGCACCGTTCGCACGACGCTCTGACCACCCCTCCCACCGCAATTGAGCCGACCACTGGCGAACTGCACCTGCGTCACCACATCAGCCCCAACGGTTTCTACCGTGGTCGCAAGGTCCTGAAGACCAAGAACGACGAGTAATCGCTCCAGCACCAGCGCAACACAGTAGCGGGCGGGATCTCCCCTGATGTCTTCGTCACCCATACGCCTGGCAGTTGATTGCATGGGCGGTGATCACGGCTTGCCGACCACCATCCCAGCAGTTGTGCGGTTTGCGAAAACGCATCCGGACACCTATTTTTTGTTGTCCGGGAACGCTGAATCGATTTCGCAGGCGCTGCAGAAGGAAGGCGTCCGGGATAACGCCGGCTGGTATGAAATCCTGCCGGCTTCTGAAATCGTCCTCATGGACGATACCGTTGAAATTGCGCTGCGGCGAAAGAAGGACTCATCCATGCGCGTCGCGATCCAGGCCGTCAAGGACGGCCGGGCCGACGCCTGCGTGTCTGCCGGAAATACCGGCGCACTAATGGCTGTGTCTCGCTATCTGCTCAAGACACTAGACGGCATTGACCGTCCAGCCATCTCCACCTCCATTCCCAATGTCAAGGGCGGCGCCACCACGGTGCTCGATCTTGGCGCCAATGTTGATTGCACCGCCGAACACCTGCTGCAGTTTGCCATCATGGGCACTGCCCTGGTTGGGGCGCTCGATCGGCGCAAGCAACCCACGGTAGGCTTGCTGAACATTGGTGAAGAAGTCATCAAGGGCAATGAAGTCGTCAAGCAGGCCGCGGAACTTCTCCGCAAAAGCGGGTTGAACTTTCACGGCAATGTCGAAGGCGACGACATCTGCAAGGGTACGGTGGACGTCATCGTTTGCGACGGCTTCGTCGGCAATGTGGTGCTCAAGTCCATTGAAGGTGTCGCCCGCATGGTCGCCTCCATGATGCGGGCCGAATTCACTCGCGACATTCTCTCCATGGGCGCCGGGATAATTGCCCGTCCGGTCTTGAATCGCCTGCGCGATAAGGTCGACAATCGTCGCTATAATGGCGCGGCACTGCTGGGGCTGCGTGGTGTTGTTGTAAAAAGCCACGGTTCCGCCGACGCGTTTGCCTTCGGCTACGCCCTGCAGCGTACGCATGAAGCGGTCCACAGGGGTCTGCTGGCCAGAACCACAGAAGCCATTGCGCATCTGCGTGTCAGCCTGCAGGAAGCCGCCGTGGGCTCATCGGACCAAACCCCCGCCTAGTGCTCCGCAGCACTCAAGCGGAGCCTGGAAGCACATTTATGTCTTATGCCAAGATAATCGGGTCGGGCGGCTATCTGCCGCCTCGCGTTGTATCCAACGATGAGTTGGCGGCCGAGCTGGCGACACGGCAGATCGAAACATCCGACACCTGGATCACGGAACGCACCGGCATCCGGCAGCGACATATTGCCGACGCAGGTGTCACTACCAGCCAGCTGGCCACCCGAGCGGCGCAGGCTGCGCTTGCAGACGCCGGGGTCAGCGCCGGTGAGCTCGATCTCATCATACTTGCCACCTCCACCCCCGATTACATCTTCCCAAGCACTGCCTGCCTGGTGCAGGCCCAGTTGGGCAACAAAGGCGCGGCAGCGTTCGACGTGCAGGCTGTGTGTAGCGGTTTCGTGTATGCACTGACCACCGCCGATTCCTTCATCCGCGCGGGCCGAGCACGTACGGCACTGGTCATCGGTGCCGAAGTGTTTTCCAGCATTCTCGATTGGAACGACCGCAGCACCTGTGTGCTGTTCGGTGACGGCGCCGGCGCAGTGGTTCTGCGCGCAGCAGAAGAGCCCGGCATCATTGAAGCCCAGCTCAATGCCGATGGCAGCCAGATGAAAATCCTCCATGCCGCTGGCAATGTGGTGGGCGGCCAGGTCACGGGTGACCCGTTCCTCCGCATGGACGGTCAGGCGGTGTTCAAAATGGCCGTCACTTCGCTGGCCAGTTCCGCACAGGCTGTTTGCGAACGTGCTGGTGTGCCGCTGGCGGATATCGACTGGTTCGTTCCGCATCAGGCCAATGTACGCATCATCAATTTTCTTGGTCGCAAGCTCGGCCTTCCCGAGGAAAAGGTTGTGGTGACAGTCGACAAACACGCGAACACTTCAGCAGCCAGCGTCCCGCTCGCCCTGGATGCCGCCCGGCGTGACGGTCGCATCCGGCCGGGTCAGCTTGTGCTGATGCAGGGCGTGGGCGGCGGCTTCACCTGGGGTTCGGTGCTGGCTCGCATGTAGCCGGCTACCGGATTTCTTGCCGTGCGCGGCTTCCGTTCCAATCCAGAAAGAATAATCCATGAAAATTGCATTCGTGTTTCCCGGGCAGGGGTCGCAGTCGGTAGGCATGCTCGATGCGTGGGCAGGCAATTCCGCCGTGTCGCGCACACTGGAGCAGGCCTCCGCAGCGCTGGGACAGGATCTCGCTGCCCTGATAGCCACCGGCCCTGCCGAAGATCTCAACCTCACCACCAACACCCAGCCCGTCATGCTTGCGGCCGCCGTGGCCACCTATGCTGCCTGGCGTGAAGCCGGTGGTGCTGAGCCCGCCATCATGGCAGGGCACAGCCTGGGTGAATACTCCGCCCTGACGGCAGCCGGTGCGCTGAAGCTGGAAGACGCGGTGCGCGTGGTACGTGTGCGGGCGGACGCCATGCAGGCAGCCGTCCCAGTTGGTACGGGCGCCATGGCCGCCGTGCTCGGTCTGTCCGACGACGATGTGCGCGAAGTCTGCGCTCAGGCGGCGCAGTCGGAAACTGTTGAAGCCGTGAATTTCAATGCACCCGCACAGGTCGTCATCGCCGGTCACAAGGCAGCAGTTGAGCGCGCCTGTGAACTGGCCAAGGCGAAGGGTGCTAAACGTGCGCTCCTGCTGCCTGTTTCCGCACCTTTCCATTCCAGCCTTTTGAAGCCCGCTGCAGACGTATTGCAGGCAGCACTTGATGGTGTGGTGATCAGCGCACCCTCGGTTCCCGTGATCAATAATGTGGATGTGTCCGTCGTATCCGAGCCAGCCGCCATCAAGGCCGCACTGGTGCGCCAGGCCTGGCATCCGGTCCGCTGGGTGGAAACCATCCGGGCCATGAAGGCACAGGGCATCACACACGTCGTCGAGTGTGGTCCCGGCAAGGTGCTCAACGGCCTGACCAAGCGCATTGACAAGGATATCGTCGGCTTGGCCATTACCGACCCTGCATCCATGCAGGCGGCTCTCGAACAACTCCAGGGGTGATAGTCATGCAGGAAAAGGAATTGCAGGGCAAAGTTGCGCTGGTCACCGGTGCGACACGCGGCATTGGCAAGGCTATCGCGCAGGAACTGGCTGCGCGGGGTGCCGTGGTGGTTGGTACCGCCACGTCCGAATCAGGAGCCGCCGGCATTAACGAATACCTGCGCCCGCTGGGCGGTCGTGGCGTCGTGCTCGACGTCAACGATGCCGCAGCGTGCGAGGCGCTCATCGCCGAGGTGGGAAAGCAGGAAGGTGGGCCGCACATTTTGGTGAATAACGCCGGAATCACCCGTGACAACCTTGCCATGCGCCTCAAGGACGACGACTGGCAGGCCGTGATCGACACTAACCTGTCGTCTGTGTTCCGTCTTTCGCGCGCCGTAATCCGGCCCATGATGAAGGCTCGCTGGGGGCGCATCATCAACATTACGTCCGTGATTGGCTCGAGCGGCAACCCCGGTCAGGCCAATTATGCGGCCGCCAAGGCGGGTGTGGCCGGGATGAGCCGCTCCCTGGCTCGCGAACTGGGCAGCCGGGGCATCACTGTCAATTGCGTGGCACCCGGCTTCATCGAGACCGACATGACCCGTGCACTGGATGAGAACCAGACATCGGCCATTCTGTCTCAGATTCCCCTGGGCCGCATGGGCTCGCCGTCCGACATTGCCAATGCCGTTGCATTTCTTGCCGGTTCACAAGCCGATTACATTACAGGTACTACGCTGCATGTGAACGGCGGCATGTATATGTAATTGAGAGTGATTCAGGGGTTGGGGTAGGGTAGAATCGCCCCAACTGTTTTTTGTCACAGCCAACACCCATTGAACAGAGTTGTTTGGCTATAATTCGCGGGAATTTTCCCAACTTGGAGATCTGCATGGAAAGCATCGAACAGCGCGTCAAGAAGATCGTCGCTGAACAACTTGGCGTCAACGAAGCCGAGATCAAGAACGAGT
>JAJUFI010000047.1 GCA_029263795.1 Alcaligenaceae bacterium
CAGGCGATACGCAAGCTCGATTTAGTCATAGAATAAGAACAGGGATTTGTCGAATTTGTTTGTCCCGCTCCACGTATGAAATGGAGGTAGCGTGATCTCCGAAGAACTTGAAGTCAGCCTGCACATGGCCTTTGTCGAGGCTCGCACGGCGCGACATGAATTTATTACCGTAGAGCACTTGCTGCTTTCCCTGTTGGACAATGCCGCCGCTGCGGAAGTATTGCGCGCGTGCTCGGCAAACATCGAAGCCTTACGCCAGGATCTCCGCAAGTTCATCGCTGAAAACACACCCGTTTTTCCGGGTGATGAAGATGTGGACACACAGCCCACCCTGGGTTTTCAAAGGGTCATACAGCGGGCGATCATGCATGTCTCCTCGGGCAATTCCAACAAGAACATGGTTACGGGGGCCAATGTCCTGGTCGCCATGTATGGTGAGAAGGATTCCCACGCGGTCTATTTCTTGCAGCAACAGGGCGTCACCCGTCTTGATGTCGTGAACTATCTGTCTCACGGCATTACCAAGACTCCCGAAGAGCCGCCCGTTGAACAGCCGAAGGCACCTCAAGTGGAAGAAGCCAAATCCGATCAGCAGAAATCTCCGTTGGAACTGTACGCCACAGATCTCAACGCCGAAGCGCGTCAGGGGCGGATAGACCCGCTTATCGGTCGCGAACACGAGGTCGAGCGGGTCATTCAGGTACTGTGCCGCCGTCGCAAGAACAACCCTTTGCTGGTGGGCGAGGCCGGCGTGGGCAAGACTGCCATCGCCGAGGGCCTGGCCTGGCGCATCACCCGTGGCGACGTGCCTGAAATTCTTGCTGATGCCCAGGTCTTTGCCCTGGACATGGGGGCATTGCTGGCGGGCACCAAGTATCGGGGCGATTTTGAACAGCGCCTGAAGGCGGTGCTCAAGTGCCTGAAAGACAACTCCAACGCGATTCTGTTCATTGATGAAATCCACACTCTCATCGGAGCAGGTTCCGCTTCGGGTGGTACGCTGGATGCATCCAATTTGCTCAAGCCGGCCCTTTCTTCCGGACAGCTCAAATGCATGGGCGCCACCACCTACAACGAGTACCGCGGCATCTTTGAGAAAGATCATGCCCTGTCGCGGCGTTTCCAGAAGGTGGATGTCGTTGAACCTACGGTTGAACAGACTATCCAGATTCTGCGGGGCCTGAAGAGTCATTTCGAGGCCCACCACGGTGTACGCTACTCGTCCGCTGCCCTGACTGCGGCCGCGCAACTGGCAGCGCGCCACATCAATGACCGTTTCCTGCCGGACAAGGCCATTGACGTCATTGATGAAGCAGGTGCTGCACAGCGGTTGCTGCCGGCGTCGCGCCGTAAAAAGCTGATTGGCAAAGCAGAGGTTCAGGCCACTGTGGCCAAAATTGCGCGCATTCCGCCGCAAAGCGTGTCCACTGACGATCGCAACAAGCTGGCAACCCTGGAACGTGACCTCAAGACCGTCGTCTTCGGTCAGGACGCCGCCATCGAAGCGCTCGCAGCTGCCATCAAGATGGCGCGTTCCGGTCTTGGGAAACCCGACAAACCCATTGGCTCCTTCCTGTTCTCCGGCCCCACCGGGGTGGGCAAGACAGAGGTAGCCAAGCAGCTGGCTTTCGTCCTCGGGGTCGAGCTGTTGCGCTTTGATATGTCGGAATACATGGAGCGGCACACGGTGTCCCGCCTGATCGGCGCGCCTCCAGGCTATGTGGGTTTCGACCAGGGTGGCTTGCTGACTGAAGCCGTTTCCAAGCAACCGCATTGCGTTCTGCTTCTCGACGAAATCGAGAAGGCACACCCGGACGTCTACAACATCCTGCTGCAGGTCATGGATCACGGTACCCTGACCGACAACAATGGCAGGAAGGCGGACTTCCGCAACGTGATTCTCATCATGACCACTAATGCGGGTGCGCAGGCGCTGAACCGCAACACCATCGGCTTTGCTGCGCCCAGCACCGCTGGTGATGAAATGGGTGAGATCAAGCGCATGTTCACGCCCGAGTTCCGTAACCGGCTGGATGCCATCATCGGCTTCACTCCGCTTTCGCGTGACATCATCCTCAGGGTGGTGGACAAATTCCTGCTGCAGCTGGAAAACCAGTTGCACGAAAAGCGGGTCGAAGTTACCTTCACGGATGCACTGCGCGAACACTTGGCCAAGGAAGGCTTCGATCCGGCCATGGGGGCCCGTCCGATGCAGCGTCTGATTCAGGACACCATCCGTCGGGCCCTGGCAGACGAGCTCTTGTTCGGTAAATTGGTGGACGGCGGGCAGGTGGAAGTCGGCCTGGATGAAGAAGGCAAGGTCAGCCTGAGCTTCCCTGAAAATGGTAAGGATGACGGCCAGGGTCAGAACCCGCGACCCTCGCGGCCGGAACCCGAACTGGTTGATTGATGTCGGTGTCCGGGCAGGGCGCGGGCACGACACCCGTAGTTGAGTTTGGCCGGGCGCACCATGGTGCGCCCGTGTACGCAAACGCCGGCGGAGCGTCTGCCCACGCACACGCCGACGATTCAACTGGCGAGGCCCCGGCGTTGCACCGGGGCCTCATTGCTTGCAAACATTGCGACACCATGCATGCCGATGTGGCAGTTGAGCCAGGGGGCATGGCGCTGTGCAGCTGCTGCGGTTATGTACTCTTGCGGCGCAGCAGGTTCTCCATCAATTTCTGGTCGGCGTTCACAGCCACGGCACTGGTGGTCTTCGCCATCGCCAATCTCTTCCCACTTGTACAGTTGACGATGCTCGGCAAGGTGGTGAGCACCAATTTCATCGGTGCCTTGTGGGACACCTGGGCAGGCGGGCAGTACATTCTTTCCGCCATGACCGGGCTGATGGGGTTCTGGTTTCCCCTGACTCAGCTCTGTTTCCTGTTTTGGGCACTGGGGTGTCTCAAACGCGGGGAACTGCCTCCTGATTTCCGCGCAGCTATGCGTATTTATTATTTCGTGGGGCCCTGGAGCATGGTGCCCGTCCTGATGCTCGGCATCATCGTGGCCATGGTGAAGTTCGCCGGCCTGGCGAACCTGGAGCCTGGTCCGGGTGTGTGGGCATTTGCTGTACTCACTTTCATGATGACCGCCCTAAGCCGCTTCGATACCCAACGGCTTTGGCAATATGCGCAGGAGGGCGGGTTGGTAGACGCCAGTCAAGATGACGGGCGTCCGCCACATGAGCTGGCCGCCTGCCATGCCTGCGGTTATGTCCAGCCTTGGTACGCAGAGCTCGGCCCGGCCCCCTGCCGGCGCTGTGGCATTACCGTGCACAAGCGGCACGAACAAACAAGCACACGCGTCTGGGCTCTGCTCATTGCCGCTGCGGTCATTTACATTCCCGCCAATGTGTTGCCCATGATGGAGATACGCAGCCTGCTGGGCAGCAGCCAACATACGATTGTGGGTGGCGTGATCGAACTGTGGCGGCTGGGGTCCTGGGACCTCGCAATCATTGTCTTTGTGGCGAGCGTGGTGGTTCCCATTACAAAGCTCGCCGCCCTCACACTGCTCATGTGCATCAGGCGCTGGCACGGCGTTCGCTCACAGCGCCAGCGAACACGGTTGTACGAGTTGGTGGAATATATCGGCCAGTGGTCGATGCTGGACGTCTTTGTGGTCGTGCTCATGGCGGCGATGGCAAACTTCCCGGGTGTTTCGCAAATCATTGCCGGCCCGGCGGCAGCAAGCTTCGGCGCGGTCGTCATTTTCACGATGCTGGCTGCCATGAGCTATGATCCCCGAACCGGCTGGGACCGACGGCCGCGTATCCCGTCGGATGTGACTGATGAACGATAAGAACCAAGAACAGAACAACGTGGCAGGGAAAGAGCGGGCCGATCCGGGGGCGCGCCCGCTTCCTGAGGTCAGGCCCCGCAAAGAGCAGCGTTTTTCATGGATATGGCTGGTTCCGCTCCTAGCGGTGCTGGTGGGTGGTGGGCTTCTTGCCAGAGACTGGATGGCGGTCGGCCCTTCCGTGGTCATTGCGTTCGAATCGGCCGAAGGAATTGAAGCGGGCCAGACCAGGGTGCGCTACAAGGACGTCGTCGTGGGGACGGTCACCGAGGTGAAGGTGGATCACGCGCGCGGCAAAGTTCTGGTCACCGCACAGCTGAATCGTGATGGCGCGGAATACATAACCCGCAAGGGTTCGCGTTTCTGGGTGGTCCGCCCACGGCTGGGCCTCAGTGGTATTTCTGGGCTGGGGACACTGCTTTCGGGCGTACACATTGCGGTCGACACTGCGTCAGCATCGGAAGAGAGCAGTGATGCCGTATATGAATTCGAGGGCCTCGAGAGCCCGCCCGAGATTAGTGCAGAGCGCCCGGGTACCCGTTTCACCCTACAGGCTGAGGATCTCAGCTGGCTCGACATAGGCTCTCCGGTTTACTTCCGGCGCATACAGGTGGGCCAGGTCATAGGCTACAACCTCAACGACAACGGCACAGCAGTCAACGTCCAGATCTTTGTGGACGCACCATACGACCGGTACGTGACAGCGGATGCCCGTTTCTGGAATGCCAGCGGAGTCAATGTCTCGCTCGATGCCGATGGTCTTTCGGTGCAGACAGGCTCGCTGACCTCGATTCTTGCAGGCGGCGTTGCATTTGCGCAGGCAAGCGAGTTTGACACCGACCCGGCGCGGCCCAACGCCGTATTCAAGCTTCATCACAATCGGCAGCAGGCCATGGCAGACCCGGACGGCGAGCCAATGCTGCTGGAATTCCATTTCAATCAGTCCGTGCGCGGCCTGAAGGTTGGCGCACCTGTCGATTTCCGGGGTCTGGAACTCGGGGAAATCGTGGATATCGACATGGCCTTCGATCGCGAGAACAGACAGTTCTTCGCCCTGGTCCAGGCCCGTATCTATCCGCTGCGTTTCGGGCCCGTTTACGAACGTATGCGGGAACTGGATAAGGATCCCCATATTGCGCGTGCCCGCATGCTTGAGGGCATGGTGGCGCGTGGCTTGCGGGCCCAGATGCGAGCTTCCAACCTGCTGACGGGTCAGCAATACGTGGCACTGGATTTCTTCCGCAATGAGAAGCCGGTAGAGTTTGACGGAACTCAGTATCCTCCCGTCCTGCCCACCATCAGCGGAGATTTCGACCGCCTTCAACAGCAGTTGGGCAGCATCGTCAGCAAGATTGACGCTTTACCCATCGAAGAACTGGTGCAGGATCTGCGGAATACTCTGCAGAGTGTGACGAACACCTTGAACGGGGTGAATGGAAAGCTAACCCCAGAATTGGCCACCACGCTTCGATCCGTGCGCAAGACCTTGGGGGCGGTTGATAAATTCGTCGAGGACGGCTCCAGTGTGACCGGTGGGCTTGAGGGGACCATGCGCGAACTGAGCGCAGCGGCACGTGCCCTGCGGGCCTTGGCGGACCACCTTCAGGCTCAGCCCGGATCTCTGCTGCGTGGCACTCCACGCGACCGTTTCGAGGTGACACCATGAAGTTCTTTATGATAGGCGCGCTGGCTCTGCTGGCGGGGTGTGCAGGCACCGCGCCTCAATATTATTCCCTGCAGGCGCCTGCCATCGCCGCGCACGACCCGGTGAGCGCCGCGAATACTGATTACGTGATCAGCGTTCAACCCGTTCTCATTCCACAAGAGCTCTCACGTCCGCAGATCGTGGTAGCCAGCCCTGATTCATCGCAGGTCATTCCCTTGAGCGCCGCATTGTGGTCGGGGCCGCTGGAGGCTCAGATCCGTGATGCGCTGTCCGCGTCTTTATCGCAACAGCTGAATGTGCTGGAAGTGGGCACTGCGAAATTGGACGGAGCGCCAGTCTGGAACATCTATGTGGACGTGCAACGCTTCGACTCCCTGTACGGCCAGGAGGTACGGCAAGAGGTGGTGTGGCGCCTGGTGCCCCGGGGCTTAAAACCCGCCGTACCAGCCCGGGTATGCTCGGCCCAGGTACGTGTCGCCGTGGATGAAGGCATGTCCAATTTGGTGGCCGGTCACCGGCGAGCGCTGGATCTTCTCTCCGCTGCCATTGCCAACACCATTGCAGGGAAGTACGACAATCGTTCACAGCTCTCCCGAGGTGGCACGAACAGCAACACGCGTACGCCATCAAGCTGGCAAGCGCCATCCGACACCGGTTCGGGGTCCCAGGTGAGTGCCGCCAATCAGCCATCTTCCGCATCCGACGCCGCACTTCAATTCCGCGGTTGTGCGCGTACTGCCTAGGGTTACAACCGATTAGTGGTGCGCACATCCTCTGTTGTAATGCTGGTGCTATTCGGGCAGTTTCGTCTGCACACCAGAACATCAGCACACGGAGATCATCATGCAACTGGGTAAGGGATTCAAAATGCTGGCCGCGACAGCGGCCACCCTGGCAGTATTTGCTTCTGCGCCGGCAGCGGCAGAACAGGTGGTGAAACTCGGTTTTGCGGCTCCTCTGACGGGGCCGCAATCGCATTACGGCGAGGACATGCGCAACGGCCTTACCTTGGCACTGGAAGAAGCCAACGCGCAGAAGATCCAGCTCAACGGCAAGACCGCACGTTTTGCGCTCATCAGCAAGGACGACCAGGCCGACCCGCGTACAGCCGTGCAGGTGGCGCAGCAGATTGTCGATGAAGGGGTCCAGGGGATACTCGGGCACTTCAACTCCGGCACCACCATTCCAGCATCCAGCGTATATAACGGCGAGGGGTTGCCGCAAATTGCCATGGCCACCTCCCCGGAATACACGGCACAAGGTTTTGACACCACCTTCCGCATGATGACCAGCGACACGCAGCAGGGTGCGGCGGCGGGAGAATTCATTGTCAAGGATCTCGGCGCCAAGACGGTTGCCCTGATTGATGATCGCACTGCCTATGGCCAGGGCCTGGCCGACCAGGTGGCCAAGGCTGTGGAAGTTCACGGCGGCAAGATCGTGGCACGTGAATACACCACCGACAAGGCCAATGATTTCACCGCTATTCTGACCAATATTCGCAGCAAGAACCCCGATGTGATCTTCTTCGGGGGGCTGGATGCGCAATCTGGGCCGATGCGGCGTCAGATGGTGCGTCTGGGAATCAAGGCACCCCTGATGTCTGGTGAAATGACCCGCAGTGATACCTTCCTCAAGCTTGCGGGTGAAGACTCCGAAGGTACCTACGCTTCGCTGGCCGGTGTGCCCCTGCAACAAATGGCGGCCGGCACCAAGTTCGAAGAGGCCTACAAGAAGCGCTTCAACAAGAGCCCTGGGGTCTACGCTCCCTACGCCTACGACGGTGCCTGGAACATGATTACTGCCATGAAGGAAGCCGGTTCCTCTAAGCCGGCTGATTACCTGCCCAAGCTCCGGTCCCTGCAGCGCTCTGGTGCGACCAGCGAGAGCATTGCATACGATGAGAAAGGCGACCTCAAGGAAATCTCCGTCACCATTTATCAGGTGAAGGGCGGCAAGTGGGAAATGATTAAGACCATGGTCAGCAACGCGAACTGATGTCGCGTCCGCGCCCGGGCGGCTGTGAGTCGCCCGGCGCTGGTTTCAAACTCTGCATTAATGTGATCGGGCCATGGACATACTGCTTCAGCAATTGATCAACGGCGTGACGGTTGGAAGCGTCTACGCCCTGGTGGCCCTCGGCTACACCATGGTGTACGGCATCATCGGCCTGATCAACTTCGCTCACGGTGATGTTGTTATGGTCGGCGCCATGGTTGCCACCTCCATCGTGCTTGCCTTAGTGGGTGCAGATCCCACAGGTGTGTCCGCCTGGGTGGCGGTGGGCAGCGCACTGTTGCTTGCCATGCCGGTCTGCATGGCCCTGGGCTGGACGGCCGAACGCTTCGCTTACCGGCCATTGCGGCGTGCACCGCGCCTGGCTGCCCTGATTACGGCGATCGGCATCTCCATCATCATTCAGAACGTGGCCATGATGGTTTGGGGGCGCAATTATCTCAGCTTCCCCCATATTATCGAAGCGCGTGTCTTCAGCATTGGTGATGCGCGCATAAGTATCTTGCAGATCATCATCATCGTCGCGGCTGCGGCCATCATGTCGGGCCTGACACTGCTGGTGCACCGGACACGCTTGGGGACGGCCATGCGGGCCACCGCACAGAATCGTGAGGTGGCAGGCCTGATGGGGGTCAACATCAATACCGTCATTTCCGCAGCCTTCGTCATTGGTTCGTTGCTTGCAGCGGTGGCTGGGGTAATGGTGGCCGCCTACTATGGGGTGGCTCAGTATACGATGGGCTTCATCTTGGGCCTGAAGGCATTCACGGCGGCGGTGTTGGGCGGCATCGGCAATCTGGCGGGTGCGATGCTCGGTGGTCTCCTGCTGGGCATTATTGAATCTCTGGGAGCTGGTTACATTGGTGACCTTACCAATGGTTTCTTCGGCAGCAATTACCAAGATGTCTTTTCCTTCATTGTCCTCATCCTGGTACTGGTGTTCAGGCCTTCCGGCCTTCTGGGCGAACGTGTAGGAGACCGGGCATGATGTCCAACGAGCATGCTCACCGGCGAGCTCCGGTACCGCTCAAGGTATGGCTTGGAATATCTTTGTGCGGCATCGTCCTGGCCGTGCTGCCTTTTCTGCTGGGAATGGCGGGGCAGGGCTGGGTCCGCACGATGAATTTCGCCCTGGTCTACGTCATGCTGGCTCTGGGCCTGAATATTGTCGTCGGGTTCGCGGGCCTGCTCGACCTCGGCTATATCGCGTTTTACGCGGTGGGTGCCTACGTCTGGGCCATGCTCGCTTCGCCGCACTTCGGGCTGCATCTGCCGTTCTGGGTGGTGATGCCGGTAGGTTTTGTTCTGGCTGCCATTGCCGGTGCGTTGCTGGGGGCGCCCACGCTCAAGTTGCGCGGTGACTATCTGGCGATCGTCACCCTGGGCTTTGGGGAGATCGTCCGCATCTTCATGAACAATCTGGACGCGCCGGTGAATATCACCAACGGCCCGCAGGGCATCAACCGCATCGATACCTTCCGCGTGGGGGAATTTGCCTTCGGCCGGACACAGGAAATTTTCGGCTTTCGCATCACCGGCCCGGAAAAATACTATTACCTGCTGCTCTTTCTCACCCTGCTCACCATAGTTATCTGCGCGCGCTTGCAGCATTCCCGGGTTGGCCGGGCCTGGGAAGCAGTTCGTGAGGACGAAGTCGCCGCCAAGGCGATGGGTATCAATACACGCAACATCAAGCTGCTCGCCTTCACCATGGGTGCGTCGTTTGGCGGCATAGCCGGCTGCCTGTTTGCGTCGATGCAGGGCTTTGTCAGCCCCGAGAGTTTCAGTCTCACAGAATCCATACTCGTTCTGTGCATGGTAGTGCTGGGTGGCATGGGCAGCATACCGGGTGTCATATTGGGGGCCCTGCTGCTGTCCGTCTTTCCAGAGATGCTGCGCGCGGTAGTTGTGCCTTTGCAGCAAGCTGCTTTCGGCGAAGTGCTGCTCGATCCGGAAGGCATACGGATGCTGATGTTCGGCTTTGCGCTGGTCTTGGTCATGATCTTCCGGCCGGAAGGTCTCTGGCCATCTGCTTTGCGGCGTCGCGAGTTGCGTTCTGCTAGGGAGGGTGCATGAACTCAGTGATTTCAGCGCGGAAATCCGGCGACATGCCCGAGTTGCTGCTGGTGGTGAATAAGCTCAGTAAGCGATTTGGCGGGCTGCAGGCACTTTCGGAAGTCAGCTTCGGCATATGCAAAGGCGACATTTACGGCCTCATCGGGCCCAATGGTGCAGGCAAGACAACCCTTTTCAACTGCCTGACCAGCCTATACAGGCCGGAGATGGGCACTGCCAACTTCATGGGGCACCAGCTCACACGTCTCAAACCTCATGAAATAGCTCAAGTGGGAATTGCGCGGACCTTCCAGAATATCCGCCTATTTGCCAATCTGGCCGCCATTGAGAATGTCATGATTGGCCGGCATGTCCGTACGCGGGCAGGTGTATGGGGCGCCATCATGCGCAACCGAGCCACCATGGCGGAGGAACGCGGCATCGAGGAGCGCGCTTATCAATTGCTGGAATACGTGGGCATTGCCGACCGTGCCAACGATATTGCCCGTTCCCTTTCCTATGGTGATCAGCGTCGGCTGGAAATCGCGCGCGCGTTGGCCACAGAACCCGTTCTGCTTGCCCTGGACGAGCCGGCTGCAGGCATGAACCCGTCGGAAACTCTGGTATTGCGACAACTCATCGAGAAAATTCGCAATGACGGTGTCACGGTTCTGCTGATCGAACATGACATGAAACTGGTCATGGGCCTGTGCAATCGGGTGCTGGTGCTAGAGTACGGGCGTGTGCTTGCAGAGGGTAAGCCGGCGGACATCCAGCGTGACCCGCGTGTTATCGAAGCCTATCTCGGCAAGGGCGCGGCAACTGACCCTGCGGTGCATGGCATGCCTGGTGGTGACGTGAGTGCCGGCGTGACCGCGCGCGAGACAGAGGAGGGGCGGCAATGAGCAGGGAAGCCGTCGTGGGAAACGAAGCAGCTGTTCTGCTTGAACTGCGCAATCTCGATGTCGCCTATGGCGGTATTCGGGCCGTGCGGGGTCTGAACCTCAGGGTGAACAAGGGGGAACTGGTTGCTCTTATTGGCGCCAACGGTGCTGGAAAGAGCACGACCTTGCGCGCAATCTGCGGGCTGGTGCCCAGCTTGTCCGGCGATATTGTTTACGACAGTCGCTCCATTGCGGGTACGCCTTCGTACCAGCTGGTGCGTCAGGGTCTGGTCATGGTGCCGGAAGGCCGGGGTATCTTCGGCCAGCTGACCATCGAAGAGAATCTTGCTATGGGCGCATACAGCCGCAACGATGCTGACGCCATCCGGAAGGACATGGACCATGTGCTGGAACTCTTCCCGCGCCTGAAGGAGAGGTTGAAGCAGTCGGCAGGTACACTTTCCGGCGGGGAGCAGCAGATGCTTGCCATGGGCCGGGCGATGATGTCGCGCCCCCAACTGCTGCTGCTGGACGAACCGTCTATGGGCCTGGCACCCCTGATGGTCGAGCGCATATTTGAAGTTATCCAGGGCATTGCTGACGAGGGCGTCACCATCCTGCTCATCGAGCAGAATGCCAGGCTGGCACTGGAGGTCAGCCAGCGCGGCTATGTGATGGAATCCGGGCAGATGATCCTGGAAGGGCCATCACAGGAATTGCTGGATGACCCTAAAGTGAGGGCGGCTTATCTCGGCGAATGAACTGTCGGATGCCCAGCCGGGCTCGTGCCGAGACCGACAGACGAGGTCAGCTGCGACCCGTACTTCCGAAACCGCCTTCTCCGCGTTCGCTGTTCGGGAATTCGTCCACGATTTCGAATTCCACCTGCTGTACGGGCACGATGACCATCTGGGCGAGACGCTCCATGGGCTGCAGAACGAAGGCTTCCTGGCCACGGTTCCATGCGGATACCATCAGAGGGCCCTGGTAATCGGAGTCGATCAGGCCCACCAGATTGCCTAGAACTATGCCATGCTTATGACCCAGCCCTGAGCGGGGAAGAATCATTGCCGCATAGGCGGGGTCGGCAATATGCATGGCCAGCCCCGTGGGGATGAGCCGGGTTTCACCCGGCTGCAAGGTCAAGGGCGCTTCAATGCAGGCACGCAGGTCAAGGCCCGCCGAGCCGGTCGTGGCATAGGCGGGCAAGTAGTCATTCATTCGCGGGTCAAGAATCTTCAGGGCAATGTGTCTCATGTCAGGTCTTATCTTGGCAGGCGCTGGGAGATCGCCTGCACCAGGGCGCGAGCAGCCTGCAATTTCGGTTGAGGTGTCAGTGAGGACCGACCGCTATCTTCGAACAGCACGAGTTCCGTGATGTCGGCGTCCATGACCTTGTGTGCCAGATTGCCGACAAGCAAGGGAACGCCCTTGCGTCGTCGTTTGGCCTCGGCATACTCATCCAGGTTTTCAGTTTCGGCTGCAAAACCGACACACCATGGGCCGCCTTCCAGCGCCGCCACTTCAGCGAGAATGTCTGGATTGGGAGCGAATTCGAGTTGCGGGGCGCCGCCACCAGCCGTCTTTTTCAGCTTCTGATCACTGCTGTTTACAACATGCCAGTCGGCCACGGCAGCCACCGATATGAAGATGTCGCTGTCGCGGGCATGGTCCATGACGGCTGCATGCATCTGGCGGGCGCTTTCCACATTGAGGCGGGTGACACCGTAGGGGGTGGGTAGGGCGGTGGGCCCACTCACGAGAATGACCTTGGCGCCAGCTTCACGCGCCGCACGGGCAATGGCGTACCCTGTCTTTCCGGAGCTGCGGTTGGTGATGACGCGTACCGGATCAATGCGTTCCGAAGTGGGGCCGGCGGTGATAAGCACACACTTTCCGGCGAGCGTTTTGGGCTGGAAGAAGGCCACAAGCTCGGACAGGATTTGGTCCGGCTCTATCATGCGGCCGCTGCCAACTTCGCCGCAGGCCTGCTCTCCCTCGGCAGGGCCGAGCAGTTGTACAGCGTCCTGGCGCAGCAATGCAACATTGCGCTGGGTGGCGGGGTTCAGCCACATTTCACGATTCATGGCCGGTGCAACCAGCAAGGGGCAGTTGCCGCGCGCCACGCATAAGGTGGAAAGCAGGTCGTCTGCCATACCGTGTGCCAGTTTGGCAAGAAAGTCTGTGCTGGCCGGTGCAATGAGAATGGCGTCGGCGCCGCGTGTGAGGTTGATGTGCGCCATGTTGTTGGGCACCCTCGAATCCCACGGGTCGATGTAGACAGGGCGACCGGAGAGCGCCTGCATGGTGACGGGCGTGATGAACTGGGTGGCCGCCTGCGTCATGACGACATCTATGGTTGCGCCTTGCTCTCCGGCACGACGAACAAACTCCGCCACTTTGTAGCAGGCAATCCCCCCGGTCAGGCCCAGCACGATGCGTTTATTGGCAAGTTCAAGCATGATGTGTCTCATGAATGTCTGCGCTGCCGCTCACGACGCCAGCGCAGAATTTCGTCCAGCAGTAGAAAGATGGCGCCCAGCGTAATGGCCACATCCGCAATGTTGAACGCAGGGAAATACCAATCCTGCCAGTAGAAAAGCAGAAAATCCACCACATGCCCGTACAGTACACGGTCTATGGCATTGCCCAGTGCACCGCCCAGTATGCAAGCCAGAGCCGCGCACAGAATTTTCTGTGATGGATGCCGCCAGAGCAGGCGGATGATCACGACCGACGCAATCAGGGCAATGGCGGTGAACAGCCAGCGCTGCCAGCCTTCACTGTCGGCCAGGAAGCTGAAGGCGGCACCGGAGTTGTAGACCAATGTGAAGTCGAAGAAGGGCAGGACAGGCATACGTTGCCCGTAATCGAGATTGGCGTCGAACCATATCTTGCTGATCTGGTCCAGCACGACCAGTATCTGGGCCAGTGCCATCCAGCCTGCGAAAGGGCGGCGCGAAACGGCCGCCAGCGGTGTCGCTTGCGTCACCGCTCCTCCCGGCGCATCCGAACCGGACGGCCGGGAGCCAGTGGGGCGCTCAGGCATGGTGCCTTTCTTCGCCGTCACCGAACAGGTTGTCGGAGCAGCGGCCGCATATGGTGGGGTGGTCCGGGTTAGACCCAACATCGCTGCGGTGATGCCAGCAACGTTCGCATTTCTGCTGCTCGGTTGGAGTGACCTCGATGCGCAGCGATTCATCAGCGGCGGCATGCACCGTGGCGCGCGAGACGATCAGGACGAATCGCAGGTCATCCCCCAGCGACTGCAGCCACTCTAGGTCACGGCCGCCTGCGTGAATGTCTATTTCGGCTGCGAGCGAAGACCCGACCTTACCGGCTGAGCGGACTTCTTCAATACGGCGCATTGCCTCTGCGCGGATTTCGCGCAGCCGGGCCCATTTTTCGACCAGCGCATCACGGTCTGCCTGTTCGGGGTAGACGTGATAAGTCTCGGTGAAAATCGTCAGCGGCTGTGACGCGGCATGCAGATGCTTCCATGCTTCTTCGGCAGTGAAGGAGAGAATGGGCGCCATCAACTTGAGCAGGCCGTTGGTGATATGCCAGAGTGCCGTCTGGGCGGAACGACGCGCCAGGCTCTTGGCACCCGTGGTGTAAAGCCTGTCCTTCAGGACGTCCAGGTAGAACGCGCCCAGATCTTCCGAGCAGTAGACTTGCAAACGTGCGACCGCCGGGTGGAATTCATAGCGTTCGTACCAGGCTTGGACTTCCGACTGCATTTTGTCGCTCATCAGCATGGCATAGCGGTCAATCTCGAACATTTGTTCGAGTGGAACCGCATCAGTCTGCGGATCGAAGTCGCTGACATTGCCAAGCAGGAACTTAAGCGTGTTGCGGATACGCCGGTAGCTTTCAACCACACGTTCCAGAATGGTGTCGGAGATCGACAGCTCACCGGAGTAGTCCGTGGCAGCCGTCCAGAGGCGCAGAATTTCCGCGCCAAGCGTATCGGAAACCTTTTGTGGGGCCACCACATTGCCTACCGATTTGCTCATCTTGCGACCTTGGCCGTCCACTACGAAACCATGGGTGAGCAGAGCCTTGTAGGGCGCGCGCCCGTACATCATGCAACCGGTCAGGAGGGAGGAATGGAACCAACCACGATGCTGGTCCGACCCTTCAAGATAGAGGTCGGCCGGCCATGTCAGTTCTTCGGCATGGGAACCCTTGACCACGTGCCCCTTGCCACCCAGTACCGTCGCATGGGTGGTGCCTGAATCGAACCAGACATCCAGTGTGTCACGGTTCTTTTCGTATTGATCCGCCTCGTCACCCAGCAGTTCGGCCGGGTCGAGCGATTGCCAGGCCTCGATGCCATGCTGCTCGATGCGCTGTGCCACCTGCTCCATGAGTTCAGGTGTGCGCGGATGTAGTTCGCCAGTTTCCTTGTGCACAAAGAAGGCCATGGGCACACCCCATTGGCGCTGGCGGGAAAGTGTCCAGTCGGGACGGTTGGCGATCATGGCATGCAGACGTGCCTTGCCCCAGGCGGGGTAGAAGGCGGTGTCTTCGACAGCCTTGAGTGCCATTTCACGCAGGGTGGCATCACCTTCGGAGGGCTTGCGATCCATGCCGGCGAACCACTGGCTGGTGGCGCGGTAGATGACCGGCGTCTTGTGACGCCAGCAGTGCATGTAGCTGTGCTTGAGCGTTTCGACCTTGAGCAGGGTGCCTGCCAGTTTGAGGGCTTCGACGATGATCGGATTGGCCTTCCAGATGGAGTGGCCGCCGAACAGTGGCAGGCTGTCAGCGTAATGGCCGTCGCCCTTGACCGGGTTGAGGATGTGCTCATCGGGCAGCCCGTGCTCCTTGCAGGAGATGAAGTCTTCCACGCCGTAGGCAGGGGCAGAATGGACCACTCCCGTACCGGAATCGAGAGTCACGTAGTCGCCGCAGTAGATGGGGGAAACGCGCTGATAACCTTCATGTGCTTCGTACAGCGGGTGACGGAATTCCAGCATGGCCAGTTTGTCACCGGTCACCGTAGCAAGTGTTTCGCCTTCCAAACCCCATTCCTCCAGGCAGGCTTCGACGCGGTCTTTCGCCAGCACGAGTAGCGGGCCGGTTTCGCGCGGTTCTTTCAGACGCACCAGCGCGTACTCGAATTCGGGATGGACGTTGAGAGCCTGGTTGGCGGGTATTGTCCATGGCGTGGTTGTCCAGATGACCACCGCACCAGCTTCCACAGTTGCCTGCCCGAAGACTTCGGCGATGCGGGCCGGGTCGTTGAAGGGGAAGGCCACGTAGATGGAAGGGTCGCTGCGGTCGGCGTATTCCACTTCCGCTTCCGCCAACGCGGAGCCGCAGTCGAAGCACCAGTTCACCGGTTTCAGACCACGGAACACGAAGCCCTTCTGCATGATGGTCGACAGGGCACGAAGCTCGTCCGCCTCGTTGCTGAAGTTCATGGTGAGGTAGGGGCGTTCCCAGTCGCCCAGCACCCCGAGCCGCTTGAACTCCCGGCGCTGATTGTCGATCTGTTCGTAGGCGTAGGCTCGCGCCTTGGCCTGGACTTCCGCCACGGGCAGGTTCTTGCCGTATTTTTTCTCGATTTGAATCTCGATGGGCATGCCGTGGCAGTCCCAGCCGGGCACATATACGGCATCAAAGCCTGCCATGTTGCGGCTCTTGACGATGATGTCCTTGAGAATCTTGTTGACGGCGTGGCCAATGTGAATATTGCCATTGGCGTAGGGCGGGCCGTCGTGCAGGACGAACTTAGGCCTTCCCTTGCTCGCTTGCCTGATGGCTGCATAAACCTTATTTTCTTCCCACTCGGCTACCCAGCCGGGTTCGCGCTTGGCAAGATTGCCACGCATGGGGAAAGGGGATTCGGGCAGGTTGAGGCTTTTTCTATAGTCCATGGAAGGCGAAATGATCTCGGGCGCGCCGCGCGTCGTCATCTATCGCGGCGACCAATGTGGGAAGGTCCGGAAATTTTTCTTCGTCCCGCAGGAAGCGGATGAATTCTACAGAGCTGAGTTTACCGTATGCGTCGACATCGCAGTCCAGCAAGTGCGTTTCCAGTACACGACGCCCCCGTTGCGTGACGGTGGGACGCACCCCCAGACTGGCGACGCCAGGCAGCGGGCCGTCCGCGCTCAGGCCATGTACCCGCACGATATATACGCCGTTGCGCAGGGCACAGTTGTCCGGTACCCGGTGATTCAAGGTACGGTAACCGATGCTGCGACCCAGTTTCTGACCATGGCCGACGTGACCGGTGATGCTGTAGGCTCGCCCCAGCAGTGTCTGGGCGCGCTCCAGATCGGCATGGGCCAGTGCCTGGCGCAGTTCGGAGCTGGAAATTCGCAGGCCCGAAGCATCATGCACATCAGATAGGGTCTCGACCTCGAACCCATGCTGGCGCCCCATACGGCGCAACAGATCAATGTCGCCACTGCGCTTGTGCCCGTAGCGGAAGTCTTCGCCCACCAGCAGCCAGACGGTGTTCAGGCCGTCCAGGAGCAGACTGCGGATGAAGTCCTCCGGTTTCATGCTGGCCAGTGCCTGGTTGAACGGCGTCAGTACGATCTGAGTCATGCCGTGCTGATGCAGAAGCTCGATTTTGTCGCGAACCGTACTGATCTGCGCAGGGGCAAGTTCCGGCTTGCCTGCGCGGGCAGCGAAAAACGCGCGCGGGTGAGGGGCGAAGGTCATGACCGTGGGCGCCAGGCCGTGAGCGGCGGCGTGGGCGCGCACACGCTCGAGAATGGCCTGATGGCCCAGATGAACGCCATCAAAATTGCCGATGGTCACGGCGCTAGGGCGTTGCGTGTCACGGCGGGGGAGGCGTCGATATAGGTGGAAACTCGTTTTCACAGGCGGGAGTTTACAATTTTGCGAAGCTTAACTCAGGAAATATCGTGGTGAATTTTCAAAACGGCGTGTGCCGACTCGTTGTATTGATCTCTGGTCGCGGTTCCAACATGCAGACCATTGTCGACA
>JAJUFI010000152.1 GCA_029263795.1 Alcaligenaceae bacterium
CGTGTGCCTGTGATGAGCAGGCGCGTCTGGCGGTCAATCGTTTTCTGGGCGCCACGCTCAATTAAAACCATTCTGCGCAGGATACGTCGTCAGTACAGCCTTGACTTTCATACCAACAAGGTGCGTTCCACGCGCCGCTTTCACCCGAGGAAAATCATGAGACTTACGAAAATTGCTGCGGCAATGCTCTGTGTCGCTCTTCCGTTTGGCGCGCAGGCTCAGGAGGCAGAGGAACTGAAAATCGGCGCTCTGGTCACGCTCTCGGGCGCGGGCGCTGCGTGGGGCCAGGGCATGAAGAATGCCGCTGAACTGGCAGCCATGGAAGTGAACAAGGAGGGGGGACTGGAAGTCGGCGGCAAGCGCTACAAGGTCAGCGTAGTTGCTTACGACGACAAATACCAGGCCAATGAGGCCGTCACGGTCGCCAACCGCCTGGTCTTCGAAGACAAGGTGAAATACATCATCGGTCCCGTAGGTTCGGCGCCGGTACTGGCCATTCAGCCGATCACCGAGAAGAATGAAGTCATCGTGATCACGCTGGGTTTCACGTCCAAGGCCCTGCAGGCCGACAAGCCTTTCACCTTCCGCCCCAACGTCACCACCGCCGAGGTTTCCCAGCCGCAGATAGATTGGCTCGTGAAAACCCAGGGCGTGAAAAAGGTGGGTGCCCTCTTCCCCAATGATGAGACCGGCCACCAGATCGCAGAAGACCTGAAAAAGGCATACGGTAAGGCAGGCGCCGAGCTGGCGGCAACCGAATTCTTCGAACGCGACCGCGTCGACTTCCTGCCCTTGCTGACGCGCATGACTGCTCGTGGCATCGACACCATTGAGCTTGACGGCAACTCGCCCACCACTGCGGGGCTGATTGTGAAGCAGGCCCGAGAGATCGGCTTCGAGGGCAAGATTGTCCGTACCGGTGGCCCCGCCACTCAGGAGATCGCCAACGTTGCCGGTGTGGAATATACCGAAGGCATGTTCGTCCACACCCCCATCAACCCCGAGCTACCTTCGACCAAGGCCTACATCGACCTGTATGCCGCCAACTACAAGCATGCCATGAATGGCTTCAGCCCGGCCTTCTATGACGGCACCCGCATGCTGTTTGAAGCCATGCGCCGCGCGGGCAGCGTCACCGACACCAAGGCGGTCAGCAAAGAAATGGCTGCGCTGAAGGATTTCAACGGTGCGCTTGGAACTTTGAATTGGACGGGTGAGCAGGTATACGGCATTAACCACCAGCTCAATGCCCCCTTCTACGTCGCTGAAGTGGTGAAGGGCGCGGAAGTAATTCGCGCAACCTGCACCGTCGACGGCTGCAAGTAAGCGGAGACCCATAGTGGACTGGAGCATCCTTCTGGCCCAGGCAACCGTAAACGGCATGGTCGTCGGGCTGCTCTACCTGCTGATGGCAGTAGGCTTCACCCTGGTGTTCGGCGTGATGCGCATAGTGAACTTCGCCCATGGTGAGTTCTACATGCTCGGCGCCTTCGCAGCCTACTTCCTCACTGCCCAGGCTGAACTACCCTTTCTGCTCAGCCTGGCTGTGACATTTGCAGGCGCCGTGGTGCTGGGCGTCTTTCTGGAATGGTTCATTCTCAAACCCTTCCGGCATGACGAACTCAACGGCATGATCGCAACCATCGGCATGGCCATGATCCTGCAGAACCTGGCGCTGATGTTCTTCGGTCCCGATCCGCTTTCCATGCCGACCATCGTGCGTGGTGTGACACGGCTGGGCAATATTGTCATTCCCACTTCGCGGCTTTACGTCGTGGGCTTTGCTCTGGCCGTGCTCGTGCTGCTCTATGTATTCCTCAAGCATTCCCGGGCAGGGCGTGCATTGCGCGCGGTGGTGGAAGATTTCGAAATCGCTTCCATCCAGGGTATACGTTCACGCATTTATTACCCCCTGGGGTTTGGCCTGGGTGTGGGCCTGGCTGCTGTGGCGGGCTCGCTCATGGCCCCGCTCTTTTCCGTATCACCCTTCGTCGGCAGCGCACCCCTGCTCAAAGCCTTCATTGTCGTGATTCTTGGCGGCCTGGGCAGCATCCCCGGCGCTGCGGTTGCGGGCATGGCACTGGGTCTGGTGGAAAGCTACAGCAGCCTGTTCCTGAGCACCAGCACCGCGGACATGCTGATTTTCATTCTCGTGATCTTCATGCTTGTGGTGCGTCCGCGTGGCATTCTCGGTCAGGGGGAAGCCTGACATGCAAGCAAACATCATGGAAACACAGGCATCACCGGGCGGGTTCGGCAAGAAACACATTTTCATTGTCCTGGCGGTGCTGGCCCTGGCCGCCCTGCCCTGGTTCTCGGGGGAATTCGTTCAACATCTGGCGGTGCTCACCTGCCTGAACGTGCTGGCCATCAATGGGCTGGCTCTGATCAGCCGTTCCGGCCAGCTGTCCCTGGGGCACGCAGCCTTCATGGCCATAGGCGCCTATACAGCAGTGCTGCTGGGCAAGGCATTCGCACTTCCTTTCATTCCCGCCCTGCTGGTGGCCGTGCTCGTCACTTCCCTGGTCGCGTTCGCACTGGGCTGGGTCATCCTGCGCCTGAAAGGGGTTTACTTCGTGCTCGTGACTTTCGCCTTTGGCGAACTTACCCGGCTGGTGCTGCTGGATTTCGCCGCGTTTACAGGCGGAGCCAACGGGATAACGGGCATTCCGGCAATCGAGGTGCTGGGCGTCTCTTTCGCTACGCGCACATCGTTTTACGCGCTGGCCCTGGTCGTGGCAATCGCCTCCACCTGGGGCATGCACCGCCTGTTTACCCGACCGCTGGGCCATGCCATCGACTCTGTCGCAGTGAACCCCGCCCTTGCCGAGGCCACCGGGCTGAGTGTGCATCGCCTGCAGATTTTCTGCTTTGTGGTGGGCTGTGCCATTGCAGCCGTTGCAGGCGTCCTGCAAAGTAGATACATAGGATACATCTCGCCGGAGTCCTTCAACACCAGCATCTCGGTCGGGCTGATCATCATGCTGGTCATTGGAGGGCGCACCTCGAGTTGGGGAGCACTGGTCGGAGCAATCGTGCTGACGCCTCTTCCCGAGCTATTTCGCGGCGCTGTGCAGACCCAGCATATCTTCTATGGCGCAGCGCTGATTCTCATCCTGCGGTTCATGCCAGGCGGCCTGGCCGACCTTCCCCGTCAGCTGGTAGCGCGCTTCAAACGGTGACATTATGAACACATCCTCTATTTTGGAAGTGGCCAACATCAGCCGCCGCTTCGGTGGGCTCATGGCGCTTCGCAATGTCAGTTTCCAAGTCAGTCGCGGGGAGATAGTGGGCTTGATTGGGCCCAACGGCGCGGGCAAAACCACCGCCTTCAACGTCATCACCGGCACACTGCCGCCCACCGGAGGCGAAGTTCGATACGAGGGTCGGCGCATATCCGGTTTGCCTCCCAGCCGTGTGGTGGTGGCCGGCCTGGCCCGCACGTTTCAGGCCACCTCGACATACCCGAAGGAAACCACGGCAGAGAATATCTACCGCGGCATGCTGCCCCGGATACGGGAATCCCTCGTGGGGCCCATCACCGGCCGATATCACCGGGACCTTTCGGCCAGCGAGGTGGACGGGGAAATCGATCGCATTCTACAAATCACCGACCTGCAGCGCTGGGCAAATGTGGAAGCAGGCAGCCTGCCCTATGGCCTGCAGAAGAAGCTGGGCATTGCAGTCGCCTTGGCCACAAAGCCTTCCATGCTGCTGCTTGATGAACCCGCGGCCGGTCTCAACCATGAAGAGTGCAATGAGTTGGCAAGGCTTCTGCGGCACCTGCGCGATGAGCACGAGCTGACCCTTCTGCTGGTGGAACACCATATGGCGCTGGTCATGGAATTGTGCCAGCGCATTGTGGTGCTGGTGCAGGGTGAAAAGATTGCGGAAGGAACGCCGGGGGAAATCCGAGGCAACCCTGCAGTGATTGAGGCTTACTTGGGAGCGCCCGACTATGCCCATGCTTGAAGTAACTGACCTCACCGTGCGCTACGGCGCACTGGAAGCCATCCGCAAGGTCAATTTCTCTGTGGAAGACGGGGAAATCGTTGCGCTGATCGGCTCGAACGGCGCAGGCAAGAGCACCACGCTGCGCGCTATTGTGGGTCTGGTCAATGCTGCGAACGGTTCGACACGCTTCGACGGCCGCGACATCACCGCCCTGAATTCGGCCGCTAGGGTGCGCCACGGTATTTCGCTGTCACCAGAAGGGCGACGTTTGTTTGGCCGCATGAGTGTGCTGGACAACCTTCTTACCGGTGCCTATTCGGTTTCGTCACGCAGAGTCATCAATACTATGCTGGACGAGATCTATGACCTCTTCCCCCGTGTCCGTGAACGCCGCCATCAGCTCGCCGGTTCGCTCTCCGGCGGGGAGCAGCAGATGGTGGCCATTGGCCGCGCGCTGATGGCTCACCCCCGTCTGCTCATGCTGGACGAACCGTCCCTGGGCATTGCGCCGAAGGTGGTGGCCGAGATCGCCCAGGCAATTGAAAGGTTGAATAAGGAAAAAGGCCTGTCCATCATTCTGGTGGAACAAAATGCGAGGCTCGCGTTGAGACTTTCACATAATGCCTATGCCCTGGAGCATGGCGAGGTAGTCAGAAGCGGGCGTGGTACCGAACTTCTGGCTGACCCCTTCGTGCAGAAAGCCTACTTAGGAGTCTAGGATGTCCCCCGCTGTTCACGAGACCGACGTTTATGAGGTCTACGCCATTCGTTACGCCCACATGCCGCGCAGGCGCCGCGACAATTTCCTTGGGGGCGACCCACACGACGCTCCCATGCCCATGGATTTCTTCGTCTGGTTGCTGAAGTCGCCCAAGCGAGTGTTTCTGGTGGACACCGGCTTCAATGCGCAGACAGCCCTGGAACGCCAGCGCGAGCTGCTGCGCTGCCCGGTTGAGGCACTGAGTGAACTCGGCCTCAAAGCCGAGGACATCACTGATGTGATCATCACCCACCTGCATTACGACCACGCCGGCAACCTGGACAAGCTCCCCAATGCCCGCTTTCACATTCAAGATGCGGAAGTGGAGTTCGCCACAGGGCGATGCATGTGCCACGCTCCGCTACGCCATGCCTATTCCGTCGACGACGTGGTCAGGCTCGTGCGCAATGTTTACGAGGACCGCGTCGTTTTCCATGACGGCGATAGTGCCCTCGCCCCTGGCGTACGCCTGCTGCACATAGGCGGCCATACCAAGGGCCTGCAATCGGTTCAGGTGGAAACCGCCCGCGGCACTGTTATATTGGCTTCCGACGCCTCTCATTATTTCGAGAACATGGAGCTGAGCCGCCCCTTCCCCATTGTCTTCAATGTCGCAGACATGCTGGAAGGGTATGGGAAACTGCGCACTGCTGCGTCTTCACCCGAGCACATCGTTCCAGGGCACGACCCACGTGTGCTTGAGATTTACCCTGCCCTTCACTCCAATCAGACGGATATCGTGCAGCTTCACCTGCCGCCCCTCACGCCCGTGCCGGAGGGCCCGCTCTGAGATTCTGGCAGCGGGCCGTATCCCTGTTGCTATTTATTCAACCCGGGCGCCCGAGGCCTCAACGGCCTGCGCCCATTGCGCCGCCTCAGCCTTCACGTATTCACGGAACTCTGCCGGCCCCATGTTTACGAGCTGCCCACCCATGTTTTCTATTCGGCTGGTGAACTCCGGAGTGCTCGCGACTGCATTGACCGCCTCGTGTACACGCTGCTGAACGCCGGCATCAATGCCTGCAGGCCCGAATATGCCGAACCACGTGGCCGCATTGAAATTCGGGACGCCAGCTTCCGCCATGGTGGGCACATCGTTGATTGCCGGGATACGCGTCTGGTTGGCTACGGCCAGGGCCTGCACCTTCCCTGACTCTATATGCGGTAAGGCGGCTGACAGCGTTAC
>JAJUFI010000002.1 GCA_029263795.1 Alcaligenaceae bacterium
GTAATGTAGATAGAATGTATCTACATCGACAGGCCGGGGTATGGGAATGCTTCGTGGAGGGTGCCAAGCCGGGCCAACGCTACAAATATGAGCTGCACGACGCTGGCCGCCAACTGTTGCCGTTGAAGTCGGACCCTCTTGCGCGCGCGACTGAAATGCCCCCGGCCACCGCATCCGTAGTTCCGACGGAAGTACCCTTCCCCTGGACCGACGCGCCCTGGCTGGAAACACGTGCCAAGCGGCAGAGCCTGCAGGCACCCTTGGCCATCTATGAAGTCCATTTCGGTTCATGGCGCCGGCCCGGCCATGGAGAAGCCCAATGGGATCGTGAAGGTATTGAACTGATCCGCTACGTCGCGGACTTGGGCTTCACCCACATCGAACTGCTGCCCGTCACCGAGCACCCCTTCGGCGGTTCATGGGGCTATCAGCCCCTGGGGCTTTTTGCGCCAACGGCCAGATACGGCACACCGGAAGAATTCGCTGCGTTTGTGGATGCCTGCCATGCTGAGGGAATCGGCGTCATCCTGGACTGGGTGCCGGCCCATTTCCCCACTGATACGCATGGACTGGCCCGTTTCGACGGCACAGCTTTATACGAGCACGAAGACCCGAGACAGGGCTTTCACCCGGACTGGAACACGCTCATCTACAACTATGGCCGGCATGAGGTGCGCAATCTGCTGCTGGCCAGTGCGCTGGAGTGGACGCGGCGTTATCACGTTGACGGCCTGCGCGTGGATGCGGTTGCTTCCATGCTCTACCTGGATTACAGCCGCGCAGCAGGACAATGGCAGCCCAATGTCCATGGTGGCAGGGAGAACCTCGAAGCCGTGGCCTTCATCAGGGATCTCAATGCCTTGCTGCAGGACCAGGTGCCGGGCGTGATGGTCATCGCCGAGGAATCAACCGCGTGGCCTGGTGTGACGGCCCCCGTGCACACGGGCGGCCTTGGTTTTCAATACAAGTGGAACATGGGATGGATGCATGACACGCTCCACTACATGGGCCATGACCCCATCCACCGGCGCCATCACCATCACGAAATGAGCTTCGGTCTGGTTTACGCCTGGTCGGAACATTTCATCCTGCCGCTATCTCATGATGAAGTCGTGCATGGCAAGGGCTCGCTGCTTTCACGCATGCCGGGTGATGAATGGCGCCAGTTCGCCAATCTGCGGGCCTATTTGGGATTCATGTGGGGGCATCCCGGCAGAAAGCTCCTGTTCATGGGGGGCGAGCTTGCGCAACGCACCGAATGGAATCACGACGCTGAGCTCGACTGGGGGGCCTTGCAAGATGCACGGCATTCGGGGGTGCAGTCCTTGGTCCGCGACCTGAACGCCCTGTATCGCAGCCTGGCTCCGCTTCACGCAGGCGATTCCAGCCCCGAAAGCTTCGCCTGGCTGGTGGGGGACGACGTCGAGAACAGCGTGTTCGCATTTCTGCGCCAGCACGGTGAGGAATATGTGCTGGTGGTGTGCAACATGACGCCCGTACCGCGTCATGACTATCGCATAGGTGTCCCGTACGGTGGTTGGTGGCGCGAAATTCTGAATACGGATGCAAGTGAATATGGCGGTTCGGGCGTGGGCAATGGCGGTCGGGTGCGGGCTCGGGTCACTCCTTCGCATGGCCGGGAAGCAAGCCTGGAGCTAGTGCTGCCGCCCCTGTCCACACTGATGCTGGTGCCGGATGACAAAACGCGAGGAGAAGAACGATGAGTACCGCCAGTCAGACAAGATACCGGCTTGAAGCGGGGAAACCCTGGCCTCTGGGCGCCCATTTCGATGGTTCGGGAGTGAACTTCGCCGTCTTCTCCGGTCATGCCTGGAAGGTGGAGCTCTGCCTGTTCGACGCGCAAGGTCGCCGGGAAGTGCAGCGCCTGCCACTGCCGGAATGCACCGACGAGATCTGGCACGGTTATTTGCCGAATGCGCAGCCAGGCCTGATCTACGGCTACCGCGCACACGGGCCTTACGAGCCAGCCAGGGGGCACCGCTTCAACCCGCAGAAGCTGCTGATAGACCCGTATGCGCGGCAGTTGCTGGGGTCGGTGCAGTGGAATGACGCCGTGTTCGGCTATCGCGTCAGGCATTCCAAATCAGATCTTTCCATGGACAGGCGGGACTCCGCCGCCTTCGTGCCCAAGTGTGTGGTCACCGGAGAATTGTTCGACTGGGGCCAGCGCGGCAGGCCATGTACGCCATGGTCGGAAACCATCATCTATGAGGCTCACATCAAGGGTCTGTCGATGATGCGCGAAGATCTGCCTGAACGCGTTCGCGGCACCTGCGCGGCACTGAGCGACCCCCGCTTTCTGGAGCATCTGCACAAAATTGGAGTGACCACGGTTGAATTGCTGCCGGTGCATGCCTTCCTGCAGGATCACTTTCTGGTTGAGCGCGGCCTGCGGAACTATTGGGGCTACAACACCCTGGCCTACTTCGCACCGGAGAACGCCTACCTGCCGGGCGGACACCCGAACGACCTGAGACGCGCCATTGCCGACCTGCATGCCAATGGCTTCGAGGTGATTCTCGATGTGGTCTACAACCACACGGCCGAGGGCAATGAACTTGGGCCGACGCTTTCTTGGCGCGGGCTGGACAATGCCAGCTATTATCGCCTGATGCCTGGTGAGGAACGCTACTACATCAACGATACTGGCTGCGGGAACACGGTCAACCTGTCGCATCCGCGGGTGCTTCAGATGGTGATGGATTCGCTGCGGTACTGGGCGGAAAGCTATAACGTCGATGGCTTTCGCTTCGATCTTGGCGTGACCCTGGGCAGGGAAGGAACCGGGTATGACCCAGGTTCTGGCTTTTTTGACGCCATGCTGCAGGACCCGGTGCTCTCGCGATTGAAGCTGATCTCCGAGCCTTGGGACATCGGGCCAGATGGATATCAGCTGGGGAATCATCCGCCCAGCTTCGCAGAGTGGAATGACCGCTTTCGCGATTCCGTTCGTCGCTTCTGGCGAGGGGAGCCCGGCATGCGGCCGGAACTTTCCGCAAGAATGGCGGGTTCTGCCGACCTGTTCGACCGCCGCTTCCGCCGGCCCTGGGCATCGGTCAATTTTCTGGCCTCTCATGACGGTTTTACCGCCTACGACCTGGTTTGCTACGAGAACAAGCACAACGAGGCCAATGGCGATGATAACGGTGACGGCCATTCCGAGAATTTCTCGCGCAATTGGGGAACGGAAGGCCCCAGCAGGGATCGCCACATAAATGCCGTGCGAGAAAGGGTGTTGCGTTCCATGCTGGCCACCGTCTTCCTGTCCAACGGCACCCCCATGCTGCTGGCGGGAGATGAACTGGGCAATTCCCAGCGGGGGAACAACAACGCCTACTGCCAGGACAACGAGATCTCATGGCTGGACTGGCGACAGCTGGAAATGCCCAGCGGGCGTGACCTGGCACAGTTCGTCAGCCGTCTGGCACAGCTTCGCAAACTACACCCTTCCCTGCGCATGGCGCGCTATCAGGACGCCAACGAGGAACTGCTGCCCGGGGTCAGGCGCATGCAGTGGTACGACCTGGATGGCTCGCTAATGAGCGAGGCGGCCTGGGAGTTTGGCGAGGGCAGGGTGTTGGGTCTGCAGCGCGCCTGCCGGCTCGAGGACGAGCGGGTCGAAATCAGTTTGTTGCTGGTCAACGGTAGCGAAGGAGATGTGGCGTTTCAACTGCCTGAACTGCCTGGAACCTGGCAGCGAGTGCTGGACACATCGGGCCAGAGGGCCGCGGACGTACAGGTCCAGGCGCCGGAAACTACGGTTTGCGCGCATGCCCTGGTTCTGCTTCTGACTGTGGTCGAGCGGGCGGAGGAATGACATGAGCAAGGCCAGAGAGTATGCCCATGGGGCGCTTTGCGGCGCGGATGGCACGGTGCATTTCCGGCTGTGGGCGCCGGGCGTGGAGTCCGTGCTGCTGCATCTGGGGGATCAGGCCGTCGCCATGTCCCGGCTTGAAGACGGCTGGTTCGAAGCCCACGAAATCTGCCCGCCGGGAACGACATACTGCTTCGAGCCGGCCGGCCTGGGGCGGCGGGTGGCCGACCCGGCATCACGTCTGCAGGCGGTCGATGTGGACGGCCCCAGCGTCGTGGTGGACCCGGGCCGCTGGAAATGGGAACACGATGACTGGCAGGGCAGATCCTGGTGTGATGCCGTGCTTTACGAAGCTCACCCCGGCCTGCTGGGAGGGTTTGCGGGGCTGCGACAGCGCCTGCCCGCACTCGCCGAGCTCGGGGTGACGGCGCTGGAACTCATGCCTGTGGCGGATTTCCCCGGCCCGCGAAATTGGGGCTATGACGGGGTACTGCCGTATGCGCCCGACCGTGCTTACGGTACGCCCGAGGACCTGAAGGAATTGATTGATGCGGCGCACGGCCTGGGCATGATGGTGTTGCTGGACGTCGTCTACAACCACTTTGGGCCGGTGGGCAATTATCTGCCGGCCTATGCGCCCCAGTTCTTCCGTAATGATGTCGCCACACCTTGGGGGGCAGCCATTGATTTTCGTCGACCTGAGGTGCGTTCTTTTTTCACGGACAATGCCCTGTACTGGCTGAAGGAATTCCGCTTCGACGGCCTGCGGCTGGACGCTGTGCATGCCATCGTGGAAAAAGAAGACTGGTTGCAGGAATTCGCCCAGCAGCTGCGCGAACGCATACCGGCAGAACGCGTTTTCCACCTGGTGCTGGAAAATGACGACAATACCGCATCATTGCTGCGGCACGGGTTTGACGCACAGTGGAATGACGATGCACACCACGTGGTGCATTGCCTGCTGACTGGCGAACGCCATGGGTATTACTGCGCTTATGCACAGAACGCCACGGAAAAACTGGCGCGGGCCCTGGCGCAGGGCTTCATATATCAGGGTGAGGCCAGCCCGGCACATGGAGGAAAACCGCGAGGCGAACCGTCCTACATGCTGCATCCAACCGCTTTCGTGTTCTTCCTGCAAAATCACGACCAGGTCGGCAATCGCGCCCAAGGAGAAAGGCTGGCGAGCCTATGCAAGGACACGCCCGACGCCTTGTGCGCGGCCATTGCACTGCAGCTGCTCAGCCCTTTCATACCACTGATATTCATGGGCGAGGAAGCGGGCGTACAGACCCCCTTTCTTTACTTCACCAGCTTTGAAGACCCCGAGTTTGCGGCCAAGGTGAAAGAAGGCAGGCGGGCGGAGTTCGCTGATTTTCACAGGGAAACCGGGCTTGAAGTGCCCGACCCCAATGCTGAGGAAACCTGGGCCAGAAGCCTTCTTCCACCTTATGACAGTGCCAGTGCAGCGCGCTGGCTCGCACTTTACAAAGAGTTGCTGGCACTGCGCCGCCGCCATGTGGTGCCGGGCCTGCGGGAGGCGGTTTGCGAATCTGTGGATGTGCTGGGAGAGGGGTGCCTGGTTGCCCGCTGGGAGCTGGGTAACGGATGCCGGCTTTCCCTCTATACCAACCTTTCCGCGGAAGACCGCCCGGCTCTGGCTGTGTTCGGCGCTCAGGAAACCGTCTTTCACGAGAGTCGCAAATGGATCGAAGAAGCGTTGCGCGATGGAGTCATGCCCGCGTGGTCGACGGTGGCCAGCCTCGCCCCCCTTGATGCAGGGGAAGCCGAGCCATGATTCACAAAGCGGACAAACTGCTGTGGCGTGTGGCCGAGGCCGCCGGGTTGATGCCGGTCTGGGTGGACGCGCACGGCCGGGAGCGGGGGGTGGCACCAGACACGCTGCGCGCCGTCCTGGAAACTTTGGGTTTTCCCTGCCGGAGCGATGCTCAGTGCATGGAAAGCCTGGAGCGTTTGCAGCAGGCCGGTGAGGCAACTGCAGACGCAGGGCTCCTCATCGTGCAGGTGGGTCGACCCTTCATCTTGCGGCGTGAGGTTTCGCTGCATTATCAAATTCAGATGGAAGACGGTACACGCATCATGGGGACTGCCCGTGACCTGGGTAGCGGGCGGGTAGGGTTGCCCCCGGTCAACAAGCCTGGGTATCACCGCTTCAGCATGGGGCGCATCGAGTGTACGGTGGCAGCCGTTCCCGAGCAGGCACCGGCAGTGGGGCAACTGCTTCGACGCATGCCGGCCGGGCAAGCACCGTCTCGATCTGACATGCAAGCCAAGGGCTGGGTGCTCGGCACCCAGGTGTATGGTTTGCAGCGTACCGGCACGGTCATGCAGCAAGCTGGTTCCAGAGTGCCGGCCGGCTGGGAAGCAGGCGGGGACTATTCGCTATTGGGGCAGCTGGCGGCAGCAGCCGGCCGGCACGGAGCGGCGGGTCTGGCGATCAGCCCAGTGCATGCGATGTTCACGGCAGACCCCGATCGTTACAGCCCCTACGCACCTTCCAGCCGCCTTTTTCTGAATGCCATGTACGCCGACCCTGTGGCGGTGCTGGGCGTTGAGATCACCGGCCTGCTTGAGCAGGGCGGATCGGGCAGCCTGGTGGATGCAGCCGGTTGCCTGGACTGGCCTGTCATCCATTCCACACGGCTGGCGCAGCTGGAGCGTCTGTACCAAGCCTTCGACACATGGGCCACCCCTGCCGACCGCGAGGATCTCCACTCATTTGAACAGAAGGGCGGTGATGCATTGGGTGACCATGCCCGTTATGAGGCGCTGCATGCGCACTTTGCCCTGACTCTGGGGGCGGGGCATGGCTGGCAGGATTGGCCGGCAGAGTTTCAGGATCCCGCCTCGCTGGCCGTGCGTCATTTTGCGGAAAGCCATGAATCCTCCGTGCGCTTTCACATCTTCCTGCAATGGCTCGCTGCGCGTAGCATGGCCCTGGCTCAGGCTGAAGCCAGAAAGCACATGTCCATCGGCCTCATCGCCGACATGGCGGTGGGTACTGACCCCCGTGGCAGTCATGCCTGGAGCCGCCAGCGGCAGTTGATGACTGGCGTCTCCGTAGGTGCGCCTCCGGACATTTTCCAGCCCGCCGGACAAAACTGGGGGTTGACAGCTTTTTCACCCTGGGCCTTGCGCCGGCATGGCCATGCTGGTTTCCTGGAAACCGTGCGGGCCGTGCTTGCCCATGCCGGCGGAATGCGGGTGGACCACGTCATCGGCCTGGGGCGGCTGTGGCTGGTGCCGCAGGGCGCTGACGCCGCGCACGGCGTATATCTGAGCTATCCACAGGACGAGTTGATGGATTTGCTGGCGCTGGAAGCTTGGCGTCACCAGGCGCTGGTGGTGGGAGAGAACCTTGGCACCGTGCCGCAAGGGTTCAACGCCGACATGGAGCGGCGTGGTTTCCTGGGCATGAGCGTATTGTGGTTCGAGCGGGAGGACGCTGAGCCCAAGCCGTTTCGCCAGGCCGGGCAATGGCTCGCTTGCAGCATGGCAATGGCCGGCACCCATGATCTGCCCACCATACGCGGTTGGTGGGCAGGTCGGGACATTGCGTGGCGGCTGCGTCATGGTGAGTACAGCGAGGAGCAGGCTGAAGCGCAGCGCAGCCAGCGGGAACTGGACAAGGCGGCCTTGTGGAGCGCCCTGCAGGAAGGTGGACATGCGGCTGGCGGACAGGACGTACCCGTTGAGGCTCCGGTAACTGAAATCGTTGGGTTTCTGGCCGCAACGCCCGCCGTGCTGCTGAACCTGAGTCTGGAGGATCTGACGGGCCAGGAGGAACAGGTGAATTTGCCGGGCACGGTGCCAGCCGATATGACATCAGCCCACCCAAACTGGCGCCGGACTCTGGCCAGCGCCCTGGAGGACATCTTTCAGGAAAGCGGTGCGCAGGAAATTCTGAGCGCATTGCGCACAGCCGGGCGCTGCCTGCCAGACCAAGGAAGCGGAACATGAGCATCCAGACACCATCGGCTCAGCAGGCACACGCCACGTTGCGCCTGCAGTTGCATGCGTCCTACACCATGGATGACGCCTGCCGCGATCTCCCTTATTTCGCCCGCCTGGGCGTCACTCATCTGTATCTGTCACCCATCAGCCGTTCGCGTGAGGGGTCCATGCATGGCTACGATGTGGTGGATCACACGCAAGTGGATGAAGCGCGCGGGGGAGAACCCGCCCTCCGGCGTCTGGCGTCTGCGGCCAGGCAGCATGGCCTGGGCTTGCTTCTGGACATCGTGCCCAACCACATGGCCACCGACCCCGGCAACGCCTGGTGGTGGGACGTGCTCACCCATGGTAAGAACAGCCGCTTTGCTAACTGGTTTGACATTGACTGGGAGGCGCAAGGCACCGGTGGAAAGATACTGGCCCCATTTCTGGGCAAACCCACGGAGCAGGCACTGCAAGAGGGGGACATCCGTTTGCGGCACGATGAGTTGCGCGGGCTGCATCTGGAAGTACACGGCCAGGCCTGGCCGCTGGCCCCCGAAAGCATCGCCGGTCTTGGCGTGGAGAAGCTTGAGCATGACAGCTCCGCCCTGCAAACCTGCCTGGCCGCCCATGATCCGGCCGGCACCGAAGGGCGGGCCCGACTGCAGGAATTGTTTGAGCAACAGCATTACCGTCTGGAGTTGTGGCGCGAGGCCGCGCGGTCTATCAATTGGCGCCGTTTCTTCGAAGTCAGCGAGCTGATCGGTGTCCGCGTTGAAGAGGACGAAGTCTTCGCCGCTGTGCACGAACTACCGCTGCGCCTTTATGCAGAAGGCCTGATTGACGGCCTGCGCATCGACCATGTGGACGGCCTTGCCTTACCGCTTGCCTACTGCCGCAAGCTGCACGGTGCGATGGAGGCGGCTGCATCTCGGCGCCCGGATGGCCAGGCAAGAGCACCCTGGATTGTGGTGGAGAAGATTCTCGCCCCGGGCGAAACCCTGGACGAACGCTGGATGGTCCGCGGCACCACAGGCTATGACTTTGCCGCAGAGGTGGGTGGCTTGCTTCACGATGCAAGCGGCGAAGCGCCACTGAGCAGTGCCTGGGCGGAGATCTCTGGGGATGCGCGCCCCGCGAAAGCCTGGCTGTTGGAAGCGCGCCAGGAAATGCTGGATCGCCACTTCATTGCTGAGCGTCGCGCCTTGCTTGAAGCACTCGGTGCGCTCGCAGCAGATGAGGATGCGAGTGACACAGTGGAACCGGCGGTGGACGCGCTGCTGCGCCATTTCCCGACCTACCGGAGTTATGTGGAAGAGGGTGCACGGGCGGCCAACGACCAAGTCTGGTTCGACCGGGCGCGTGAGGCTGCGGCGGCTGAATTGGTGGCTGCGGGGCAAGGAGCCGCGGTGCAGTGGCTGCAATGGCTGGATGAAACTCTGGGGGGAGTGGGAAAGAACTCGGGGGCGGCAGGCCGGGCAATCCAGCGATTCCAGCAGCTCACACCGCCGCTGGCGGCCAAGTCACTGGAGGACACCGTGTTCTATCGCTATGGCCGCCTGCTCTCGCGTAATGAGGTAGGTTCGGACCCTGCCCGTTTCGCTCTGACCACGAGCGAATTTCATCAGTACAACATGCTGCGGGCCACCCGTAGGATGGGCGGTCTGCTGGCCACGGCCACCCACGACCACAAACGGGGCGAAGACGCCAGGGCGCGCCTGGCCGTTCTATCGGAAATTCCTGACCTCTGGTTGCAGCACTGCCGGCGCTGGATGCAGGTCGGCGGCGACCAAGCACTACCCAAAGGAGGCAGTGCGCAGGCCTTTCACTACATGCTGTTGCAGACTCTGGTGGCTGCCTGGCCACCCATGTTGTCGCCCAACGACCGACATGGTGTGGACCGCCTGCTCCAACGTCTGCAAGCCTGGGCAGTGAAAGCAATGCGGGAAGGCAAGCTGCTGTCAAACTGGTTCGAGCCCCAGGAGCAGCACGAGGCGCCATGGCAGCATTGGCTGCAGCAGCTGGCGCCAGGTCGTGAGCAGCATTGGGTGTTGCGGGAACTTGCGGATTTCGTACTTGAACTGGAACCTGCCGCCGTGTTCAACGGCCTGGTCCAGACCTGCCTGAAGCTGACGTGTCCGGGCGTTCCGGACCTCTACCAGGGCACGGAGTGGCGTGATTTCTCGCTGGTAGACCCGGACAACCGCCGCCCCGTGGATTACGCAGCGAGGGCTCGCGCATTGAATTTGATCGACCAGGCTCTTCTGGATGGCGAGCATGTCATTGCACCGCTGGCCGTCGGCGCCTGGCCGGCGCAGGCCTGGGTCGATGGCAGGGTGAAACAGGCGCTGGTGGCGACCTTGCTTGCACTGCGCAAGAGCCGGCCGGCTGCCTTCTGCGGCGATTATCAGCCTCTGGAAACGGAGGATGAATGGACGCAGCATCTGCTGGCCTATGCGCGTGGGGGAGAAGTGGTGGTGGTGTCAGCCGTAAAATGTGCGTCGGCCGTGCGGCAGGGCGCCGACGGTGCGCCCTTCGTGCCGGCTGGTACCTGGCGCGCCGGCGGAATCGCTCTCCCGGGCGGCAACGCAAACTGGGTGGATGTATTGCGCCGCCGGCCCGTGCAGATGGTGGATGGCAGGGCGCCCTTGCGCACGTTGCTGGACGGCCTGCCGATTGCCGTATTGCTGCGTACTCAGGGGTAAAGGCCGCGTACCTCGCGAGCTTCGAGAATGCGCGAGCAAGCTGCGATGAAGGCCGCCGTGCGCAGCGAGACCTTGTGTTGGGCAGCCACCCCGGCCACCGAGCTGTAAGCACGGCGCATCATGCGTTCCAGCCGTTCATTGATTTCATCTTCAGTCCAGAAGAAGCTGGAGAAGTCCTGCACCCATTCGAAGTAACTGACAGTGACGCCGCCGGCGTTTGCCAGAACGTCGGGAACAATTAGCGTACCCTTGTTCGTGAGGATGTCGTCCGCTTCGGGAGTGGTGGGGCCATTCGCCCCTTCGACGATGATTCTGGCGCGGATTTTGTCGGCATTGCCTTCGTGGATCTGGCCTTCGAGCGCGGCAGGAATCAGGATGTCGGTGTCGAGGGCCCAGAATTCGTCAGCGGTGAGCGGCTCAGTGCCCGGAGCACCAGCCACGCCGCCGGTCTCCTCAGCGTGACGCAGCAGGCCGATGACGTCCAGACCGTTGGAATTGTGAACGGTACCGGTGTGGTCCTGCACCGCGATAACCTTGGCGCCGGCGTCGGAGAACAGGCGGGCGGCTGTGCCACCGACGTTGCCGAAGCCCTGTACGCAGACCCGTGCGCCCTGTATCGACAGACCGTGGTCATGCGCCGCTGCGCTGCCCACCACAAACACGCCCCGGCCAGTTGCTTCCACACGGCCCAGGCTGCCGCCCAGGGAAATGGGCTTGCCGGTGACGACGCCGGTGATCGTGCTGCCGTGGTTCATGGAATAGGTGTCCATCATCCAGGCCATGGTCTGCGCGTTGGTGTTGACGTCGGGGGCGGGAATATCTTTATGGGGCCCGATGATCACGCCGATCTCGCTGGTATAGCGTCGCGTGATGCGCTCGAGTTCCGCGCGCGAATAATTGCGCGGGTCAATGCGGATGCCGCCCTTGGCACCGCCGAAAGGAAGGTCCACCGCGGCGGCCTTGACCGACATCCAGGCAGCCAGAGCCATAACTTCGGAAAGGGTCACATCCTGGTGATAGCGGACGCCGCCCTTGCCCGGGCCACGCGACACATTGTGCTGTACACGATAACCCTCGAAGTGGGCAACCGTGCCGTCATCGAGTTCGACGGGAATGTCCACGATCAGCACACGCTTGGGCCGTTTCAGCGTTTCCACCCATTTGCTCAGCCGGCCCAGGTAAGGGGTGACCCGGTCGACCTGCTCAAGGTATATGCCCCAGGGGCCCACATGCCCAGGGTCGAGGTAAGAAGGGAGTGTGTGCGTGGTATTGAGTTCTGACATGTCCGGTCTCGCCGATATTCTTGAAGCATGACCCTCCCACCATGGGAGGGTTAACCCCAAAAGCTTACTACGTACCCTATATACAGGTCACCGAAGGAAATGGGGGACGGACCGTGAATCTGACCAACCTTTGACCAAAACTATGGTTTACCCCAGTATTGCAGTTGCATTTTTGCAGCCGATACTGAAAGGTTTATTGCCCGTAGTTTGCCAGCCCTTCGATCTCCAGCACCCTGACGGCACCGTATTCCACGCTCACCAGCCTGGCCGCCTCCAGTGCCCGCAAAGCCTGGTTGGCGCGCTGCCGCGAAATACGTGCCAGATAGCCGATTTCCTCCTGTGTGATGTCCAGGCGCAAGGCCTGTCCGGTATTCATCAATGGGTTGATCAGTTCCAGGAGGCAGCGCGCAACGCGCGCTTCCGGGTCGAGCAGGCGGTCGGATTCAGCCTTCCCCACGAACTGGCCCACCCTTTCATTCAATTGATGTAGTAGATAGCGGTTGAATGGAATGCTGCGGTCCAGTAGCCAGTTGAACGTAGCTTCCGGCATACGCAATATGGTGCAGGCGCGCAGGGCCACCACATCGTATTTGCGCTTTTCACGCTTCAGCAGCGAACCTTCGCCAAACCAGCCGCCGGCCGGTACGCCCATGAGTGAGGCCAGTTTGCCGTCGGAGTTACCCACCGAGACCTTGACCAGGCCGCTGCGTACACCCAGCCACGCCGTTGCGGGCTCGCCTTTTCTTTCTATGAGCGCCCCGGCGGGGTAGTCCGTACTGGAAATGTCTTTCAGCACACGTTCGCGCTCATCCGGCGCGAGAACGGGAAACCATGCCGTTGCATGCTGAAGTGATTCCTGCAGGCTCATGAGGATTTACCCCTAAGGCCGCTTTGAATGTCGCAGCCGCGACAGTTATGGAGCATGTGAGACGATACTTTATTCATCATTATGCATGTCTGCTTGTAGCATCCCAAAATAAATACAGAGCCCACAAACAACGGGCCAGGCTTACCAAGCCAAGGAGACAAGGTGGTACATACAGCATCGACCCCCTCGTCGGGTTGGCCGGCGACTTTCCCGGCATGGGTGGAACATCACGCCCGGCAGCGCGGGCAACGCCCCGCAATGCGAGAAAAAGATCTCGGCATCTGGCAGACCATCACCTGGAAGGAGGTGGCAGAACAGGCGGAGGAACTGGCCAACGGCCTGGCGGCCCTGGGTGTTCGCAAGGGCGAGCACGTGGCCATAGTGGGCGAGAACCGGCCCCGACTGTATCTGGCCATGATAGCAAGCCAATACCTTGGCGCGATACCTGTTCCTCTCTATCAGGATGCCATTGCTGCCGAAATGCTCTACGTCTTGCAGGACGCAGAGGTGCGCGTGGCCGTGGTCGAGGACCAGGAGCAGGTCGACAAAATGCTTGAGGCCCGCGATTCATGCCCGGCCCTGCAAACCATTGTTTATGACGACCCGCGCGGCTTGCGCAACTATGCGGACGAAAGTCTGCTGAGCTTCGAAAGTTTGGCCGGGATGGGGAAGAAATTCAAGGCGGAAAACCCGGGTCATGTGGCGCAGGCCAAAGCTGAGGTCCGGCCGGACGAACCTGCAGCCATGTTCTACACATCCGGCACCACGGGCAAACCCAAGGGGGTAGTGCTCACCCACCATGCCCTCATAGACCGCGCACTCGTCATCCAGGATCTCGAACAGCTGACCGATCGTGAGGACGTCCTGGCGTATTTGCCGCCGGCCTGGATAGGCCAGAACATGTTTTCCTACACGCAATTTCTGGTGACAGGGTTCACGGTGAATCACCCAGAATCACCGGAGACCGTGTCCATAGACATGCATGATATCGGGCCCACGTATTACTTTGCGCCGCCGCGGGTGCTGGAAGGCCTGCTCACGCAGGTGATGATCCGCATGGAAGATGCCAGTGCACTCAAACGCAAGCTGTTCCACGCCTGCATGGGTCTGGCCAGAAGGGTGGGTACCCGAATTCTTGATAAAGACCCCACGGTCGGTGCCTGGGACCGCTTCAAATACGCCGTGGGCGACCTCCTCATTTATGGGCCGCTGCGCAACGCCCTTGGCATGAGCCGGGTGCGCGTGGCTTATACCGCGGGCGAGGCCATTGGCCCCGACCTCTTCGAGTTCTACCGATCCATCGGCATCAACCTCAAGCAGCTTTACGGCTCGACTGAAACCTCCGTGTTCGTGTGTGTCCAGTCCGATGGCCAGGTGCGGGCCGATACGGTTGGCCCGCCTGTGGCGGGTGTGGAAATTCGGGTGGCGGAGAATGGCGAAATCCAGGTGAAAAGCCCCGGCCTGTTCAAGGAGTACTACAAGAATCCGGAGGCCACAGCGGAATCCTTCACACCCGACGGCTGGTATCACACCGGCGATGCAGGTTATCTGGATACCGATGGCCAGTTGAAGATCATCGACCGTGCCAAGGATGTCGGCAAATTGGCGGATGGCAGCCTGTTTGCGCCCAAGTACATCGAGAACAAGCTCAAGTTCTTCCCTTTCATTAAGGAAGCCGTGGCCTTCGGCAATGGTCGCGACGAAGTCTGTGCCTTCATCAACATTGATCTCGAGGCCGTCGGTAATTGGGCCGAACGGCGCGGGCTGCCTTACGCGGGTTACACAGACCTCGCCGGCAAGCAGGAAGTGCTGGAGCTGATCCGCGACTGTGTGGAAAAGGTCAACGCCGACTTGGCGCAAGACCCAAAACTTTGTGCTTGCCAGGTCGCCCGCTTCCTTGTCCTGCACAAGGAGCTCGACCCGGACGACGACGAGCTCACCCGTACACGCAAGGTCAGGCGCGGCTTCATTGCGCAGAAGTACGGTGTGTTGGTCGATGCCCTGTACGCAGGGCGGGAACATCAATTCATCGAGACGGAGGTCAAGTTCGAGGATGGCCGTATCGGCAAGATTTCAGCCGATCTTCGCATCCTGCCCGCCAAGGTCTTTCCCGGTGACATGAAGAAGGTGGCCTGAGTCATGATGTCTAATCGTGAACAGAGAATCGGGGATGTGATCCTCGACCTGAGCAATATTTCGCTCGCTTTCGGCGGGGTCAAGGCCCTGACCAGTATCTCGTTCGACGTCCGCGAACACGAGATCCGCGCCATCATTGGGCCCAACGGCGCCGGCAAGAGCTCGATGCTGAATGTGATCAACGGTGTTTATACGCCGCAGGAGGGCTCGATCACGCTGGACGGCACCCGCTTTTCCCGCATGAACCCGCGTCGCGCCGCCGAAATGGGCGTGGCGCGCACCTTCCAGAATCTGGCGCTGTTCAAGGGTATGAGCGTTCTGGACAACATCATGACGGGCCGCAACCTGCGTATGAAGAGTGGTGTGCTGGCCCAGGCCTTCCGCCTGGGGTCGGCAGAAAGGGAAGAAATCCGGCATCGCGAATTCGTTGAGAACATCATCGACTTTCTTGAAATTCAGGCCTATCGCAAGGTGCCGGTCGGCCGGCTGCCTTATGGGCTGCAGAAGCGGGTTGACCTGGGCAGAGCGCTGGCCATGGAGCCGCGCATCCTGTTGCTGGATGAACCCATGGCCGGCATGAACATCGAGGAGAAGCAGGACATGAGCCGCTTCATTCTCGACGTGAACGACGAATACGGAACCACCATCGTGCTGATCGAGCACGACATGGGGGTGGTCATGGACATCTCCGACCGCGTAGTGGTGCTCGATTACGGCAAGAAGATCGGTGACGGCACTCCTGACGAGGTCCGCAACAACCCCGAAGTGATTCGCGCCTATCTTGGCGCCGGCGAGTGAGGGCAGCAGACATGGGCTTTTTTCTGGAAACGGTATTTGGCGGCCTGATGTCCGGCATGTTGTACGCCCTGGTCGCCTTGGGTTTCGTGTTGATCTTCAAGGCCTCGGGCGTATTCAACTTTGCGCAGGGGGCCATGGTGCTGGTCGCGGCGCTGGCCATGGCGCGCTTCTCGGAATGGATTCCGCAATGGCTGGGCCTGGAAAGCAAGCTGCTGGCCAATGCGCTGGCCTTCATCGTTTGCGCAGCCTTCATGTGGCTAATTGCAGTTCTCATCGAACGCTTCGTGCTGCGCTACCTGGTTAACCAGGAAGGCACCACCCTGCTCATGGCGACCATAGGCATTGCCTACTTTCTCGATGGCATGGGGCAGAGCCTGTTTGGCAGCAGCGTCTATTCCATTGATGTCGGCATGCCCAAAGACCCGGCCTTCCTGTTTGAAGAGACTTTTGAAGGGGGCGTCCTGGTCAATATGGAAGATCTGACTGCGGCGGTGGTCGCGGCCGTGCTGGTTGCCGCCCTGGCCTTCTTCTTCCAGTACACCGCGGTGGGTCGGGCCCTGCGCGCCGTGGCTGACGATCACCAGGCTGCGCAGTCCATTGGCATTCCACTGAACCGCATCTGGGTGGTGGTATGGACGGTGGCCGGCCTGGTTGCGCTGGTGGCCGGCATTGTCTGGGGCTCCAAGTACGGTGTGCAGTTCACGCTCTCCACCGCTGCGCTGCGCGCCCTGCCGGTGGTGATTCTTGGGGGGCTGACTTCTGTGCCGGGGGCCATCATTGGTGGCCTCATCATCGGCGTGGGCGAAAAACTGTCGGAAGTGTATCTGGGCCCCTTTGTCGGCGGTGGCATAGAAATCTGGTTTGCCTACGTGCTGGCGCTGGTCTTTCTGCTGTTCCGTCCTCAGGGCCTGTTTGGTGAAAAGATCATTGATCGGGTATGACAAGAACAACGCTGGGTAGGTAGATACTATGTATTATCGTGAGAACGGTCAGTTCAAGAGTTCGTACCGGGCGGATCAGCAGATCTTTCCCATCCGCCAGGACCGCATCTTCATCCTGGCATTGGTGGCGGTGGCCTTTCTGGTCATTCCTTTCGTGGCCTCGAACTATTTTCTGCAGGCTATCCTGATTCCATTCCTCATTCTTTCGCTGGCGGCCATCGGTCTGAATATTCTGGTGGGTTACTGCGGGCAGATTTCTATTGGTTCTGGTGCCTTCATGGCCGTGGGCGCCTATGCGGCGTGGAACTTCGGGGTGCGCATTCCAGAAATGCCACTGGTGTTTCAAATACTGCTGGGCGGTTTTTTCGCCACGCTGGTAGGCGTGGTGTTCGGCATCCCCAGCTTGCGCATCCGTGGCCTTTATCTCGCCGTGACCACCCTGGCCGCGCAGTTCTTCATTGATTGGGCATTCCTGCGCATTCCGTACTTCACCAATTACTCGTCGTCAGGAAACGTCTCGGTACCGGCCCTGGACTTCTTCGGGCTGCCAGTACAGACACCGGCCCAACGTTATGTGTTTGTGCTGTGTTTTGTGGTCGTCTTTGCACTGCTGGCCAAGAACCTGGTGCGCGGCGCCATCGGTCGCCAGTGGATGGCCATACGCGACATGGACGTGGCTGCAGAAGTGATAGGCATCCGTCCGGTCTACGCCAAGCTAACCGCTTTTGCAGTCAGCTCCTTCATGATCGGTGTGGCCGGCGCACTGTGGGCCTACATCCACCTTGGCTCCTGGGAGCCGCTCGCCTTCGACCTCAACCGTTCCCTGCAGCTGCTATTCATTGTCATCATCGGCGGGCTGGGTTCCATTGTCGGAAGCTTCTTCGGTGCGGCCTTCATGGTTCTGTTGCCGGTGTTGCTGACCAACATCCCGCACATGCTGGGCCTTTCGCTTGGTGTGGACACGGCCTCGCACATTGAACACATGGTGTTCGGCGCGCTCATTGTGTACTTCCTCATCGTCGAGCCGCATGGCCTGGCGCGCCTGTGGAGCATAGGCAAGGAAAAGATGCGGATCTGGCCCTTCCCGCACTAGTGCTGTTGTACGGGCCCGGGCCAAAAGATTGGCAAACGCAGCGCCGGCCATCCGGTCGGCGCGCCATACAAACGGTGCATAGACACCAGGAGGACTAGGAGATGAAGCGTACATTCAAACTGGCAGCGACGCTGGCGGCAGGCGTCACGGTCGCCATGGCCGGCGCCTCAGGCGCAGCGTATGCGGCCGAAGAGCAGTTCATTCCGCTGCTGACCTACCGCACGGGCTCGTTCGCACCGCTGGGCATTCCCTGGGCGGACGGCAAGCAGGATTACCTCAAGCTGGTCAACGAACGCGACGGCGGCGTCAATGGCGTGAAGATTGTCTACGAGGAATGCGAAACCGCCTACGCCACCGACCGCGGCGTGGAGTGCTATGAGCGCCTCAAAGCAACGCGTGGCGGGGCCTCCGGCTTCGACACCCAGTCCACCGGCATCACCTTCGCCCTTTCCGATCGAGCCATTGTCGACGGCATTTCCATTGAAACCGTGGGCTACGGGCTTTCGCAATCTGCCAACGGCGCCGTGTTCAAGTGGAACTTCCCCCTGCTGGGCAATTACTGGACGGCCGCCGACGTCATGATCCAGGACATCGCCAAGCAGTTGGGCGGCGAGGACAAGCTCAAGGGCAAGAAGATCGCCCTTGTCTATCACGACTCGCCCTACGGCAAGGAGCCCATTCCGCTGCTGCAATCGCGTTCCAAGGCGAATGGCTTTGAACTCCAGCTGTATCCGGTCACAGCGCCTGGGGTCGAGCAGAAGTCCACCTGGCTGCAGATTCGACAGCGTCGCCCGGACTACATCCTGCTCTGGAGTGCCGGCATCATGACGCCGACGGCCATCCGCGAGGCACAGGCTGTTGGCTACCCGCGTGAAAAAATCTACGGCATCTGGTGGGCGGCTTCTGAAACTGACGTTCAGGACCTCGGCGCCATTGCCAAGGGCTACAAGGGCATCACCATTCACAACAGCGCAGACAAAGGCCGTGTGCATGAAGACCTGAAGAAGTACGTCTATGACAAGGGTCAGGGCACCAGCCCCAATGGCGCCACGGTGGGTTCCATTGCCCATACGCGCGGGATGATCATCTCCATGCTGCAGGTGGAGGCCATCCGCACGGCCCAGGAGAAGTTCGGCAAGGGTAAGCACATGACGCCTGAACAGGTGCGCTGGGGTTTCGAGAACCTCAACCTGACTCAGGAACGTCTGCAGGAACTCGGCTTTGCCGAGATTCTGCGCCCGGTGCGTACCTCCTGCCAGGACCACATGGGTGACGACTGGGCCCGCATCATCCAGTGGGATGGTTCCAAGTTCGAGATTGTCTCCGACTGGTATCAGTCCAATCGCGAGTTTGTCGACCCGCTCGTGAAGGAATACGGCGAACGCTACGCCGCCGAGAAGAAGATCGAACCGCGTGACTGCTCCAAAGAGAGCTGATCGGCTGGCCGGGCCTTCCGGGGCCCGGCCCATCCAGGCAGGTGAAACAATGAATACCAATGTCGAGACGCGCCAGGACGCCAACATATTGTTGAACGTCAACGGCATCGAGGTTATCTACAACCATGTGATCCTCGTGCTGAAAGGGGTATCGCTCAGTGTGCCCGAAGGTCACATCGTCGCCCTGCTGGGGGCCAACGGCGCGGGCAAGACCACTACGCTGAGGGCGGTTTCCAATCTGCTCAAGGCGGAACGCGGCGACGTCACCAAAGGGTCCATCGACTACCGGGGCGAACGCATTGACCGTCTCACGCCGGCAGACCTCGTCAAGCGTGGGGTGGTGCAGGTCATGGAAGGAAGGCATTGCTTTGCCCACCTTACAGTCGAAGAGAACCTGCTCACTGGGGCCTACACCCGCAAGCTGGGGCGCGGCGAGATGAATGCCGCATTGGACCGGGTCTACCAGTATTTCCCGCGGCTCAAGCAGAGGCGCAACAGCCAGGCCGGCTACACCTCGGGCGGTGAACAACAGATGACCGCAATCGGGCGGGCACTGATGGCCAACCCCAACATGATTCTGCTGGATGAGCCCTCGATGGGGCTGGCTCCCCAGATTGTCGAAGAAATCTTCGAAATCGTACGCGACCTCAACCAGCGCGAACGGGTCAGCTTCCTGCTAGCGGAACAGAACACCAATATTGCGCTGCGCTACGCAGACTATGGCTACATCCTTGAAAACGGTCGCGTCATGATGGACGGCCAGGCCTCCGAGCTGGCCGAGAACGAGGACGTCAAGGAGTTCTATCTGGGTGTGTCCAGCGGTGAACGCAAGAGTTTCCGGGACACCAAGTTCTACAGGCGGCGCAAGCGCTGGCTGGCATAGAGATCACACCATGACAACATACTACGAGGAACGCGAAGCGGCCGGCGTCGCGGAGCGCGAGGCAGAGCTGTTTTCCCGGCTTCCTGATGCTTTGCGAAGGGCCCGGCAAATGGCGCCGGCCATAGCTCGTCAGCTGGAGGGTGTGGAACCGGATTCCATACGCGATCGCGACGCCCTGGTGACCATACCGGTGGTGCGCAAGAGCGAACTGCTGCAAGCCCAGATGGATAGCCGAAAGGCTCGATGCGCCGGCATGTCGGTGCAGGAAAGCGTGTTCGGCGGGTTTTCCAGCATAGGTTGGGGCGAGGCAGCCCGCGTCTTTGCGTCACCGGGCCCCATCTATGAGCCGGAGAGCCGGCGCAAGGATTACTGGGGCTTTGCGCGCGCTCTGCATGCTGCAGGGTTCCGCCGCGGCGAGCTCGTCCACAACTGTTTTTCCTACCATTTCACCCCTGCCGGTTCCATGATGGAAACGGCAGCCCACGCGCTGGGTTGCACGGTATTCCCAGGAGGTGTCGGCCAGACGGAACAACAGCTGCAGGCCATGGTGGACCTGCAACCGGATGGCTACACCGGCACACCGAGTTTTCTCCGCATCATTCTGGAAAAGGCGGCGGAGCAGGGGCTGGCACTGCCCAGTCTGAAGCGAGCCATGTTTTCGGGTGAGGCGTTTCCTCCTTCCCTGCGGGAATGGTTTGCGGAACGTGGCATTGAAGGCTACCAGTCCTATGGTACGGCTGACCTGGGCATGATTGCTTACGAAACACCCGCCCGCGAGGGCATGGTGGTGAACGAAGACATTCTGCTGGAGATCGTGCGCCCGGGTACGTCACAGCCAGTGCCCGTTGGAGAAGTCGGCGAAGTCGTAGTGACAACTCTGAACCCCGATTACCCTCTGGTGCGCTTCGGCACGGGGGACCTGTCCGCCATCTTGCCGGGTGAGTCACCATGCGGGCGACGCAATCTGCGCATCCGTGGCTGGCTGGGGCGCGCTGACCAAACCACCAAGATTCGTGGCATGTTCGTGCATCCCGGGCAGGTTGCCCAGGTGCTGGCGCGTCACCCTGAAGTACTGCGTGGGCGTCTGGTCGTGTCCGGGTCAGTGGGGCGCGACTCCATGACGCTGCGAGTGGAGGTGGAGCAAGCCCCGGAAGGCCTGGCAGAGCGCATGGCCGACACGGTGCGCGAAGTCACTAAGCTGCGCGCAGATATCGAGTTTCTGGCCCCGAAAACTCTGCCCAACGACGGCAAAGTGATAGACGACGTGCGCGATTACAGCTGAGTCGGCACCGTCCCCACGTTCGCCCATGCAAAAAGCGCCCTGCCATGCAGGGCGCTTGAGCGAACATCGTTCCGGGAAGCCCGGCTGCTCAGAAGGCCGAACAGTGGCCGCCAGTCGGCGCCTGGCCAGATCCCGCCGCAAACAGGGGCGGTTCCAGCCGGTGATTGACAGGCTTGGAATGCAGCCAGTCCCAGCTGAAGAACAGGGCCAGGCCGAGCCAGAACACAAGCAGGGTGAGGTTGCGTACGCGCATGGTGATGATCCTCAGAAACCGTAGCGGCGACGCAGACGTACACCGATGAGAGAACCGCAGAAGGCCAGCGCCACCCAGATCCAGCCGTGCAGGCTGCCGGTAGATATGCCGCTGACCATTGCGCCGACATTGCAGCCGAACGCAAGACGGGAACTGTAGCCCAGCAGGAAGCCGGCCAGCAGGCCGATCAACCATTGGCGCCCCGTCAGGCGGGTGGCGGAAGGCGCCTTGCGCGCAGAGATCCAGAGTGCCCCGGCAAGAATGCCCAGGTTGGTGATGGTGGTCACGTCCAGGAAGACAGTCTGGCTCAAAGCATTGAAATTGCCAGGCTGGCTCCAGAACGCATTGGTAGTGGGGTCGAACGCGCCGGCGGCGGTGGCGATCTTGGCGCCCCACAAGCCGAAGCCATAGACCACGCCCCAGGGCTGGCCCGCCAGCACCAGGTTGAGAGCTGCCAGCAGCGCCAGACCTGCGCCTGCCACCAGCAGGCGACGGTCGACACAGGATGGAGTTTGCGCCCCGCCACGGCGGGCCCAGGCCAGCGCCAGGCCACCCGCGATCACGAGGCCGAGCAGCGTGATGCCAAAGGCGCCCAGCGGCCCGGCCTCGTTCACCAGGCCCACGGGTGCTGTGGCTCCGAGTGAAAGCCAGCGGTCCAGATGAGCTGAACCAAGGAAGCTGCCAAGCACGAACATGGGCAGAATTGCCATGTTCAGGGGAATGCCCATGCCGGCTTTGTACAGAGTTCCCGAACCGCAACCGTCCGCAATCTGCATGGCTGCACCGAACACAAAGGCCCCCACCAGCAGACTGATGCTGGGCGGCCCCAGCGCGGCCATGAGGTCATTGGGGAAGGCGGCGAGCAATGGCATGGAAATGGCAGCCGCGACGGCCAGCAGACCAAGCTGGGCGATGACGCCCGACGCATCGCGCTGTTCAATCAGGCGGCGCCAGCCGGTGGTGAAGCCGAAGCGGGCGCCCGCCAGAATGCCGCCCATGCCGACGCCGACCAGGAATAACGCCGACTGGCGCAGGGATACGAACCATGCAAGGGCGATCAGTGCCGCCACGATGGCCAGGGTGAGCGGCAGGCGCGATGCTCCGCTGTGTGCCGTCTCCGCCGCGGAAGCGGCCGGTGGCAGGCTCATGCCGGATGGGTGACGATCAATTGAGGACATTCTTCAGTTTTTCCAGCAGTTGAGTGCCGCGACCCGGGGTGTTTTCCATGGGCAGTGCGTCGGCAGTATTGGTCCATTCCGCGAGGGATTCGGGGTACATGCGAACATTCGGCAGGCCGGCAAGTTCAGAAAGCGCAAACCAGTCTGTGGCGGCCCAGTGTCCCGTGTTGCAGAAGGCAATGGTGTCGTCGACGAGCTCGGGGAAGCGTTCGGCGGCAATTTTCCTGGCTTCTTCCGGCGAAACCACTTCATTGGTGCCGGGCTTGAACCACACGCTGTGCTCGATGTTTGCGGCGCCCCGGATAGTTCCGGGAGTGGAGGCCGTGGGAGCCTTGGTCTTTCCTTCGAAGAAAGCCTTGGGGCGCGCATCGACCAGACGCGCTCTGGGGTTGTCTATCTGCTCCAGCACATCGTTGCGCGTGGCGAGAATGTTCTCGTTCAATGCCGGCTGATAATTCGAAACCGGGACTTCTACAGGGCTTTGTGATTGCGGCAGGCCACTTCCGACCCAGGACTGCATCCCGCCGTTGAGTACGGAGAGCTGCTTCAGACCCAGGTATTTGAGCGTCCAGTACACACGTGCTGCTGCGCCAAAATCAGTGGTGGTGTCCCCAGTGGAGACAACCACGGCATGCGTGTTTTCGCCCAGCCCAAGCTTCTGCACCAGCTTTGTCAGCTCGGTCAGAGGTGGCAGCTGCCCCGGGCTGTGTGCCGGGCCGCGCCAGGCGGCATAGGGGGCCGATACAGCGCCTGGGATATGGTTCTTGGCGTATTCGGCCGGTGGGCGGATGTCGATGACCCGCACTTGCTCTGCGGTACGCAGCTGTTCCAGTTCCTGGGGTGCAAGAATGGGGGAGACACCTGCCAATGATGGGCCGGCCATGGCACCCATGACGAGGGCACTGGCAAGAATAAAGCGCTTCATGACTCTGTGAACCTGAGCGGCAGAAACACCGCTCTTATATGTGAAGCTTTAAATATTACGCGCTGTCAAATTTCTTTGAGTAATAAGAATATGTAGACAAAGGGGGGATTTTCCCGGGGGCAATCCGGCCGCGCTACGGTAACATCGCAAAAAAACGACTGCTTTCATCCTGCTTTTGTTCACCGTGTGGAGAACCTCATGCTTAATTCCAAGACCATACTCGCAGGCTTGCTGACGCTGGCCGGCAGTCTTTCCGTTGCTCAGGCCGACACCTTGCAGGTTGTTCGCGACCGCGGCGTCGTCCACTGTGGCGTGACCACCGGGTTCACCGGGTTCTCCGCGCCTGACAGCAAGGGCGAATGGCGCGGGCTCGATGTCGATGTCTGCCGCGCGGTGGCCGCTGCCGTTCTGGGTGATGCCAGCAAGTTCAAGGCCGTTTCGCTCAATGCACAGCAGCGGTTTACGGCGCTGCAGTCGGGCGAAATCGACCTGCTGGCGCGCAACACCACCGTGACGCAGACGCGAGATACTTCGCTGGGAGTGATTCACGCCGGCATCAACTTTTATGATGGCCAGGGCTTTCTGGTCTCCAAGGATCTTGGCGTGAAGAGCGCCAAAGAACTGAATGATGCCTCCATCTGCATGCAGCAGGGCACGACTAACGAGAACACACTGGCCGACTGGGCGCGCGCCAACGGCGTGACCTACAAACCGGTGGTGTTTGACCAGTTCAACGAAGTGGTGAGCGCCTTTGCCGCGGGCCGTTGCGATGTGTTCTCCACGGACGCCTCAGGGCTGGCCTCCATTCGCATCTCCCGTCTGGAGAAACCGGACAATTACGTTGTGCTTCCCGAAATCATCTCCAAGGAACCCCTGGGGCCCTTCGTCCGCCAGGGCGACGATTCCTGGCTGAACGTGGTGAAATGGTCGCTCCACGCCATGGTGGCCGCTGAAGAACTGGGTGTGACGTCTGCCAATGTGGACGAAATGCGCAACAGCGAGAACCCGGACATCCGCCGCCTGCTGGGTGTGACCGAAGGGGCCGGCAAGAATATGGGTCTGGATGACTCCTGGGCCTACAACATCATCAAGCAGGTCGGCAACTATGGCGAAAGCTTCGAGCGCAACGTTGGCCAGGACAGCCCGCTGAAGATTCAGCGTGGCCTGAATGCCTTGTGGACGGATGGCGGGCTGATGTACGCCCTGCCGATTCGCTGAGCCGGGCCGCCCGCAGGCGGTCAGCGTCGCTTGTAAACGAGCGCTATGCGCGCGAAGGCGATTTCCAATTCGCGGCTGCCTGCCTGAAAGGTCAGGGGGCGGCCGCGCGATGTGAAGCAGATGAGGCGCTTGGAGGCAATGAGCGGCACGAACTTCACGAAGGAGATGTCGTCCCAGGCGATTTCCTTGCGGCCCAGCCACGACTGCTCGATGCCCTGCACGGTAATGCGGGTGACCGAAGTGTGCATGGCCCGCGCCAGCACGGCCAGGCCGGCTACGCAGGCCAACACGCTGAGCTTTATGGTGATGCTTACCGATTCTCCTGCGGGGCCGGCCGCCGTCTGAACCAGCCTGAATACCACTAGTGCCAGAATCAGCCAGGCCAGCCATTTCACCCGCGAGGGCCAGGCCGGCCCTTCCAGTGGAAGCGGGCCGATTTCCTCAAGCAGTTGCCGGTGTTCCTCCAGTGTGGGCCTTTGCATGCTGTGACTGGTCTGTGGAGTCAGGCCGCTTTGCGGGCGGCAATGGCGTTGCCGGCGCGGCTTGAAGCCTTGCGCCCCAGGTGGCCGGATATCCACTGGCCGATGTCGATCACGGCGTCCAGATCAATGCCGGTTTCAATGCCCATGCCATGCAGCATGTACAGAACGTCTTCCGTGGCGACATTGCCCGTGGCACCCTTGGCGTACGGGCAGCCGCCCAGGCCGGCCACGGACGTGTGGAATATGGAGATGCCCGCCTGCATGGAAGCCAGTATGTTGGCCAGCGACTGCCCATAAGTGTCATGGAAGTGCCCCGCGATGCGCGCCGGATCCACAACTTCCGTGACGGCTTTCATAACACGTTCCACCCGCAGGGGAGTGCCGACACCAATCGTGTCGGCGACATCGATTTCATCGCACCCCAGTTCCAGAAAGCGGCGGGCGACCTCAACGACGGCATTCGGTTGCACTTCACCCTGGTACGGGCAACCCAGAGCGCAGCTGATGCTGCCACGCAGGCGAAGCCCCGCTGCCTTGACAGCCTCAGCCACGGGCTCGAAACGCGCAATCGACTCAGCAATGCTGCAGTTGATGTTGGCCTGAGAAAAGGCCTCGCTGGCGGCGCCGAAGATGACAACTTCATCAGCGCCGGCGGCCAGCGCTCCGTCAAAGCCGCGCATGTTGGGAGCCAGGACTGAATAAATCGTGCCGGGCTGTCGCTTGATGGCAGCCATGACCTCGGCAGCATCAGCCATTTGCGGGACCCACTTGGGGGAGACGAAGGAGGTGGCTTCGACATTGGGGAACCCCGCCTCAGAAAGGCGGTTGATGAGTTCCACCTTGGTCGCGGTGTCAATGAACTGCTTCTCGTTCTGCAGCCCGTCGCGAGGCGACACCTCCACAATTTTGACTTTGCTTGGTAAGGCCATGATTTCTCCTGTCTCCTGTACAGATCAACCCGCCATCATAGCGTGACAGCACTGTGCGCGAGCATGATGAGGTATTTCAAAGCAATTCGGCCTGACGCCTCTGGAAACGCCCGTCTTCCAGTCGGTGGACGATGTCGTTCAGCTCCAACTCGGTCAGAATTGCAGCCACCTTTGGAAATGCCAGGCCGCTGCGCTGACACAGTTGGTCGATGTCCGAAGGGTCGTAGCCCAGAGCCTGGAGAACCCGCCCAACGGTAGGGTCCTTCAACAGGCGATTCGCCGGGCGCGAAGGTGCCGCAGCGGCGTGGGCCGGCGCGCCCTCACCCGGAGCTGGCGTGTACCGCCCGTAGTGTGTGCCGAGGTTTCGCCCACGCAGTTCAGGCACCGCAACAGGCCGAGACGCAATGGATGACCGTTGCGGCGGCGGCCCGGAACGCAGCAGTTCTTCCTCAATGTCGCTGCCCTGTTCCACCAGCTTGGCGCCCTGGCGGATGAGGGCATGGCATCCGCGCGACAACGGTGCGTGAATGGAGCCGGGAATGGCAAATACCTCACGACCGCATTCCAGTGCCAGCCGGGCGGTCACCAACGAACCGCTCTGTATGGCTGCCTCCACCACCAGCACTCCCCGGGCCAGGGCAGCGACAATGCGATTTCGTTCCGGAAAGCGGAAAGGCTGGGCCGGTGTGCCCGGCGCATATTCACTGATTACCGCGCCGGTACTGGCAATTTGATCCATCAACTCAGCGTGCTGGCGCGGGTACGCGATATCCAGGCCACAGGCCAGCACGGCCACGGTGGCACCGGGCACACCTGATTGGAGCGCGCCCTCGTGAGCTGCCGCGTCTATGCCACGTGCCAGGCCGCTGACTACCGTCCAGCCGCGCTCCGCCAGGTGCCGTGCAAAGGCCCTTGCATTGTCCTTGCCGCCCTCCGTGGCGCTGCGCGCACCGACAATGGCAACCGAAGGCTTATGCAGGCATGCGGGGTCACCACGCACGTACAACAGCAGGGGAGGGTCACTGCCGTCGAGCAGCTGGCGGGGATAGGCGGAGTCGGCCAGAGTGACCAGGTGGTGGCCGGGCTGCGCCAGCATCTCCATGGCAACGTCTATGGTCTGCTGTACCTCGGAGGGCGGCGGGGCCAGAAGGCAGTTAGCCAAGTCGCGCGGCATGTGCCGGGCCAGCAACGCAGCGGACGTGGCAAAGATGTGTTGTGGCAGGCCGAATTCCGCCAGCAGGCTGCGGGCGGTGACTCGGTTCAGGCCGGGCTGCAGGCTCAGCCGCAACCATGCGAGCAGTTCGTTTCGGGATGGGGTTTGCATCATGCGCGTAGTGTGCCACGGCCGGGGCTGTTTCTGCTGCCGGATCGGGCGGCGTTATCCACCCCCAGAAGAAATAAGGGTTTTATAATAGGAACTTAACTGATTCATGGAAGCTTCAATGGCTTTACTACCCATTCTTCGATACCCGGACCCGCGCCTGTTCAAAGTGGCGGAGCCTGTCCGCGAGGTCGATGACCGCATCCGTCAACTGGTACGCGATATGGCTGAAACCATGTACGCCGCGCCGGGGGTCGGGCTGGCTGCGACACAGGTTGATGTTCACGAACGCGTCATCGTCATCGATGTATCCGAAGAAGGCGACGATCTGCGTGTACTCATCAATCCGGAAATCATCTGGAAAAGTGACGAACTTCAGGTATACGAGGAAGGCTGCCTGTCCGTTCCCGGCATCTATGACAAGGTCGAGAGGGCAGCGCAGATCCGCGTCCGCGCCCTCAATGAAAAAGGCGAAACCTACGAGTTCGACGCCGACGGCTTGCTGGCCGTTTGTGTCCAGCATGAAATGGATCACCTCATGGGCAAGGTGTTTGTCGAATACCTTTCGCCGCTCAAACAGAACCGTATTCGCACCAAACTGCGCAAGCAGGAACGCGAAGCCGTGCGCGCGTAAACCATGCGCATTGTTTTCGCCGGTACACCCGAGTTCGCCCGCACGGCACTGGAGGCTCTGCTCGCCGCAGGCCACGAAGTTCCTCTGGTGCTCACTCAGCCTGACCGTCCATCCGGGCGCGGCATGAAGCTGCGGCCAAGCCCGGTCAAGGCATTGGCGCTGGAGCACAACATCCCCGTGGCGCAACCGCGCAGCCTGCGGCTTGACGGCAAATATCCGGAAGACGCCGAGGCCGCGCGTCAGGCCCTGCTCGATGCCGCACCTGATCTCATGGTGGTGGCGGCCTATGGGCTCATTCTGCCGCAATGGGTGCTGGGTCTCCCGGCTCACGGTTGCTTCAACATCCACGCCAGTCTGCTGCCACGCTGGCGGGGTGCTGCCCCCATCCAGCGGGCGATCGAGGCGGGCGACGCGCAGACGGGCATCACCATCATGCAGATGGACGCCGGCCTGGATACTGGCGACATGTTGTTGGTCAAGACCCTGCCAATTACGCCGGAGCACAATGCTGCGCGGCTGCACGACGAGCTTGCAGTGCTCGGGGGGCAGGCCATTCTGGAAGCCGTGCGGGAGCTCGAACAGGGCAGTCTGCAAGCTACTCCGCAACCTTCCGAAGGTGTGACCTACGCGGCCAAGCTGGACAAATCCGAAGCGCCGCTTGATTTTTCGCGTCCTGCGGCCGAACTGGCTCGCCGTGTGCGGGCCTTCGACCCTGTACCCGGTGCGACGGTTCTCCTTCCCGGACTGGATCAGCCGGTCAAGGTCTGGGAGGCCTCCGCCCTGCCCGGCCCCATGAATGCCGCGCCGGGCACCTTGCTGGCAGCAACGGCCCAGGGGTTGGACTTCGCCACGGGCGACGGCATTTTGCGCGTACTCACGGTGCAGAAGGCGGGCGGCAAGCGCCAGCCGGTCAGCGCTTTTGTCCAGGGTTGGGCTCCCGAATCCAGGTAGTTTCAAGGCCTTGCGGTGTGCTACGATCATTCGCCGCAGCAATGCGAAACGAAAACCATAATTTCAGGACAGCCGAAGCGTTATGACCCGTTATCGTCTGGGAGACAAATCCCCCGTTATCCATGACAGTGCGTATGTGGCCGCCGAGGCCACAGTGATTGGTGCTGTACACCTCGCTGCCAACACCAGTGTCTGGGCAGGCGCCGTATTGCGTGGCGATAACGAACCAATCGTCGTGGGCGAAAACAGCAATATCCAGGAAGGCTCGGTATTGCACACGGACCCGGGGTGCCCCCTCACACTGGGCAAGGGTGTGACGGTCGGCCATCAGGCCATGCTGCACGGGTGTACCGTGGGCGACAATTCTCTCATCGGGATTCAGGCAGTGGTTCTGAACAATGCCGTCATTGGCAAGGAATCCCTGGTTGGAGCCGGTGCAGTGGTCACCGAAGGCAAGGTCTTCCCCGAACGCTCGCTGATTCTGGGCGCCCCCGCCAAGGTGGTGCGCACACTGACAGACGAAGACGTCGCCAACTTGCGGCGCAATGCTCAAAGCTACGTGGACAGGCGCGCCCTGTTCAAGACGGAGCTTGTTGCCCTGCCGGAGCCGGATCAGCCCCAGAATGGCTGACACCTTGCAGGCGCGCAGGGTACGTCCCCAGCCCGTTACGCCCGGCATCAGGCCCATTGCCGGCATCATCACCCTGATCGGTTCCACCTGGGCCCTGTCCGGGCTCGATGCCGCCGGCAAATGGGTCATGGCGGCTGGTGTTTCGTTATGGGTGCTGTGCTGGGTGCGCTACGGCGTCCACCTCTTGCTGGTCCTGGGGCTGGTGCTTCCATCACGCGGCACTGCCGTCCTGCGCAGTGTGCGTCCCGGTGCGCAGCTGATGCGCGGCGGGGTGATGCTGCTCGCCACCCTCTGCTTTTTCAAGACACTCAGCTATCTGCCTCAGGCCGAGGCGACGGCAATCAATTTTCTGGCACCACTCATCGTGCTGTCCCTGGCTCCCTGGCTGCTCAAGGAGCCCGCGCGCATCTCACGCTGGGTGGCGGCGGGGGTAGGTTTCCTGGGGGTGCTGATCATCATTCGTCCAGGCGCAGGGCTGGACCCAACTGGTGTACTGTGGGGCCTGCTCACCGCCGGCATGTTTGCAGGCCAGTTCATGGCCACGCGCAGGGTTGCCGTCGATGATCCCTTCACCACGCTTGTCTGGAGTGGGGCGGTCGGCACTGTGGTGCTGAGCTTCACCATGCCCTTTCTGCTGCCGCAAGCCCTGCCTTTCCTGCGTGAACTTCAGCCCCTGCACTGGCTTGTGTTGTTCTCCACCGGTCTGCTCGGTGCGCTTGGCCATTTGCTTCAGATTCAGGCTTATCGCTTCGCCCCTGCGTCTTTGCTGGCACCCTTCATTTACATCCAGATCGTGGCGGCCGCCTCGCTCGGGTGGCTGATCTGGGGGCAGTTTCCGGATGCACTCAGCTGGGTGGGCATCGCCGTGATCTGCGGCAGTGGAGCCAGCCTGGCTGCCTGGGAATGGAAACGGAAGGCCACTGCCCGTTGAGCTCTACCAACAGCCAGGCCGTGCCAACCGAATGGCGGGGCCAGGCTGGGGAGTGAAAAAGAGAGTGGGGGCAGGGCCGAATTCAGGCGGGTGCGGTACCCCCTTTCTCTTTATAATTCCGCCATGACGAAGAAAATCCTGATCGTCCGCACCTCGTCCCTCGGCGACCTGGTGCACATGCTGCCCGCCATCAGCGACATTGCTGCCCACGTGCCCGGCGCCTGCATTGACTGGGTTGTCGAAGAAAACTTCGCAGAAGTCCCTTCCTGGCATCCTGCCGTCAACGAGGTCATTCCGGTGGCCCACCGTCGCTGGCGCAAGAGCTGGTGGGCGCCGCAGACGCGTGAAGAAAGGGCGCGCCTGAAGCACGAGCTTGGCTCCCGCCAGTACGATATCGTGCTGGACATGCAGGCATTGATGAAGTCAGTGTGGCTGGTACGCCAGACGCACGGTGAACGCCATGGCCTGGATCGCCGCTCCGCGCGTGAACCACTGGCGTCCTTCTTCTACGATATGCGGCACAGGGTGGAGTTCTGGCAGCCTGCGGTGGTCAGGCAGCGCAAACTGGCTGCATCCGTCTTCGGCTATGAATACGAAGGTGAGCCTGATTTCGGCCTGAGCCGCTTCACGGAAAACGCCGAGGTCCAGCAATATGCCGTGATCATGCCGTCAGCCAGTCGCGACGACAAACTCTGGCCTTCCGGGCACTGGCAGCGGGTGTTCGATCACCTTGCAGGCCATGGCCTCGCCTTGCGTCTGCTGGCCGGCAATGAGCGCGAATCCGCGCGGGCGAGGGAACTAGTGGCCGGGCGTGAGAACGCCGAAGTCCTGCCGCGCATGTCCCTTACGGAAGTAGCCCATGTGCTCGCCTCGGCGCGTCTCATGGTGGGTCTGGACAGTGGGCTCACGCATCTGTCCGCCGGGCTCGGGCGGCCCACGATAGGTATATACAAAGCATCTACACCCGTACGTACCCCGCTTCAAGGCTCTTCATATACTGCAAGTCTGGGCGAACGGGGGGCGGAACCTTCAGCCGAGACTGTGCTCAGCGCGGTCGAGCAGGCGCTGGCGCATGATTCCGAAAGAACCCGTACGCTCAAAGGCCTGGATGGGCCTGAAGACGCTGCGGGGCAACAAGGTCTGACTTGAACCGTTTTTCCTACACTCTGCTGATCCGCGCGTTGTCTCCGGCCCTTCTTGGATGGATGGCCCTTCGAGCCCGCCGTGCCGGCGGCCAGTGGGGAGTCATGTCGGCCGAGCGTTTTGGCCGCTACAAGAAACCGCCTCAGGTGCAGCGGCCTGTCTGGGTGCACGCCGTCAGCCTGGGTGAGACCCGCGCGGCGCAACCGCTGTTGCGCGCCCTCCTGGAGCGCGGTGAAAAGGTTTTGCTGACACATTTGACGGTGACCGGCAGGGAGGAAGGTGCCCGTGCCTTCGAAAAGGAAATCCGCGAGGGGCAGCTGGAGCAACAGTGGCTGCCCTACGATTTCCCTGGTGCCACGGCGCGTTTCCTGGAACATTATCAGCCCGTGGTCGGCATACTCATCGAACGCGAGGTGTGGCCCAATCTGCTGGCATCGGCGCGCGAGCGCGGTTTGCCCATGATGCTGGTGAGCGCCCGGTTTTCCGACCATGCCCTGCGCACGGTGCTGAGGGCGGGCAAGGTGCTGCAGGAAGCCTATGCCGGGCTGGATGCAGTCCATGCCCAGACGTTGCATGATGCCCATCGCCTGGAGCAGGCAGGTGCCGTTGCCGTGCGAGTATCCGGCAACTTCAAATTCGATGTCAGGATTCAGGCCGACCAGCTTGCGCGGGGCCGGGAGTTTGCCCAGGCGCTGAACCGGCGCATCATCACCATTGCCAGCACCCGGGAAGGCGAGGACGAAATGTTCGTCCAGGCTATCGAAAAGCACGTCAGACGTGCACGGGCACAAGGCCAGGAACAGGAACAGGCTGTTATGTTCCGGCTGGTGCCGCGGCACCCACAGCGCTTTGAAACGGCGGCGCAATTGTTGCGCGATGCCGGTCTGCCCTTCGTGCGCCGTTCAGAAATCCTTCAGGCGGGCGACTGCAGTGCCAGCGCAGTGCGCGCGGCGCAAAATGCTGTTGTGCTGCTCGGTGATACCGTGGGAGAAATGGTACGCAACTATGCTTCCAGCCAGGTTGCTATCATAGGCGGCAGCTTCGCGCCACTCGGCGGGCAAAACCTCATAGAAGCGTGTGCCATCGGTGTGCCGGTCATCGTCGGGCCGCACACACACAACTTTGAGCAGGCGGTTCAGGACGCCATCCACGAAGGCGCTGCACTGCGCGCCCAGAATGCCGAAGCCGCCCTGCAACTTGCCCTGCAGCTGCTGGAAGACCCGCGCCGCCTTGCGCAAATGAGCGAGGCGAGCAAAAACTGGGTGCGCCAACATGCGGGCGCTGTACAGCGCGTTATGGACGGTTATCTCGCCTTGCGCAGCAAACAATAGAGAATCGGCCCGCAGAGAGATGGGCCGGGTGCATGAGGGAAGTGGTTTGCTCAGAAACAGGCCGCGTGAACAAGCGCACCGCGATGGAATCAGGCCGGTCGCGGAACCTGCCGGTCAGACCTGATCAGACCCCGAGGCCATGATACTTGCGGCCGAGTTCCAGGGTGGCGCGGAAGAAGCCTTCCTTGCTGCCGCAGTCAAAGCGTGTACCTTCGTATTCCACGCCGAACACCGCGCGTGTCTGCATCAGGCTGGCAATGCCGTCCGTCAACTGGATTTCACCGCCCACACCCGCCTGCGTCTTGCGCAGGTGTTCAAAGATTTCGGGCTCAAGCACATAGCGACCAACCACTGCCAGGTTGGAAGGAGCGTCGGCCTCTGCGGGTTTTTCCACTATGCCCCGCACCCGGGTGGTTTTATCATTGACAGAATCGCCGGTAATGATGCCGTAGCGGTCGGAATGCTCCGGCAGAATACGCTGGATCGCCAGCACACTGCCATTGTGTTCGTGGGCAGCCTCGACCAGTTGCTGAGTCACGGATGTGCGCGAATCAATGAGGTCGTCGGCCAAAAGTACTGCGAATGGCTCGTTACCAACGATGGGCGCGGCACACAGCACAGCGTGGCCCAGGCCCAGGGGTGCTGGCTGCCTTGTGTAAATGCAGTTCACGTGCGCGGGCAGAACGTTGCGCACGATTTCCAGCAATTCCATTTTGTTCTTGGTAGCCAGTTCGGCTTCCAGTTCGGGGATGGAATCGAAATGATCCTCGATCGCCCGCTTGTTGCGGCCCGTGACAAAGATCAGATCCGTAATGCCGGCGGCAACTGCCTCCTCCACCGCATACTGGATCAGCGGTTTGTCGACGATGGGCAGCATTTCCTTGGGCATGGCCTTGGTGGCGGGAAGGAACCGGGTGCCAAGCCCCGCGACAGGAAATACGGCTTTACGTATGGGTTTCATCGTTCGCTGTGATGGTCTAAGAAGTTCAAGGACGGCGTTCGCAAGCAGGCTCAGAAATAGCAAGCGTTGTGCCAAGCCGGGGTACTGTAACAAATCCGTGGGGCGCTGCCGAGTATCTTCAGGCAGCCTTGTTTCATGTTGCCGGCGGGTGATCTAAACTGCACGTTCCTGCCGTTTCCATTCTAACCATGCGTTTTTTATTCTTCCTCGTACTGTTGGCAAACATCGCCGTGTTGGCTTACGGCCAGGGCTTCATGGGCCCACCACCCAGCGAAGAAGGGCGCACCCCGCGCCTGCTGTCTGAACGCAATCAGCACGTGGTTGAGTTCGGAGCACCTCAGCGCCTGGGGGCAGAGCAGCCCGCTTCCTAGCGCACGAGGGGGGCCGCCATGGCTGCCAGGCCATCCAGTACCGGTGCGTCCAGCCATTCTGGTGGCTGGCGGGGCAGGCGCAGGTCATCTTGCAGGCGCTGCAGGCCGGCCTCCAGTTCTTCTGCCACCAGCGGCCATCCACCTCCACTGCAATAAAGGCGTGGTGGCTCCCCGAGGCGTGTCAGTGCCGTGCGCCACTGGCGCAGTACGGCGCCCGCCTGGGCTGCGGCAATGCCTGTACTGATGGCGCTGTGCGTGTCGCGCGGAAAATCAGTTCTTTGGCCCAGTGCATAGGGCAGACCGGCGGTTCCTTGCGCCAGCGATTGGCGCATGAGTTCCGGACCGGGCAGAATCAGCCCGCCTTCAAAGAATCGCTGGGAGAAAATTTCCTTATCCTTGTCGGGCGCAGCTGACCGGCTGCCGGCGGGCCAGGGGTGTTCCACTACTGCGGCTGGCCCCAGCGTGTCTATGGTGGTGGCCGTGCCGAAACTTGCCAGCACGGCGGCATGGCGTGTGTGGCGGCTCAGGCCCAGCAGCGCCACCCACCGGTCATTGCCCAGTTTTTCCGGCTGCTCGTAAAGGTTCTCCACGCCTGCAGCACTTGCGGAACTGCTCTGCCAGTGCAGGGCGAGGCCGCAGTGCTGCAGCAGAAGCCGTTCGACGTGGGAGCGTACCTCAGCGCGGGTCACACTGACCCCTATGGCCCCCATCGGAGTGCCGGGCAGCGACGACAACCAGGGCACCAAGTCTTCCAGGGCATCGTGAGCCAGGGCCAGAATGTCGGGCTCGCGGCGGGTGCCGGAAGTGTGCATCCAGCCGAACTTCACCCGGGTGTTGCCGGCATCCACCAGCAGCGTGATGCCGGCGCTCATGCAGGCCTCACCGAGACTTCCCCAACCGTGATCGGGTGTTCGCCTGCCGCATCACGCAGAAGCAGCTGGCCGGAATCATTCACACCGGCGGCGTTACCGGTAAAGACCACCTTGTCGTTGTCGATGATGTCCACTTTCTGGCCGACCAGACCGTCAACCTGTGCATAGCGCCCGGCCAGCCCGGAAAAGCCTTGTGTGGTGAGGGCTGTAAAGTTTTCGTACCAGGCGCGGGCAATGCGTTCCACCATCTGTTGAGGCCGGGCGCGCGCACCGGCGCTGTCGCAGCGGGCGACTTCCGACCAGTCGGCAATGCGGCGATTGAGTGAGGTGCTCAGGGCGCGAGCATCGTCCAGATTGATTCCTATGCCCACTACGATGACGTGATGGTCGGGTGCCAGGCGCGCAGTGCCCGCCCGGGTGGCTTCCACCAGAATGCCCGCCAGTTTGGCAAAGCGCCATTCGATGTCGTTGGGCCACTTCATGGTGAGCAGCGGGCGGCTGGATGCGGTCAGCATGCCGCGCAGCGCTTCGGTCGCCACCACGCCGGCGAAGGGGGCCAGGGTGGGCAGGGCAAGCGGCGGCAGGAAGACGTCAAAGGCGCACGAGAACATGAGGTTCGCGCCTGAGCGATTCTGCCAGCTGCGACCGGAGCGACCACGCCCTCTTTCTTGGAGATGTGCGCCCAGCAGCCACGGCCGTGCGAGCACCCCTTTATCGGCCCGCGCGCGCTGCATCAGGTCTGCGTTGGTGGATGTGGTGCGGCCCACCCATTCGACACTGTGAAACTCTGGCAAGGCCTGCCGCAACATGGATTGCATGCGTTCCGGCATGGGAAGGGGAAGCTGTGGAAGAGGCGGCATGGAGGACATGCAGTAATGAAATGTGTGTAGCGTAAAATGAATCGCTTTACCTTATAACTCATTTGGAATCATGCAGGTCCGCACTGAAATCCTGAGCTTTGACGGCGAGGCAGGCAACATCGAATGTGCCATCGACAGGCCCATGGGTGAAGTCCGGGGCTGGGCACTGGTGCTGCATCCGCACCCGCTGCACGGCGGCACCCGCGACAATAAAGTGGTCACCACCATCGGTCGTGCCTGTGTCGAGCATGGCCTGGTCACGTTGCGTCCAAATTTTCGCGGCGTGGGGGCTTCCGACGGCGAATTTGACCAGGCCCGAGGTGAAACCGCCGATATGTTTGCCCTGGTGGAACAGTTCCGGCAGCGTTTCCCGGAAGCAGCGGGCGGGCAGTGGGCCCTGGCTGGTTTTTCCTTCGGCACGTCAGTGGCAGCCCAGTTGTATTCGGAGCTTGCCGCCCAGTCACGCCCAACACCGGATCGGCTGATTCTGGCCGGTTCTGCAGTGGAGCGCTTCCGTCATCGCGATGTGTCGGTGCCCGATGACACCCTGCTGATCCACGGCGAGGCTGATGAAGTGGTGCCGCTGGCCGAAGCCATGGAATTTGCCCGTACCCACGGCCTGCCCATGGTGGTCATGCCGGATGCCAGCCATTTTTTCCATGGTCGGCTGATCACTCTGCGCGGTCTGGTGCAGCAGAGCCTGAAAGCGATGGCGTCGTGTGCTGGCTGAACCGGGCGCCGCATGTCTTGAGGAACTTCCTCAGCAGCGGCCCGGTCTGTCATAATGGGCCGCTTCCTCATTCGTCGTTCCCAAGGCGAGTCCGAATTAATCTCTATGCCGATGACCTCCCGCACTCGAAAACTGACTTCCTCCATTTCCATTCTCGGCGCCGCACTGGCGCTGGCTTCCGCATCCTTTCTTTCCCAGGCGCAGGACGCGCCCGCTGCCGCGCAGACGCCGGCAAGCACGGTGGTGACTGACGTCAATGGGATCGCCATGGTGGGCGACCTGTCCAATGTGCCGGCACCTGTTCTGGGCGCCCGTGCCTGGATCAGTCTGGACATGAATAGCGGTCAGGTGATTGCCGCGCAAAACATTGATGAACGCATCGAGCCCGCTTCGCTGACCAAGGTCATGGCGGCCTACCTGGTGTTCGAAGCCCTCGAGAACAAGCGCCTGACACTCGAACAGACGGTGCACGTCTCAGAAAACGCCTGGCGTACCGAAGGCTCGCGCATGTTCATCAAGCCCAATTCACAGGTCTCCGTACATGACCTGCTGCAGGGCATGATCGTTCAATCAGGCAATGACGCCACGGTGGCCCTGGCAGAAGCCATCGCCGGCAGCGAGTCGGCTTTCGTGGCGCTCATGAATGAAGAAGCCCAGCGCCAGGGCCTGACCAACACCAAGTTCACCAATTCGCCGGGCCTGCCGCATGAAGAGCATCTGACCACGGTGCGCGACATGGCCACCCTGGCAGCCAACTTCATCAATCGTTTTCCGCAATATCTGCATTACTACACGCAGAAGGAATACACCTACAACAACATCAAGCAGAACAACCGCAACCGTCTGCTCTGGGCAGACCCCACGGTCGATGGCCTGAAGACGGGCCACACCAAATCAGCCGGTTACTGCCTGATTGCCACCGCCAAGCGCGATGGTCGGCGCATCCTGACAGTTCTGGTCGGCGCAGCCAGCGACTCTGCCCGGGCGGAGAACAGCTTGAAGCTGCTGAACTGGAGCTTCCAGAACTTCGACACCGTCAAGCTTTACGACAATGAACGGGCCATGGTTACCGCGCGCGTCTGGGAAGGCGAGGCGGAAACTGTCGGCCTCGGTTCGAACTCCCCCGTATGGGTGACCGTGCCGCGCGGCAAGGCCGACCAGGTACGCCCGGTGGCCAAGTATCAGCAGCCGCTGATTGCGCCGCTCAGCAAGGGCGCACGGGTGGGTGAAGTTTCTCTTTCCCTGGATGGCCATGTACTGCGCACGGAAGCGCTGCATGTGCTGAATGACGTGCCTCAGGCAGGTTTGATCGGCCGCCTGTACGACAAGGTGCGCCTGCTGTTCGAGTGACAATCACACCATGATTCCCAACGTAGACAATGACAGCCTGGTTTATTTGAACGGCGAGCTCGTGCGCCTTGGCGATGCCAAGGTTTCCGTGCTGGATCGCGGTTTCATCTTTGGTGACGGCGTTTATGACGTCGTGCCCGCCTATGGCGGCAAGCCGTTCCGCATGAGCGAGCACCTGGCGCGACTCGAACGCAGCATGGCCGCCATCAGCATCCAGTGCGACCTGCAGCGCAGCGACTGGGAGCACATTGTGCTCGACCTGATCGAGCGTTCCGGTTTGGGCGATTGCGTGGTGTATATCCAGGTCACCCGCGGGGTGGCCAAACGAGACCACGGTTTCCCGCAAGGCGTCAAACCCACCATCTTCTGCATGGTGTCACCATTCAAGCGCCCCGATGCCGCCATGCGTGAGCAGGGTCTGAGTGCCATCGGGAAGACCGACGAGCGCTGGCTGCATTGCGACATTAAATCCATCTCCCTGCTGGGCAATGTGCTTGCACGTCAGGCGGCGCTTGAAGCGGGGGTGGATGACGTCATCCAGTTCCGCAACGGTTGCCTGACCGAGGGCTCGGCGGCCAATGTCTGGGTGGTCAAGAACGGTGTGCTGCTGGCTCCGCCCCGCAGCAAGCTCATCCTGGAGGGCATACGCTACGGCCTCATGGAAGAGCTGGCGGAGCGTTGCGGCGTTCCCTTCGAGGCCCGCCCCATCACGGAAGCCGAAGTACTTGCCGCCGACGAACTGCTGCTTACTTCCGCCACCAAGGAAGTCCTGCCGATCACCCGCTACAACGGGCAACCCGTTGGCGACGGTCGTCCGGGCCCGGTATATGCCCGCCTGCGGGCGGCCTATGACACGGCAATCGCCGCCTTGTGAAATGAAAGAAATTCCTCCTGAAGAATCTCTGATCGAGTACCCCTGCGACTTTCCCATCAAGGTGATGGGAAAGTCGCATCCGGAATTCGCCCAGACCCTGACCATGGTCGTGCAGCAGCATGATCCTGGCTTCGACCCGGCTACAGTGGAAATGCGTGCCAGCAAGGCGGGCAACTATCTGAGCGTCACCTTCACGGTGCGCGCTACCTCGCGCGAACAGCTTGATGCCATCTATCGGGCTCTGCACGGGCACCCCCTTGTAAGCGTGGTGTTATAGGGCCGGCCATGGAGTATCGCTGGCTGCCGTCTCCGGCACCTTACCTCCCGACTTGGGAGGCCATGCGCGAATTCACAGAAGCGCGTACCGAGACCACGCCGGATGAAATCTGGCTGGTGGAACATGAACCTGTCTACACCTTGGGCCAGGCTGGCAAGCCGGAACACCTGCTCAACCCGGGCGGGATTCCGGTCGTCAAATGCGACCGTGGGGGGCAGGTCACCTACCACGGGCCGGGTCAGGTCGTGGCGTACTGCCTGCTTGATCTCAAGCGCCGCGGCCTGTTCGTCAAGGAATACGTGGCGCGGCTTGAGGACGTCATCATTGCCACGCTGGCTGGCCTGGGCCTGGCTGGAGCTCAGCGCATGGATGGTGCGCCGGGCGTGTACGTGCCCTACGACCCCCAGCGCGGGGTTTTTGACCCGGCCGGTTCGCAGCTGGCCAAGATCGCCGCACTGGGTATCAAGCTGCGCAATGGGCGCGCCTATCACGGCCTGTCGCTGAACGTGGACATGGACCTGGCGCCTTTCCTGGGCATTAACCCTTGCGGTTACGAAGGCCTGCCGACGGTTGATCTGCGCAGTTGCGGGATATCATGCAGTCTGGCGGAAGCGGGCGAGCTGCTGGCTCGCCGGCTGCAGACGGCATTTGAAAACTGAAAGCGGTGGTGTAGCTGGGCACCGCCGTATTGGGCGGGGGCCGGCAAAGGGCCCCCGGCAGCGCCACACCACGCTGCCATAAGAAGAGAAGGAGACAATATGGAATCCCAGGAGCAGTTCGTCGTCACTGAGCGCAATCAGGGTGTGCTCACCATCACACTGAATCGCCCCGACCAGTTCAACAGCCTGTCGGAAGAGGTCCTGGTGGTCCTGCAGCAGGCCCTGGATGAAGCTGCGCGCGATGACACCCTGCAGTGTCTGGTGCTGGCCGCCAGGGGTAGGGCGTTTTGCGCCGGCCACGATCTCAAGCAGATGCAGGCCAATCGCGATCAGGACTACTACCGCCGGCTGTTCCGCCAATGCGGCCAGCTGATGCAGAGCATTGTTGCCTTTCCCGTACCGGTCATCGCCAAGGTGCAGGGCGTGGCCACCGCCGCAGGTTGCCAGCTCGTGGCGAGCTGTGATCTGGCCGTGGCAGCCGAATCCGCGCGCTTTGCGGTCTCGGGCATCAACGTGGGCCTGTTCTGTTCAACACCGGCCGTTGCCCTGTCCCGCAATGTCGGGGCAAAGAAGTCTTTCGAGATGCTCATCACGGGCGAGTTCATCAGTGCCCAGGAGGCCGTGGCCGAAGGGCTGATCAACCGTGCGGTGCCGGCGGAAGAGCTGGATGCGGCCGTGGAGGCCCTGGTCAACAGCATCTGCTCCAAAAGCCCTGTGGCGGTGCGGACCGGCAAGGCCATGTTCCAGAAACAGCGCAGCATGTCGCTCGCTGATGCTTACGACTTCGCAGCGGAAACCATGGCCTGCAACATGATGGCGGAAGATGTATTTGAAGGAATAGATGCCTTCATGAACAAACGCAAGCCGGCCTGGCAGGGGCGCTGACCGCCGAAAACCATTGAAAATTTGGGGAATTCCGGACGTTTTCTCCTGGCGCGTTAAAATGGCCCTTACCATCACCCAGCCAGGTAGCGTATGTCCACAAGTAATGAGCAGGCCGCACCGCGGAAACCGACCGTGCGTCCTGCCTCCTATGACCCCAGTGCCAAGCAGAAGTCTGCTGACAAGACTTCGCGGCTGCCCATCAAGATCGTCCAGACTGAACGGCTGAAGAAGCCGGAATGGATACGTGTGAAGGCGGCCGCGCCCGGCTCGCGCTTCCACGACATCAAGCGCATTCTGCGGGAAAACAACATGTTCACCGTCTGCGAGGAAGCCTCGTGTCCGAATATCGGTGAATGTTTCGGAAAGGGTACGGCCACTTTCATGATCATGGGTGACAAATGCACCCGCCGCTGCCCCTTCTGCGATGTCGGCCATGGCAGGCCCGACCCCCTGGATGTCAACGAACCCGTGAACCTGGCGCGCAGCATCGGGGCCATGGGTCTGTCGTATGTGGTGATCACCTCGGTGGACCGCGATGATCTTCGCGACGGCGGTGCGGCACATTTCGCCGAGTGCATCCGTGAGGTGCGCAAGCATTCTCCCAAGACGCGCATCGAAGTGCTGGTGCCAGACTTTCGCGGCCGACTGGAACGTGCACTGGAAATCTTCAAGGCTGAGCCGCCCGATGTCATGAACCACAATCTGGAAACGGTGCCCAGGCTCTACAAGCAGGCACGCCCGGGCGCAGACTACCTGCACTCGCTCAAGCTGCTCAAAGAGTTCAAGGCCCTGTGTCCGGATGTTCCCACCAAGTCAGGCCTTATGGTCGGTTTGGGCGAGACCGATGACGAAATCCTGCAGGTCATGCGCGACATGCGTGAGCACGACATCGAAATGCTGACCATCGGTCAGTACCTGCAGCCTTCGTCGCACCACCTACCCGTGACGCGCTACGTGCACCCTGACACCTTCAAGATGTTCGAGGAAGAGGCCTATGCCATGGGCTTCACGCATGCAGCCGTAGGCGCCATGGTCCGCTCCTCCTATCACGCCGACGAACAGGCACACGCAGCAGGCTTCAACCCGGCCACCGCCTGAAGCACTCCGGTACGCCCCTCATTGCACAAAAGGCCGAAGCCGTGTAAACAGCAGTAACACGGCACGGCCGCAACGTGTGCTGTCAACCACAGGAGGGAGCATGCGAATAGGCGTACCCGTCGAAACGGCGGCTGGGGAAACTCGGGTGGCTGCCACACCTGAGACGGTCAAAAAATTGGTGGCGCAAGGCCACGCAGTATATGTCCAGGCTGGGGCCGGGCTGGCCGCCAGCGCAACTGACGATGCCTACGTTGCGGCTGGGGCGGAAATCGTCGATGGCGCCGCGGCGCTTGGCGCCGACCTTGTTCTGAAGGTGCAGGCTCCGAACCCCGCTGAGCTTGCATTGATGAAGCGGGGCACGGCCCTGGTGGGCATGCTGAACCCCTTCGACAAGGAAGGTTTGCAGCGGCTGGCTGACGCTGGCTTGACGGCCTTCGCCCTGGAGGCCGCCCCGCGCACCACCCGCGCCCAGAGCATGGACGTGCTCTCCAGTCAGGCAAATGTCGCCGGTTACAAAGCCGTTCTGCTTGCCGCCACCGCATATCAGCGCTTCTTCCCCATGCTCATGACCGCCGCTGGCACCATCAAGGCCGCGCGGGTGGTTGTGCTCGGCGTAGGTGTGGCGGGTCTGCAGGCCATTGCTACGGCAAAGCGGCTGGGAGCGGTGATAGAGGCTTCGGATGTGCGGCCTGCGGTCAAGGAACAGGTCGAGTCCCTTGGGGCACGCTTCATTGAAGTTCCCTACGAGACTGACGAAGAACGCGAAGCAGCTGAAGGCGTGGGCGGTTACGCCCGCCCCATGCCACAAAGCTGGCTGGATCGCCAGAAGGTGGAAGTGGCCAAGCGTGTGGCCCAGGCCGACGCGGTCATTTCCACCGCGCTCATTCCTGGACGGCCCGCACCGGAGCTCATCACCGAAGAGATGGTGAAGTCCATGAAGCCAGGGTCCGTCATTGTCGACCTGGCGGCCGGCAGGGGTGCGGGCGGGGTGGGCGGCAACTGCCCACTGACTGAGGCAGGGCAGGTCGTGCAGAAGCATGGTGTGACCCTGATCGGCTACACGAATTTGCCCGCCATGGTGGCTGCGGACAGCTCCAGCCTGTACGCCCGCAATATCCTGGATTTTCTCAAGCTCGTCTTGCCGCCCCAGGCGCAGCAGCTGCAGTTGCCCGAAGAGGACGACATTGTTGCTGCCTGCCTGGTAACGCGCGACGGCCGGCTTCTCAAGGCCTGAGGGGCCACTCGGCCGGCAGCCTGCCGGGGACCGATGGCGAGCTGTATCAACGCACCACGTTCGACCAGAGAGACAGACACATGGAAGCGATTTCACCCCTCCTGATGAATTTAATCATCTTCGTGCTCGCAATCTACGTGGGCTACCACGTGGTATGGAATGTGACGCCGGCGCTGCACACACCGCTGATGGCCGTTACCAATGCGATTTCCGCCATCGTGATCGTAGGGGCCATGTTGGCGGCTGCATTGACGGAAACCCCCCTGGGCAAGGTGATGGGTGTGCTTGCCGTGGCTCTGGCGGCCGTCAACGTCTTTGGCGGTTTCCTGGTCACGCGACGCATGCTGGAAATGTTCAAGAAAAAAGAGCGCAAGTTGCCGTCGCCGGAACAGGGAGGCTCCCGATGAGCATGAATCTGGTCGTCTTTCTGTATCTGGTCGCCTCGGTCTGCTTCATTCAGGCGCTCAAGGGGCTTTCGCATCCCACCACATCCATTCGGGGCAATGTGTTCGGGATGCTGGGCATGGCCATCGCCATACTCACTACCGCCGGGCTCATCATCACGCTGGCGGAATCGCCGCTGGGGCTGGGCTGGGTGTTGCTGGGCCTGCTCGTGGGGGGCTCCATTGGAACACTCATGGCCAAGCGGGTTGAAATGACCAAGATGCCGGAACTGGTCGCCTTCATGCACAGCATGATAGGCCTGGCAGCGGTCTTCATTGCCGTGGCCGCGGTGGCGGAGCCATGGGCCTTCCAGATAGCCGAGCCCGGGGGGCCCATTCCCGGTGGCAACCGTATAGAACTGGCCCTGGGCGCCTTCATCGGCGCAGTCACTTTCACCGGTTCGGTCATCGCTTTCGGGAAACTCAGCGGCAAGTACAAGTTTCGCCTCTTCCAGGGTGCGCCCGTCCAGTTCAAGGGCCAACACATGCTCAATGCATTGCTGGGCCTGGCCACACTGTTCTTCATATTCGGTTTCTGGCATTCGCAAAGTTGGCTCGACATTCTGCTGATCATCGCCCTGGGGTTTGCACTCGGTGTGCTCATCATCATCCCGATCGGCGGAGCGGACATGCCAGTGGTGGTGTCCATGCTCAACAGCTATTCGGGCTGGGCTGCGGCTGGCATCGGTTTCAGTCTGAACAACTCCATGCTGATCATCGCCGGTTCGCTGGTGGGTTCTTCCGGGGCGATTCTCAGCTACATCATGTGCAAGGCCATGAACCGCTCCTTCTTCAGCGTGATTCTCGGAGGTTTCGGGGGCGAGGCGTCCTCAGCCACAGGCGGCGACGGCCAGCAACGCAATGTCAAGAGCGGCAGTGCCGAAGACGCCGCCTTCATCCTCGGCAATGCGGAGTCGGTGGTCATTGTGCCGGGTTATGGTCTTGCCGTGGCACGGGCCCAGCATGCCGTTAAGGAGCTCGCAGAAAAACTCAGCGACAAGGGCGTGAGTGTGCGTTATGCCATTCATCCTGTGGCGGGCCGCATGCCGGGGCATATGAATGTGCTGCTTGCCGAGGCAGAAGTGCCCTACGACCAGGTCTTCGAAATGGAAGACATCAACAGCGAGTTTGGGCAGGTGGATGTGGCCATTATCCTGGGGGCCAATGATGTAGTGAACCCGGCTGCGTTGCAGAAGGGTTCGCCCATCTACGGCATGCCCATTCTCGAGGCCTACAAAGCGCGTACTGTGATCGTGAACAAACGTTCGATGGCTGCGGGCTATGCAGGTCTGGACAATGAGCTCTTCTACATGGACAAGACCATGATGGTCTTCGGAGACGCCAAGAAAGTGGTTGAGGAAATGACCAAAGCCATCGACTGACCCCCACCTTGCGCTGGCACAAAGTATTTTCCCCACACTGGTAGTTCAATGGAGCTGTAGCGGGTCGCAAGGTGCGACCGCCCATAACAAGGAACTGCCATGCCTTCGCCCACGATTCCTGCTGCTTTAACCCGTCATGCCGCAGCGGGCGGTGTTGCGGCTCTATTGCTGGCCGTAGGGGGCTGGCAGGCCGCAAGCGCGGCAGAGGTACCTCTAGTTACCATCGCCCCGGGTTCGATTCAGTACTACACGACGGACGAAAGCCTGGTCAACGGCATGCCGGCGCGGCCGGCACGGCTGACTGCCACCTTCCACAAACCCATGCAGGTGATGAAACGGCTGGTGAGCCAGGCTGAATATGCGGAATGTGTTCGGGAAGAAGCCTGTCGCCCATTGAACAAGGACCACCGCGGTGAGCTGGACCCCAACCGGCCAGTGGTGGGGGTGAACTGGGATGACGCCACCGCGTTTGCGAAGTGGTACAGCGCTCGTACCGGGCGCAACTTCAGGCTGCCCACCTATGCGGAGTGGGCTCACCTGGCGGGAGAAGCCTTCAAGGAAGACCTGCGGCTGGATCTTTATCAGCTGGATGACGCCAAGAACCCCGCCCAGCGCTGGCTGGCCGAATACGCCATGGAAGCGCAGCGCAAGGCAGCGGCCGAGCCTTTCCCCCAACCCTTCGGAACCTTCGGCACCACGGCTGCCGGGGTGCAGGATATCGGCGGTAACGTCTGGGAGTGGACCAATACCTGTCAGGTGCGCCAGTATCTGGATGCGGCAGGCAAGCCCATTCTGCCTCCCACAGAGAACTGCGGGATTCGGGTGGTGGCCGGCTCACACCACAGCCTCATGACCGATTTCATGCGAGACCCCAAGGCCGGCGCCTGTTCGGTGGGCATTCCTCCGGCCAATCTGGGCATACGACTGATTCTGGATGAGTGAATTAGGCGGGCTCCACCGGTTTCTTGCGGGCCGCAGGTTTGCTGCTGCAGGCGCCCGCACCTTCGGCCAGCCGGATCAGGTCGTCAACCTTGCGCACAGTGACGCGCTTGCGACCCGTAAGCACCATGCCCTGCTCCTTCCAGGCACTGAGCAGACGGCTGACGGTGTGTAGCGTAGTGCCGGTCATTTCAGCGATGTCCTGGCGGGTAATGGGGAAATTGATGGCGATGCCGTCGTCGGTTTTCTCGCCGGAGGAATCGATCAGGCGCAACAGGCAGCGCGCAACGCGCTGTTCGACCTCTTCCGTTGATAATTCCTTGATGCGGGCATGGGCGTCATGCAGACGCTGGCCGACAGCCTGCAGGGCGTTGGCGGCGAATTGCAGATTGCTGGTCATGAAGCGATCCCATTCTGCGGAAGGCCAGCCCAGCACCACGCTTTCTTCCACCGCCAGACAGCTTGCCGGGTAGGCGGGGCGCTGCATGGCCTTGGCGATGCCGAACACTTCACCGGGGATCACGTAACGGACGACGACCTGCTCCCCTTCAGCGGTGGTTTGCACGACCTTGAGATGGCCGTGCAGCAGCACGAAGAACTGGGTGGCCGGTTGGCCCTGCTGGAAGACTGGATCGCCGGCATTCAGCCGCATGGGCCGGGCAATGGAAAGAACCGTGTCCAGGTCCTTGTCGGGGACGGCGCGGAACAGATCGAGGTTCTTGACGAGAGAACGGGGGATGCTGTGGCTCATCGGTAGGCCCCGCAGGATCGCTAACGGAGCCATTCTAGCACTGCGACGCCGCTCATCTCAGCACTGTGATGTGGCTGCCATCCGAATGGGGGGAACCCGTAAAAATCGTTCCCGCAATTTGTTGAGCAACAAAGAAGGATATTCCTCGCTGAGGTGAAATGGAGCCATACGAAAACGGATGCTCAACCACAGCAAGGAGCTGAACATGAAAGCCTTCCAACCCGCCGCCATCGCCGCCGCACTTGCCGCAATTCTGGCCGCTCCGGCCTTCGCCTCTTCGCTTGATGGGCTGGAGAGGGTGAAGGTTGACCTCGTGGCCCCGCCCATGATTCACGCACACGAGCAGAAGGCTTCCGCTGAGCCCAAGATCGTTGAATTCAAGCTGACGGTCGAAGAGAAGAAGGTCGTGATCGACGACAAGGGCACCACCATGCAGGCCATGACCTTCAACGGCTCAATGCCGGGCCCGACGCTGGTCGTGCATGAGGGTGACTACGTCGAAGTAACGCTCGTGAACCCCAAGTCCAACATGATGCCGCACAACGTGGATTTCCACTCAGCCACTGGTGCACTCGGTGGGGCGGCCCTCACCAACGTGAACCCGGGTGAACAGGCAACACTCCGCTTCAAGGCTGACCGGGCTGGCGTGTTCGTGTACCACTGCGCACCGGAGGGCATGGTTCCATGGCATGTGCTGTCCGGCATGAGCGGCACGATGATGGTTCTGCCACGCGACGGGCTGAAGGATGCCGATGGCAAGCCTCTGAGCTATGACCGCGCCTACACCATCGGTGAGTTCGACCTCTACATTCCCAAGGACGAGAATGGCAACTACAAGGATTACAAGTCGCTGGCCGAAAGCTATGGTGATACTGTCCAGTCCATGCGCACACTGACCCCCACCCATGTGGTGTTCAACGGCAAAGTGGGCGCGCTGACCGGCGACGGGGCATTGAAGGCCAAGGTGGGTGAAACGGTGCTCATCGTGCACTCGCAAGCCACCCGCGATACGCGGCCACACCTCATCGGCGGCCATGGTGACTGGGTATGGGATCACGGCAAGTTCCACAACCCGCCGCTGCGCGACATGGAAACGTGGTTCATTCCGGGCGGAGCCGCAGGTGCAGCGCTTTACACTTTCAAGCAACCGGGGGTGTATGCATACGTCAACCACAACCTCATCGAAGCATTTGAACTGGGCGCTTCGGGCCATTTTGTAGTAGAAGGTGACTGGAACCATGATTACATGACTCAGGTAAAGGCTCCCCACCCAATTCCCGAAGCGAAGTAAGCCGGAGCGGGCCGGCGACCATAAACAACCAATAGGAGATCACTATGTTCAAACGCTCAGGCAAATTCGCGGCACTCATTCTTGCCGCTGGGCTGGTTCCGGCTCTCGCAGTGGCCCAGGATGCAAACCCTGCCGGCGAAAAGCTGTACAAGTCCGCCTGCATTGCCTGTCACGCGGCCGGTGTGGCCGGGGCCCCCAAGGTGGGCGATAAGGCCGCCTGGGCGAAGGTGACTGAAAAGGGCATGGATGCCGTCATGCAGATCACCATCAACGGCAAGGGCGCCATGCCTCCGCGCGGTGCCTCAACGGCTGACGACGCCACGCTGCGCGCAGCGGTGGAGTACATGATCGCCCAGTCACAATGAGCGATCTATCCCTTCCCGGCCAGCAGCTGAGGTTTTCTACGGTCGGGAAAATCCTTATCTTGCAGTAGGGACCGCGTCGTTACACTGGGCTCCATGCCGATGGCATGGGGCCTTTTTTCATGTTGTATGGGCTCCCCGATCTATCCAACGACAAGGGGCAACAAAGCATGAAGTCCATCCGCAAGACCCTCGCCTTCACGGCGTTGGCTGCCACGCTGTGTTTCTCTGCCGCCGCTCAGGCACGCGATCTGGTCATCGCCCTGCGGTCCGAACCCACCTCCATGGACCCGCAGTTTCACTCCCTGACACCCAATACGCAGCTGTCGGAAACCATCTTCGACCCTCTGGTTCGCACCGACAAGGTGGCCAAGCCTGTTCCTTCGCTGGCCGAATCCTGGACGGTCGACGGCGACACCTGGACATTCAAGCTGCGCAAGGACGTCAAGTTCTCCGATGGCACACCCTTCACTGCTGAAGACGTTGTCTTCACTTATGAACGCGTTCCCAAGGTTCCCAACAGCCCCTCGTCTTACGCACTCTACCTGAGCAGCATCGACCGTCTGGAAGTGGTCGACCCCCATACACTCAAGATCATCACGAAGGGTCCGTCTCCGGTTCTGTTGCCCAATCTTTCCATGGTGCCCATCATGTCGTCCAAGGCGGCTGCCGGTTCGGCTCCGGAAGGCAAGACAACGGTCGAGCTGAACCGTGGCGACGGTCTCATCGGCACTGGGCCGTACAAGTTCGTGTCCTGGAAGCGCGGCGCAGAAATCGTTCTGGAGCGCAATGAGAACTACTGGGGCGAACCTCCCGCCTGGGATCGCGTCATCTATCGCCCGATCACCAACCCGGCTGCGCGGGTTGCAGCACTGTTGGCGGGTGATGTCGATCTGATCGAAGATCCGCCCACCGACGACCTTCCCAAACTGAAGGAAAACAAGAACCTGCACATCCAGGAAACGCCTTCGGTACGCATCATCTACATCGCACTGATGCAGGGTGATGAAGTTCCACCCGGAATGGAAGGCACGAACGGCAAGAACCCGCTGAAAGACCGGCGGGTTCGTGAAGCCTTGTCCCTTGCCATCGATCGCCAGAACATTGTCGACCGCGTCATGGGCGGTTCCGCCATGGCTGCAGGCAACCTGCTGGCGTATCCGGGCTTCGGCGCCTCGGAAAAGCATTCCAAGGCACCCAAGGCCGATCTGGAGCGTGCCAAGAAGCTGCTTGCCGAAGCCGGCTATCCGAATGGCTTCACCATGTCGCTGGGCTCGCCGGCCGGCCGCTACACCAACGATCAACGCATTGCTCAGGTCGTCGCCGCCATGTGGGCGCGGCTCGGTGTGAAGGTCAACGTAGACACCATGGCGCCGGCTGTGTTCTTCAAGCAGCGCAATGCCTTTGCCTTTAGTGCCTATCTGGCAGGCTGGGCCGCGTCTTCGGGCGAAATGCTCAACCCCCTGAACTCGCTGGTCGTCACCAAGCAGCCCGAACTGGGCCTGGGCACGACAAACTGGAGCAAGTACTCCAACCCGGAGGCCGACAAGCTGGTGCTGGAAGCATCACGCACCATGGAGGACGACAAACGTGCTGCGCTTCTGGAAAAGGCCGCCGACATGATCATGGAAGACTACGGCATCTTGCCGCTGCAGTTTGAAATGTCAGTCTGGGCCATGAAAAAGGATATCCGCTACGAGGGGCGCGCCGACCAGATGACCCTGGCGCAAGACATGACGCCTGTGAAGTGAGCACAGCAGCGTGATCGCAACGATAGTCCGCCGTCTGCTGCAGACGGGGCTGGTAGTTCTGGTCATGTCGGCACTGGTGTTTGCCGGTTTGTATGTGATCGGCGACCCGGTGCTGATGATGGCCAGCCCCGAAGCGACGGACCTTGAGCGTGAGGCAATCCGCCGCAATCTGGGCCTGGACCGCCCGCTCTGGGAGCAATACTTCATCTTCCTGTCCAAGGCGGTACAGCTGGACTTCGGCAACAGTTTTCTGACAGGCGAGTCGGCTATGCACCTCATACTGGAACGCATGCCGGCCACGCTGGAACTGGCCACACTGGCCATGTTCATCTCCATGGTGGTCGGCGTACCGCTGGGCGTCTACGCTGGGCTGCGTCCGGAGAGCCTGCTTTCGCGCGGCATCATGTCTGGTTCGGTATTGGGCTTTTCCCTGCCCAACTTCTGGGTGGGGCTGATGCTCATCATGCTGTTTGCCGTCATGCTGGGCTGGGTACCGGCTGGTGGCCGCGGGCCGGTGGAAACCTTCGGTCCCATTCAACTGAGCATATTCAACTGGGATGGGCTGCGCAGCCTGCTTTTGCCGGCACTGACCATCGCCACGGCCAAATGTGCGCTCATCATCCGGGTCACGCGAGCGGCCACACGCGAATGCCTGCCACAGGACTACATCAAGTTCGCGCGGGCCAAGGGCCTCAACGAACGCCGAGTGCTCGGTGTGCATCTGCTGAAGAACATCATGATTCCAATCGTGACCATAGGGGGGCTGGAATATGGGCAGGTCTTCGCCTTTGCTGTGGTGACCGAAACGGTGTTTTCCTGGCCGGGCATGGGCAAGCTGCTGATCGATTCCATCGTCAATCTCGATCGGCCGGTCGTGGTGGCGTATCTGATGCTTACCGTAGTCTTTCTCGCCACACTGAATCTGATCGTGGACATAGGCTACACCTTGCTTGACCCGCGGGTTCGTCTGGGAGGCGCAGCATGAGCCGTGTTGCACAGCAGGGCCCCGCGGTGGCAGCTCTTGAAGAGAGTACCGCACGCCTGGAAACCAGCCGCTGGCGCCGCTTTGTTGCGCAGTTCGCCAGCAGCAAGGCGGCCATGGTGTCGCTCCTGGTGCTGCTGGTGGCGATCGGCGCTGCGGTGCTGGCTCCGTGGATCTCGCCCCAGAACCCCTATGACCTGGCCGCGCTCGACATACTCGACGCCAAGCTGCCGCCGGGCAGCAAGAATTTCGACGGGAGCCTCACCTACTGGCTGGGTACGGACGGCCAGGCCCGTGACGTTCTCTCGGCCATTCTGTATGGTATGCGAACCAGTCTTTTCGTGGGCTTTGTCTCGGTCACCGCAGCGTTCCTGATCGGCGCGGCGGTCGGTCTGATTGCCGCCTATTTCGGTGGCCGCATGGACGCCTTCCTGATGAGGCTGGTCGACATGCAGCTGTCCTTTCCATCCATACTGGTCGCACTGGTTCTGCTGGCGGCGCTCGGCAAGGGGGTGGACAAGGTCATCATCGCGCTGATCGTCGTGCAGTGGGCATACTTTGCGCGGGCGGCACGGGCTGCCGCCATCGTGGAACGCAACAAGGAATACGTGGAGGCCGCAAGCTGCATGGCCCTCAGCTGGCACCGCATTCTGTGGCGCCATGTATTTCCCAATTGCATACCGCCGTTGATGGTCATCGCCACCATAGATCTGGCTCATGCCATCGCGCTGGAGGCCACTCTGTCATTTCTGGGAGTGGGGGTTCCCGTTACCGAACCCTCCCTCGGCATGCTGATTTCCAATGGTTTCGAGTTCCTGCTTTCGGGCACCTACTGGATATGCTTCTTCCCCGGCATTGCCCTGGCCGTTGTGGTGGTATCCATCAACCTGGTTGGAGACCACCTGCGGGACATCCTCAACCCGCGCAACGAGGTCTGAGCAATGGCGAAACAGAGCGACATGAACGGGAACAACGATCTGCTGCTGGACGTCCAGGGCCTGAAGACCTGGTTCTACACCCGCGATGGTGTGGTGAAGGCGGTGGATGGCGTTTCCCTGCAACTGAAGCGCGGCGAGATTCTAGGCCTGGTGGGGGAATCGGGCTCAGGCAAGAGTGTGACCGGTTTTTCAATCATGGGTCTGGTGGGTGAACGCGGCAAAGTACATGCCGAACGCATGATGTTCGATGGCTACGACCTCACCAAGGTGTCTGCCGCGCAGATGCGCAGCTTGCGCGGCAGCCGCCTGGCCATGATCTTCCAGGACCCCATGATGACGCTGAACCCCACCTTGCGCATCGATACGCAAATGATGGAGGCAGTGCACGCCCACGAGAAAGTGTCTCGCCGCGCCGCGCGCGAACGCTCGCTGGAAGTGCTGCGCATGGTGGGTATTCCGGCACCAGAGGCCCGTCTCAAGGCCTACCCGCACCACCTTTCGGGGGGAATGCGGCAGCGCATTGCGATTGCCATTGCGCTGCTGAATGCCCCCAAGCTCATCATCGCTGATGAACCGACCACCGCACTGGACGTCACCATCCAGGGGCAAATTCTCTACGAAGTTCAGAAGCTCTGCCGCGAGATGGGTACAGCGCTGATCTGGATCACGCATGACCTTGCCCTGGTATCCGGTCTGGCGGACCGCATGGCGGTCATGTACGCCGGCCACATCGTTGAGTCAACCTCCACCGCAGAGCTCATCGAGCGGCCCATGCACCCATACACGCATGGGCTGATGTCCTCCATCCCATCGCTGGGCACACGCGGTCAGCCCCTTTTCCAGATTCCGGGGTCCACTCCTTCGCTGCTGCACCTTCCCCCGGGTTGTGCCTTCCGTACGCGTTGCTACCGGGCGGATGCGCAATGTGAGCATGCACCGTCCCTGCTGCCTGTAGGGGACGACCATCTGGTGAGCTGCTGGCATAGCGGAGAGAAATCATGAGCGCGGAACTGATCATGCAGGTGCAAGGCTTGCGGCGCGATTACGTTCAGCCATCGGATTTCATCGATTTCATCGGCCGCAAGCTGCGCGGCCAGGGAAAGCCGCCTCCGGTTCAGGCCGTCATGGGTGTGGATCTCGACATCCGCCATAGCGAGGTGCTGGCGGTTGTGGGGGAATCGGGCTGCGGCAAAACCACACTGGGCCGGATGCTGACCGGCATCATTCCGCCCACCGCGGGCCGTGTGCTCTACAAAGGTCGCGACATAGCCGGGCTGACAGGTGCTGCAAGGCGGGAATACGACCTTGCCGTTCAGATGATCTTCCAGGATCCTTACTCCTCGCTCAACCCGCGCATGCGGGTGGGCGACATCATTGGCGAGGCACCGGTGGTGCACGGGCTCGTCAGCCGGGCCGAGCGCGACGAATACGTCTGCTCCCTGTTGCGCAAGGTGGGCCTGGACCCAGGCTACCGGGAACGCTATCCGCATCAGTTCTCCGGCGGACAGCGTCAGCGCGTGGGGGTGGCGCGCGCGCTGGCACTGAAGCCGTCCATCATCGTCTGTGACGAAGCTGTTGCTGCCCTGGATGTCTCCATCCAGGCGCAGGTCCTCAACCTGTTCATGGATCTGCGGCGCGATTTCGATCTCACCTATGTGTTCATCAGCCACAACCTGGGCGTGGTAAGTCACATTTCCGACCGGGTTGCCATCGTGTATCTGGGCAGGTTGGTGGAGCTGGCCGATACGGAGGAAATCTTCGCCAGGGCCAATCACCCCTACACGCAGGCGCTGCTCAAGGAACTCCCCGTGCTCTCCGCGGGCAAGCGTCGCTTCGACCCAATTTCAGGCGAACTGCCATCACCTGCCAACCCGCCGTCCGGCTGCGCCTTCCATCCACGCTGCCCGCTCGCCATGGCAAAATGCCGGGAGGAACGTCCGGTGTTGCAGGAGGTGGCACCGCAGCACTGGAGTGCCTGCCACCTCAATGATGTGTCCGGAGCGGCGGGGGCCGCGGGCCCAGGCACACCGGTCGCTGACAGGCATTTGCACAATGCCCCTCAAACGGAGACCGCCTGAATGAAATTCGCCGATTCGGAGTTCGAGCCTTACCGACTGCAGTTGCCGGAAACAGACCCCATCCCGCTGGTTTGTGACTCTCCCCACAGCGGTAGCACCTATCCTCAGGATTTCGATACCATTCTGCCGGTATCTGTGCTGCGTGTGGCCGAAGATGCCTACGTTGACGAACTCTGGGAGGCAGTACCGCGGCACGGCGGCACCCTGCTGAGCGCTGAATTCCCGCGCAGCTATATCGATGTCAACCGTGAACTGGATGACATCGACCCGAACATTCTGGCCGAGCCCTGGACCTGCGGCGTGCGTCCCACGGAAAAATCGCGACTGGGGTACGGGCTGTTCTGGCACAGCCTGGACGGCCACCCCATGTACGACCGCAAGTTGTGGGTGGGCGAACTCGAGAACCGCATCAGCACTTACTACGAGCCATATCACCAGGCCCTGTGGAAACAGATAGAGGAAGCAATGGAGCGTTTCGGCATGGTGTGGCATTTGAACCTGCACTCGATGCCGTCGAATTCCTATGCGCTCATGAAACAGGGCGGCGACCGGCAGCTGGCGGATTTCGTGCTCGGTGACCGGGACGGCACTACCTGCGACCCCACTTTGATCGGGATCATCGAAGACTATCTGGTCGCTTGCGGCTACAGCGTGGCGCGCAACGACCCATTCAAGGGGGTCGCCCTGATCGCCCAAGTGGGGCAGCCGGCCGAACGCCGTCACAGCCTGCAGATTGAAATCAACCGTCGGCTGTACATGAACGAATCCTCATTTGAAAAAACCGATGGTTTCACCCGCCTGCAGCATGACCTTGACGGCTTGCTGGCTCATCTGCGCGAGTTCATTCGCGGCCTGATGTAGCCGCTTCGGGCTGTACATAGGCACCACTGCGGTGGAGTTGTTCCTCGGCCTGGCCAAGAGCCTGTATGGCGTACTGGCCGGCCTTGCCAAGCAACTGGCTGGCCAGTGTTTCCACCAGCGCCAGGGCTGCGGCTGAAGACGGAAAAAAGCCCGCGGTCTCAGTGGAAAACAGCAAGGTGGTTTCCGCATGCCGCGCCAGGGGAGCCAGTTTGCTGTCGCACAGCGCGACGATTCTGCAACCGCGTTCACTTGCTGCTTCCGCGACCCGCAATCCCTCACGGGAATAGGGCGCAAACCCGATGATGACGACGGCATCGCCCGGTTCAAGCGCCCGCAATTCCATTTCAAGCAGCCCGACATCACCGCGCAACAGGCTGACTGAATTGCGGAACAACCGGTACAGGTAATGCAGGGTGTAGGCGGCTGCGTAAGAGGCGCGGAAACCGGCGACGTGGACGTGCCGGGCCCGTTGCAGGATCTTGACCGCCTCTGCGAGCGCCTCGCCGTTCTGAGCCTCCAGGAACTGAAGGTTGGCGATGTGAGCCGCCATATGCCGGTGCAGGGCGTTGCGGCTGTTGCGGCGGCGCACGACATTCCGGGCCTGTTCAGCATAAGGCTTCGGCTGCTGCTGCAGACCGCGAATGAATACCTGCCGCAGCTCTTCCCAGCCCTGATATCCCAAAGATTTCACCAGCCGCACCAATGTTGCGGGCTGCACTCCGGCCTCCGCCGCAATGCTGCGCATGGATTGCACCGGCACCTGATCGGGGTGATCAATGAGGTGGCGCGCACCAACCTGAAACTGGGGGCTCATGCCGGGGTAGCGGTCCCGCATCAACCCAACGAGTTCCTGAAAGCTGTACGGGGGTTGTGGCTTCTTTGCCATGGTTTGCAGGGGAAAAGGGTTGAGGATAACGGATGCGCTTGCTTCGGGTGTTGCAACAGTATAGATTAATGAAACGTTTGTTGAATCCTCTACGGTAGATTCCATGACCCACGTTTTTCACCGCAACCCCAAACAGACTCTTGAATTCGCCGTGCGAGGAGAAGGCATTCGCCTGTTTGACCAGCACGGCCGTGACTATATCGATGCCTCCGGTGGGGCCGCTGTCTCCTGCCTGGGACACGGCCACCCAGACGTCATCCAGGCCATCAAGAAACAGCTGGATGAAGTGGCGTATGCCCACTCATCCTTCTTCACCACGCGCGCCTGCGAAGAATTGGCAGATTTTCTGGCCGAGCGGGCACCTGGGGATCTGAACCATATCTATTTTGTTTCGGGTGGTTCGGAAGCGGTGGAAGCGGCTCTGAAGCTGGCCCGCCAATACTTCGTGGAAAAGGGACAGCCGTCGCGCCGTCACTTCATCGCACGGCGTCAGAGCTATCACGGCAACACCCTGGGGGCTCTGGCCATAGGTGGCAACGTATGGCGGCGAGAACCATTCCTGCCCCTGCTCGTACCGGCCCATCACGTATCACCGTGCTATGCCTACCGTGACCAGCGGGCGGACGAATCCCCCGAGCAGTACGCGCAGCGCTTGGCAGACGAACTGGATGCCAAGCTCCGCGAGCTGGGTGCGGAAAACGTTGCCGCCTTCGTGGCCGAAACCGTGGTTGGCGCTACGGCGGGTGTGCTGCCCCCGGTGGGTGGTTACCTGAAACGGATCAGGGAAGTCTGCGACCGCCATGGTGTGTTGCTCATTCTCGATGAAGTGATGTCCGGAATGGGTCGCACCGGTCACCTGTTCGCCTGCGCGGAGGACGGTGTCGTTCCCGACATCGTCACCATTGCCAAGGGCCTGGGCGCGGGCTATCAGCCGATTGGTGCCATGGTGGCCAGCAGCCGCATCTATGACACCATTGTTGCCGGCAGCGGTTTCTTCCAGCATGGTCATACCTACATGGGTCACGCGACGGCCTGCGCAGCGGCACTGGCAGTGCAGCGGGTCATCGAGCGCGACGGCTTGCTCGCGAATGTTCTTGCGCGGGGGGAACAGCTGCGCGCCAGCCTCAGGCGTGAACTGGGCGAGCATCCCAATGTGGGCGATATCCGCGGCCGCGGTCTGTTCGTGGGTGTGGAGTTCGTAGCCAACCGTGCAAGCAAGGCGACGCTGGACCCTGCACGCCGCACTCATGTGTTGTTGAAGAAAACAGCCATGGAAAACGGCCTGATGATCTATCCATCGGGAGGTACGGCCGATGGTGCTCATGGCGACCACGTCCTGCTGGCCCCGCCCTTCATCTGCACGGAGGAGGACATCGAGGAAATCGTCGCCAAATTCTGCAGGACGGTGAACAGCGTTCTGCCGGGTTGATTGGTTGGTTCTAGCCAGGCAATTCGTACCAGACGGTCACATTGCTTCTTATGAAAACCGGCTTCGGGCTGCCCCGCCAGGCCCGGGGCCGGTGCACCATGAGCATGGGCTGGTCTGCGGCCAGCCCCGAGAAAGCCGCGCTGTTTACAGAAGCCCCGGTGAATTCAACGCATTGCGCGGTGCCGTTCCAGCAAAGAAATGACTGAATGTCGGCGTTGCCGGCATATTGGCGGTCTGCCTGGACCCTGGTGATGCGCGCTCCGCGAGGCACATTCTTCGCTGCGGAATGAACCACTTCCACGTTGCGGCCAAGGGCATACAAGCCAGGGCTTGTCTGGGCTTGTGTCCAGGCCTGTATGCCGGACTGGGCAGCGACATGAGGGGCCCCCCAGGCGGAAAGCACGGCAGCCATAAACATGCCGGCCAATGTGCGCGTGTGTGCAGGGGCCGTGCAACTGAACCGGCCAATGCGTTCAAACCGACCACGACGTTCAGATTCAACCTTGTCCGTATGCAACGCCAGGCCGGGGCGCCAACCATGCCCAGCGCGGCGCTTACCTTCAAGCTTGCGGCCGGACATCTTCACGCTGCCATAACACGTCGGCCTCGCCTTGCTGGCGGTTGATGGCGCGAGCCAGCACAAAGCAGAGGTCGGAGAGTCGGTTCAAGTATTGCCTAACATGGCTGTCGGCAGCAGCCCCTTCGTTTTCAACGGCCAGTAACTCCAGCGCGACCACGCTGCGCTCGGCACGGCGGCAGACACTGCGCGCCACGTGAGCCAGAGCGGCGGCCCGGCTGCCACCTGGCAGAATGAATTCCTGCAACTTGCCCAGTTCGGCGTTGTAGTGCGCAATTGCGGCGTCCAGCCCAGCAACGTGTTCCGGCTTCACGGCCTTGTGGCCGGGAATGCAGAGTTCGGCACCCAGGTCGAAGAGTTTATTCTGGACTCTGGCGAGCAGGCCGTCGATGTCTCCGGGAAGTGTTTCGGTGCGCAGCAGCCCGATGAAGCTGTTGAGTTCGTCGACATCTCCCATGGCGGCGATTCGGGCATCGCTCTTGGAAACCCGGGTGCCGTCGCCCAAGCCGGTGGTGCCATCGTCACCGCCGCGGGTGGTGATGACGGAGAGTCTTGTAGCCATGATGGGGTCGCCGCCAAACGCGGTATGCTAGAAACTACTAACGGGAGATTATCGCATGTTCAGTTCACCAAGCATCCGGTCCGCCGTGGCGGCCGCCCTGGCCGTGACGGCATGCTACAGCATTCCTGCACAAGCTCAGGAAGGCAGCGGTTCCGGCGAGGTCCGCCGCATCGACGCAGCGGCGGGGAAGGTCACGATCAAGCATGGGCCCATCGATGCACTTCAGCTGCCGGCCATGACACTGGTGTATCAGGTTGATCAGACCCTGCTCACCGGCCTGCAGCCGGGCGACAAGATCAAGTTCAAGGCACGGCGCGTCAACGGCCAGTACGTCGTGGTGGAAATTTCGAAGTAGCGGGGCATGAGGGCGGGCCGCCAGGTGGCCGCCCTCACGTGTGCCTGCTACAGCACGTAGCGGGCGAGGTCTTCGCTTGCCGCCGTTTCCTGGAGCTTTTCCTCCACATAGGCGGCGTCAACCTTGACGGTGCTGCCACTGTGAGCCGTGGCGTCGAAGGCAAGGTCTTCGAGCAGTTTTTCCATCACGGTGTAGAGTCGCCGTGCACCGATGTTCTCCGTGCGTTCGTTCACTGAGTAAGCCAGCTCGGCGAGGCGGCGGATACCGTCTTCGGTGAATTCCAGATTCACGTCCTCGGTCGCCATCAGCGCATGATATTGCTTGGTCAGCGAGGCATCGGTATCGCACAGAATGCGGACGAAATCATCGGCCGTGAGCGAATCCAGCTCCACGCGGATGGGGAAGCGGCCCTGCAGTTCGGGGATCAGGTCGGATGGGCGCGACAGGTGGAAGGCACCGGAAGCGATGAACAGGATGTGGTCGGTGCGCACTACACCATACTTGGTGTTGACCGTGGTCCCTTCTACCAGGGGAAGCAGGTCGCGCTGCACACCCTGACGGGAAACATCGCCACCACCATGTTCCTGGCGGGCAGTGATCTTGTCGATTTCGTCCAGGAAGACAATTCCATTCTGCTCCGCATTGGCGATGGCCTCGGCGCGCAGCTCTTCTTCATTGACGCGCTTGGCCGCCTCTTCTTCGGTGAGCAGGCGGAATGCTTCCTTGACGGACATCTTGCGCTGTTTCTTCTTGTCGCGGCCCAGGCCGGCGAACATGCTGCGCAGTTGTTCGGTCATTTCCTCCATTCCGGGAGGCGCCATGATTTCCATCTGCGGCATGGTCTGGGCGACTTCTATCTCGATCTGCATGTCGTCCAGCTTGCCCTCGCGCAGGCGCTTGCGGAAAGTCTGGCGGGCGCTGTTTTCTTCGCGATCCGGCTCTCCCATGGCATTGCGGGCAGGGGGAACCAGTACATCGAGGATGCGGTCTTCGGCGGCATCTTCGGCCAAAGTGCGCACACGGCGCATGGCGGCTTCACGCGTCAGCTTGACTGAAGCGTCGACAAGGTCGCGGATGATGGTTTCAACATCGCGGCCCACGTAGCCGACTTCCGTGAACTTTGTGGCTTCAACCTTGATGAAGGGCGCGTTGGCCAGCTTCGCCAGCCGGCGGGCGATCTCGGTCTTGCCGACCCCGGTAGGCCCGATCATGAGGATGTTCTTGGGAACGATTTCGTGGCGCAGCGGCTCGGGCACCTGCTGACGGCGCCAGCGATTGCGCAGCGCGACAGCCACGGAACGCTTGGCTTGCTGCTGCCCGACGATATGCTTGTCGAGTTCGGAGACGATTTCTCCGGGAGTCATGTTGATGGCGGACATGGCGGTATTCGTGACAGTGGAACCAATGTCGACCCTTACAGGGTTTCGACGACGTGGTTCTGGTTGGTGTAGATGCAGAGGTCGCCGGCAATGGCCAGGGATTTGCGCACGATTTCTTCAGGGGCGAGGTCAGTGTTCTGAACCAGGGCCAGGGCAGCGGAATGTGCATAAGCACCACCGGATCCGATGGCCGCTATGCCGTGTTCGGGCTCCAGAACGTCGCCATTGCCCGTGAGCACCAGCGTGTGTTCTTTGTCAGCCACGATGAGCATGGCTTCCAGGCGACGCAATACGCGGTCGGTACGCCAGTCTTTGGTGAGTTCGACGGCCGCGCGCATCAGATTGCCCTGGTGTTTTTCGAGCTTGGCTTCGAAGCGTTCCTGCAGTGTGAAGGCATCGGCAGTGGCACCGGCAAAGCCGGCCAGGATGCGATCCTGATAGAGACGGCGGATCTTGCGGGCCGTGCCCTTTATGACAATATTGCCCAGCGTGACCTGGCCATCGCCGCCCAGTGCGACCTTGTCGCCACGGCGAACGCAAAGAATGGTGGTAGCGTGAAATTGTTCCATGGAATCTTCCTGTTGAAGCCTTCACATGGGGATGCCCGCCGCTTTTTCAAGAGTGCACAAGGCTGCGCAATTCGCGGGCGGGTGGCCAAAAGCAAGACGGCGGGCCGTGTGGCCCGCCGCAAGAAGAAGGAAGAGGTCAGTCGCCGTAGAGTTTCTGGCGTTTTTCGCGCCTTTCCTGGGCTTCCAGGGAAAGGGTGGCGGTGGGGCGGGCCAGCAGCCGTGCGATACCGATGGGTTCGCCGGTTTCCTCGCACCAGCCGTATTCGCCGGCGTCGATGCTGGCGATGGCCTGTTGAACTTTTTTCAGCAGCTTGCGTTCACGGTCGCGGGTGCGCAGTTCCAGTGCGTGTTCTTCCTCGATGGTGGCACGGTCGGCCGGATCGGGAACGAACTGGGTTTCGCGCAGGTTTTCGGTTGTGGCGCCCGCGTTGTTGAGGATTTCCTGCTCGAGCTCTTTCAGACGATTGCGAAAGAAGGCCAGCTGAACTGGGTTCATGTATTCGGACTCAGGCATGGCCAGGAGCTCTTCTTCCGTGGGAAGTTGTTCCGGAGTCAAGACGTTGGCTGTTTTGCTAACCATGGTGCATCCTCTTTCTTCTAATGTGATGTCAAGGCCCGTGCGCGACGCGCGATTGCTGCGAAAGCCGGCTCAGACCAGACATTGTTCCAGACCCCGCGTGAAAATTTCTTGGGGCAGTTTACGTCCTATGAATACCATTTTGGTATTAGGCTTTTCACCCGAGAGCCAGGGTTTGCCAGGTTCAGCACCCATCATCATGTGCACACCCTGGAACAGCATCCGGCGGTTGATGCCCTTCAGGTAAAGAATGCCCTTATAACGCAGCAGGTCGGGCCCGTAAACCTGAATTATGCCGCCCAGGAATTCTTCCAGGCGTTCAGGGTCAAACGGCCGGTTCGAACGGAAAACAAAGGCTCCGATCTCGTCCTGGTGCGCGTGGTGATGATGGTGGTGGCCGTGGCCATGGCCATGGTGGCTGCAGTGCTCGCCACACTCACCTTCGTGATCGTGGTGATGGTGGTCGTGCGCTGCATCCGGGTGTTCTTCGGCAAGAAAATCCGGGTCGATATCGAGGATGGTGTTCAGGTTGAACCCGCTGATGTCCAGCAGCGCCTTCAGATCGGTCTCGCCAAAGTGAACCGGCGTGACCGAGGCGCGGGGGTTAATGCGCAGCAGGCGTGCGCGCAAGGCCTGATATTCCTCTTCCGAGACCAGATCTTTCTTTGAGACAAGAATACGGTCGGCGAAACCAGCCTGCTTCTGTGCCTCTTCCTGACGGTCGAGAGTTTCCATGCCGTGCTTGGCGTCGACAACGGTGATGACGGCATCCAGCCGGTAGTAATCCGCGATATCGTCATCCATGAAGAAAGTCTGGCACACGGGGCCAGGGTTGGCCATGCCGGTGGTTTCGATGATGACGCGTTCGAAATTCAGTTGCCCGGACATGCGGCGCAGGCGTAGATCGTTCAGTGTGCGCATCAGGTCACCACGCACGGTGCAGCAAACACAGCCGTTGCTCAGCTCAACAATTTCCTCCTCCGAATCTTGAATGAGGAGGTCGTTGTCTATGCTTTCCGGGCCGAATTCATTTTCAATGACGGCTATGCGCTTGCCGTGGAATTCAGTAAGAATGCGCTTAAGCAGGGTGGTTTTGCCCGCACCGAGAAAGCCGGTCAGAATGGTGACGGGCACCATGTCCTGAACACGCGGTTTTCCAACGTTTACGGCTTGGCTCATGCTTGTCTTCTCTCGATGGTCCGGCCTGCGGCCGGGAAAAATCCAGTCTGCGATTACATCACAGCGTTCCGCTTAGGGCAAACTTCCTTCACACCCCTTGCAGAGCCCTCTCAATTCCATTTCGTGACCTGACAGCCTGAAGCCGGCTTCGGCCACTTTTTCTGCGAGGCGCCGGGTGAGTGAAGGGTCGCTCAGCTCAGCAACTGAACCGCAAGCAGTACAGACAACCAGAAGGTCGTGAGGTTCGCCGCCTGCATCGTGGCACGCAGCCCAGGCATTGATGGCATCCAGCCGGTGAGCCAGGCCTTCTTCCACCAGGAAGTCGAGAGCCCGATAAACGGTGGGCGGTGCTGCACCGGCCTGATCGTCGCGCATCAGCTCTAGCAATTCGTATGCCTTCACGCTGCGCCCCTGTTGCAGGAGGATTTCCAGCACCCGGCGCCGCAGGGGCGTGAGGCGGCTGCCGCGTGATTCACAGAGTGCCTGGGCAATTTCAAGCCTGGCCTCTACCCGGGCCTGGGTGGAGGGCGTCTGGGTTGTCATGTTGGAACCGCATTTGGTCTTGAGATAAGGTATGTTATAACATAACGGATTCTGAATCCTTGTCCTTCATCATGGTTCCCCTAGTCCCGGTTTCTCCTTCCCGGCGCTCCAGCCGGCGGGCGTCAGTTCTGCTTGCGTCCTGCGCCACGCGCGTGGGCGTTGCCCTCGCGGCCGTAGGGGGAATCTGGCTCTGCACAGCATGGGCATTGGGGTGGCTTTGATGGCGGCAAACCCTCTTCCAGACACTCCGATCTCAGCCATCGAGCTTGAGGAACTCAGCCTCGGCTGGCGCGACAAGGTCGCCGTGCGAAATCTCAGCGGCTGTTTCCCCCAGGGGTCGCTCACCGCCCTGGTGGGGCCCAATGGGGCGGGCAAGTCCACCCTGCTGCGCGGTATCATGGGCTGGGTCACACCACTGAGCGGGCACATTCGCCTGATGGGCAGTTCGGCTCCAGCCTTCATGCCGCAGCAAGGTGATTTTGACAAAACCTTTCCCATCAGCACACATGACTTTGTCGCCATGGGTGCCTGGCGGCGAGTCGGGCCGTGGCGCGGCTTCGGTCGTGGCGAGCGCGAGCGCCTGGAAAGCGCCCTGCAGGCCGTAGGCCTGTCGGATTTCGGGCGGCGCCCCCTGGCCACTTTGTCCGGCGGGCAGTTGCAGCGGGCGCTGTTCGCGCGCCTCATGCTGCACGATGCCGACACCTACATGCTGGACGAGCCTTTCTCCGCCGTGGATCGCGCCACCACGGAAGATCTCATGAGTCTTCTGCTGGAATGGAACCGTGCGGGCAAGACTGTCATCGTCGTACTGCATGATCTGGACCTCGTGCGCCGCCATTTTCCCCAGACCCTTCTGCTGGCGGGGCAATGTGTGGGCTGGGGCGCTACCGATGAAGTGCTTACGCCGGAAAACCTGCATCTGGCGCGTCACCTTTGTGCCGGGGATTACCTGTGATCGGTCTCGAAGTGCTGTATCAGCCGTTTGTTGAATTCGGTTTCATGCGCAGGGCGCTGGCCGGCGCGGCTGCCCTTGCCATGGCGGCGGGGCCCCTGGGGGTGTTTCTGGTGCTGCGGCGTATGAGCCTGATGGGCGATGCCATGGCTCACGCCATTCTGCCTGGCGTGGCGGTAGGTTTCCTGACGGCAGGCATGTCCGTGACCGCCATGACGGTAGGCGGCATGATTACCGGCCTGGCCGTGGCTCTGCTGGCAGCCGCAGTGGCCCGGCTCACGCCCCAGCGGGAAGATGCCAGCTTCGCCGCGTTCTACCTTGTGTCACTGGGCGTGGGTGTACTGCTCATCTCGCTCAAGGGCGGCAATACGGAGCTTCTGCATGTGCTGTTTGGTACCGTGCTGGGCCTGGATGATGCCGCGCTCATTCTGGTGTCGGCGACTTCCAGCGTAGCCTTGCTGGTTTTGGCCGTGATTTTCCGGCCCCTGGTAATGGAATGCCTCGACCCCCTGTTCTTGCGCAGCGAAAGCCGTATGGGGCCGGTGGTTCACATAGCGTTTCTGCTTTTGCTGGTCATGACTCTGGTGGCCGGTTTCCAGGTGCTCGGTACGCTTATGGTGGTGGGAATCATGATGCTGCCGGCGGCCGCCGCCAGGTTCTGGGCGGGGACTGTAATTGGCCAGATGGCCCTTGCTGCATTCAGCGGGGTGTTTGCGTCATATCTTGGCTTATTGCTTTCATATTACGCCAATGTCCCGGCTTCTCCGGCGATTATATTGTCCGCTGGAATCGTATATTTTCTATCTGTGACTTTTGGTACGCAGGGAGGCTTGTGGCAGGTGGCCCGTCAGGCTCGTGCCCGCCGTCTGCGCCTTTCCCGCATCTCCCAAAGAGACTTTTAATGGCAACCACGAAGATTTTCTCGAGCTATCCGCATTCCGCGCGGCGTCGCCGCTGGCTGGGCATGGCCCTGAGTGCAGTCATGCTGGGCGCGTGGTCGGCTCACGCGGTCTCGCGTGATCCTTTGCCCGTGGTCGCCACGTTTTCCATTCTGGCCGACATGGTGAAGGAAGTTGGCGGCGACCGCGTTCACGTAACCACCATTGTTGGCGCCAATGCAGATTCCCACGGCTTCGAGCCGAAACCGCAGGACGCGAAGGCACTGCTTGATGCCAAGGTCCTGGTTTTGAACGGGCTGGATTTCGAGCCGTGGCTGCCGCGGTTGAGCAAGGCGGCCGGTTTCGATGGAGTGAGTGTGCTGGCCAGTGAAGGTGTGAAAGTGCGCCGCATGAGCGGGGCGCATGA
>JAJUFI010000117.1 GCA_029263795.1 Alcaligenaceae bacterium
GCGGTGCGCTTTGGTCGCCCTCCTACTTCGCAGGCAGTTGCGGCGGTGCACCCATCGAGATCATCCGCCAGTACATCGAACAGCAGCAGACGCCACACTGACCGCCCAAAGGACGCCTACGGCGTCCCCGATCCTTCCCCGGCCTGAAGGCCGAGGCTTGCCGCGCACCGGGTCAATTACCATTTCGGCTCCAAAGAGGGCCTCATTCAGGCCATCTATCAACACCGCGTCAGGGCCCTGAATCAAACCCTGCTCAAGTCACTCGACAATCTGGAAGAAAAAGCGGGCAGTGGTACCCCTGTTGAAGCCAAAGATCTGATCGAAGCCTATTTTCGGCCATTGCTACAACATGCCCTGACAGACACCCTGGCGGTTCCCGGAAATGATCCGGCCCTGCGCGAACCCCACGTCCTGCTGCGCACGTTGATCATGAATGGTCATTCAGAAGTCCTCCAACGCTTCCGTCTGGCTTTCAGCAGAGCTCTCCCCGACATGCCAGATGACGAACTGGTCTGGCGCCTGCTGTTCATGCTGGGCGCCGCCTCCTGTGCCGTTGCAGGTCGAGAAGGGTTGCTGAATGCTCTCAACCCCATGCATTCGGAACCATTCTGTCCAGAATCTTTGTTTCAGAAACTTCTTACTTTCCTGGTGGGCGGTTTCCTGGCACCATTGCCTGGAATGCAGAATGCGGCGCTGGCCGTCAAAGTCGCCAGCCCGCAGCAGTATCCCGGAATAGCGGGGCCATAGGCGGCCCAGCCATATCTAAAGGCGGCGCATGAACCTTCTGCTTGTTTTGCTGCTTCTCCTCGCTGTAGTCGCGGGGGTTCTGCTAAAGCATGATGCCTGGCGACAGAAACATCTGAGCTCACGTATCCACCGCATGTTCCGCCGGGTCATGCCTCCCCTGTCCGACACCGAAAGGGAAGCCCTGAACGCAGGCACCGCATGGTGGGAAGGCGAACTCTTCAGCGGCAGACCCTCCTGGAACAAGCTGCAAAAACTGGGGCGGCCCGCACTCTCAGGCGAGGAACAGGCCTTCCTCGATAATGAAGTTGCCGCGCTTTGCGAGCTGGTGGACGACTGGGAAGTGACGACCCAGCGTTTTGAATTGCCGCCCGCCGCATGGCAGTACATGAAGGAGAACGGTTTTCTCGGGCTGATCATCCCGAGGGAATACGGCGGCAAGGGGTTTTCTGCCCTGGCGCACTCCGAGGTGGTGCGCAAGTTGTCCACACACAGCTCTGCACTGGCGGTCACCGTCATGGTGCCGAACTCCCTGGGCCCGGCAGAATTGCTGCTGCACTATGGCACCGACGAGCAAAAGCGACATTATCTGCCCCGTCTCGCCCGTGGTGACGAAATCCCCGCTTTTGCACTCACCAGCCCCTGGGCGGGTTCCGACGCAGCGTCGATTCCCGACTTCGGTATCGTCTGCACCGGCATGTGGCAGGGGAGCCAAGTTCTGGGCATACGGGTGACCTGGGACAAGCGCTACATTACGCTCGCTCCTGTGTGTACATTGCTGGGGCTGGCCTTCCGGCTTTACGACCCGGACGGCCTGCTTGGCGACAAAACAGACGTCGGCATCACCTGCGCCCTGGTGCCAGCCGACCATCCCGGGGTAGTCATTGGCCGGCGGCATCTGCCTCTGGATGCCATGTTCCTCAATGGCCCGACACAGGGCAATGATGTCTTCATTCCCATGGACTTCATCATTGGCGGTGCAGAGATGGCCGGCCAAGGCTGGCGCATGCTGATGGAGTCTCTGGCAGCAGGTCGGTCCATCTCCCTGCCAGCATCGTTCTGCGGCATGGCCGCACTCACTGCCCGCACTGTGGGGGCATATTGCAGGGTCCGCCAGCAGTTCAACGGGCCCTTGGCGAGGTTCGAGGGTGTGCAGGAGGTATTGGCCCGCATGGCCGGCAACCTGTATGCAATGGATGCTGCCCGTGCCCTTACTGCCCATGCTGTTGATCTCGGTGAAAAACCGTCGGTCCTATCAGCCATCGTCAAATACCACCTGACAGAGCGCGGGCGTTCGGTCGTCAACGACGGCATGGACCTCATTGGGGGCAAGGGCATATGTCTGGGCCCATCGAACTTTCTGGCACGGGCGTATCAGCAGCTGCCGATCGGCATCACGGTTGAAGGCGCCAACATCCTCACGCGCAGCCTGATCATCTTCGGCCAGGGGGCCATACGTTGCCACCCTTATTTGCTGGCTGAAATGCAGGCTGCGCAGGAACCTGACCAGAAACGTAGCCTTCAGGCCTTCGACAAAATCTTATGGGCCCACGTACGCCACACGGCCGCGACCGCAGGTAGGGCCTTCATCCATGCATTGACCGGTTCTGTGCTGGTCAGGTCGGTTGCCGGCGTTGCTCCCTCCATGCGGTCTCATTACCAACAGCTCACCCGCTACAGTGCCGCGTTCGCCGTTACCGCCGACTTCGTCCTGCTCTCTCTGGGGGGTGCCCTGAAGTTTCGGGAGCAGATATCAGCCCGGCTGGGCGACGCCCTGTCGCAGCTTTATATTGCGTCTGCAGTACTCAAGCGCTATGAGGACCAAGGTCGCCAGCCGGAAGACGCCGATCTGGTTCACTGGGCGGTTCAGGATGCGTTGTATAGAGTGGAACAGGCACTGGACGGTGTACTGCGCAATTACCCCAACGGTGCGCTCGCCCTGGTGCTGCGCATACTCATCATGCCGCTTGGGCGCAGGGCAAGCCCGCCGTCGGATGCTCTGGCACAGCGTGTTGCGCAGCTGCTGACTCACCCCGGCCCCACGCGCGAGCGTCAGGTGCCCAACTGTCACATTCCCCGGGCGGAAGACAATCCTGTGGCCACGTTGGAGGCAGCCCTGCTGGCAGCCGTGGCTGCGGAAGGGGCGGAAAGAAAACTCCACAAGTTTGCCAAGTCAGGCAGATTGCGAGGCAACCCGGCCGCCAACGTCCGGGACATCGCAGACGCTGTTTTCGCTGCGGGCGGTCTGACGGCGGAAGAATACGAATTGCTGATACGGAGAAACGCGCTGCGCGACCGGGCCATTGCGGTGGACGACTTCCCGCGAGATTTGTCCGCCCCGGAAGCCCGGGCAGCCGCCAACCGTCATCCAGCCTGAAGGAGTCGCATGGCGTTCGAACCAATCTACATCATTGACGGCGCCCGGACGCCGTTTTTGAAAGCTCGCAATACACCAGGTCCGTTCTCGGCTGCGGACCTCTCCGTGCAGGCCGGGCGTGAGCTGCTACTGCGCCAGCCCTTTGAACCTGACGCGCTCGACGAAGTCATTCTCGGCTGTGCCGCACCGGCGCCCGATGAAACCAATATAGGAAGGGTTGTCGCGCTGCGGCTGGGCTGCGGGCACCAGGTTCCGGGCTGGACCGTGATGCGCAATTGCGCATCGGGTATGCAGGCTCTGGATTCCGCCCTGCTCACCATGCAGAGCGGTCGTGCGGATCTTGTACTGGCCGGGGGCGTGGATGCGCTTTCCAGGGCGCCGGTGTTGTTCAGTGAGGAGATGGTCAGGTGGCTAGGTGGCTGGAACGCCAGCAGGAACATGTCGGCACGGCTCTCCCATCTGCGTCGGCTGCGTCTCAAGCATTTCGCCCCTGTGATAGGTTTGCTGAAAGGCCTGACCGACCCAGTTGCGGGGTTGTCCATGGGGCAGACCGCTGAAGAACTGGCACACCGCTTCGGCATCACCCGACAGCAGATGGACGAATATGCTGCCCGCAGTCACGCCCGGGCACTGCGTGCACGCCAGGACGGCTCGCTGGACGAAATCATTCCTCTGGTGGGCCCGGATGGCACCTTGTACCCACATGACGACGGCGTCAGGCCCGACAGTACGCCCGAAAAACTTTCCACTCTGAAACCCGTATTCGATCGCCCGTGGGGCAATATCACTGCGGGCAACAGTTCCCAGGTCACCGATGGCGCTGCCATGCTGCTACTCGCAACAGAGCGGGCGGTGGAGCGTTGGGGTCTGCGCCCGCTCGGGCGCATTCTGGACGTTCAATGGGCCGCTCTTGACCCCGCCATAATGGGTCTGGGGCCGGTCCATGCCGCCACACCCATTCTGCAGCGCCATGAAATGGGGCTGAACACGCCGGATCTCTGGGAAATCAATGAGGCCTTTGCTGCGCAGGTGCTGGCATGCCTGGCAGCCTGGAATGACGAAGCCTGGTGCCGCGACCACCTCGGCATGCCTGCCCTGGGCAGCCTCGACCAAGATCGCCTGAATGTTGACGGCGGCGCCATTGCCATAGGCCATCCTGTCGGCGCATCGGGTGCGCGCATTGTGCTGCACTTGGTGAAGGCCCTGCGTAAGCGCGGCCTCAAGCGTGGCATGGCGGCGATCTGCATTGGTGGTGGACAGGGTGGCGCCATGCTGGTGGAAACAACGGCACCTGAAATCCCCGCCACTCCATCCGCTTCAGAAGGTGATGAGCCGGGCCTGCCGCCCGTTGAATTGGGGAGCGAAGAAACATGAACACTCCCGACATATCCACTCTGCGGAATTTCCGACTCAGCCACGATTCGGCCGGCCTGGCCTGGCTGGAAATCGACTGTCCGGGTACGTCTGTCAACCGGCTATCCAGCGAGGTGCTGGGCGAACTCATGTCTGTGCTGGACCATCTCGACACCCACCCGCCTGCGGGTCTTGTCATTCAATCCGCCAAAAAATCGGGTTTCGTCGCCGGTGCCGATATTGATGAATTCGACGCTCTCGACCACGAAAAGCAAGTTCACGAGCTGGTTTCCCGCGGCTGGCATGCCTTTGAGCGTCTCTCACGTGTGTCATACCCGACTCTCGCACTGATCCATGGGCATTGCCTGGGCGGGGGGCTGGAGCTGGCACTAGCGTGCCGTTACCGCCTTGCCGTGGCTGACGCTGACACCACCTTTGCTCTGCCCGAAGTAATGCTGGGCATCTTCCCCGGTTGGGGTGGCATGAAGCGGCTTCCCGCCCTTATTGGCGCACCGGCGGCTCTGGACATGATGCTGACGGGGCGATCAGTGGACGCCCACAAGGCGCAGCGCCTGGGCCTTGTTGACGCAAACGTCCCGTCGCGAATCAAGCTCAGGGCTGCCGCCCAACATGTCCGCTCCGGCAAACCGCCCCGCAGGGCACATGGCCTGGGGCGCCTGCTCAACACAAGGCTGCTGCGGCCATTGGTGCAGCGCCAGACACTGAAAAAAATTGCCGCCAGAGACCGTTATCAGCACTATCTGGCACCACGTGCCATTCTGGAAATATGGGCACACCACAATGGAAACGCCCTGCTGGCACCTGAACTGCTGAGGGAAATAAGCGGCTCTGACACTGCCAGGAACCTCATCCGCGTCTTCCGTCTTCAGGAGCGACTCAAATCTTTCGGCAAGCCCGGCGAACATGCGGAGGAGGTCCGCCACGTACACGTGGTGGGTGCCGGCGTCATGGGCGGTGACATCGCAGCCTGGTGCGCTTACAAAGGGCTGAAGGTGACCTTGCAGGATCAGGATCGGGAGCGCATCGCGCAAGCCCAGGGCCGCGCACAAATACTGTTTCTCCACCGGCTCAAAGATTCCCGCTCACGGCGGGCCGCATTTGATCGGCTGATTCCCGACCCCCAGGGCCAGGGAGTCAGCCATGCCGATCTCGTCATCGAAGCCATCACGGAAGACCTTGAAGCAAAGCAGGCACTCTACGCGCGGCTTGAACCGCGCATGAAGCCGCAGGCTGTTTTGGCCAGCAATACCTCCAGCCTATCTCTCCAGGCTCTGGCCTCCTGCCTGAAAGAACCTCAGCGCTTGGTCGGCATTCACTTTTTCAATCCGGTGGCGAAGATGCCCCTGGTGGAAATCGTGGAATCCGAGGTGTTGCTGCCGCGTTCCCGGGCAACGGCCCTGGCCTTCGTCGGCAAGTTGGGCAAGCTGCCGCTCCCGGTAAAAGATGCGCCGGGCTTTCTGGTCAACGCCGTACTCGCCCCCTACATGCTGGAAGCCATGCACTGCGTGGACGAAGGCCTGGCCCCGGAAACCATCGACGAAGCCATGAAAGTTTTCGGTATGCCCATGGGGCCGCTGGAACTGGCCGACACCGTGGGGCTGGACATTGCACATGCCGCTGGCAGGCAGCTGACAGGTTCGCTGGACCTGCCCAAATGCCTGGAAGCACATCTGGCCAAGCGCGAGCTGGGCCGAAAAACTGGGCGCGGCTTCTACACATGGAAGAACGGCAAGGCAGTGAAGAAGGAACCCGGAACGCCGTCCGCGGGCCTAGCGCAACGGCTGATTGAGCCTCTGGTGCAGCGCACCCGTGCTCAGCTGGAAGCAGGTGTGGTGGCGGATGCCGACCTCGCCGACGCCGGGGTGATATTCGGCACGGGGTACGCCCCGTTCTCCGGGGGGCCACTTCACCAGGAACAACATCGCACTCCCCAGGTCAATCCCATATGAAGTGATACCATCGAACACAGCTATAAAAAGATGTGGGGGGGGTGACATGGTTCCCGTCTGGCAGCAGCATTATCCTCCGGGGGTTCCGACAGATATCAGCGATCAGCTGGGCGACTACGATTCGCTCGTTGCTCTGTTGGAAGAAAGCTGTGCGCGCTTTGTCCGACACACCGCTTACATCAGCATGGGCACCAGGCTCAGTTACGGTGAGCTGGATGAAGCTTCGCGGTGTTTTGCGGCCTGGCTCCAATCCATTGGCGTTCAGAAGGGCGACCGCATTGCCCTCATGATGCCCAACCTTCTGCAGTACCCCGTCTGCCTGTTCGGCGCCTGGCGCGCTGGCGCCGTGGTGGTGAACACCAATCCGCTTTACACGGCCGATGAGCTGGAACACCAGCTGAATGATGCAGGGGCAGAAGTAATCGTGGTGGGAGAAAACTTTGCACATACCGTGCAGAAGGCCCTTCCACGACTTTCGCTCAAGCATATTGTCGTCACGGGGGTCGGCGACATGCTGGGCCGTTTGAAGGCGCCGCTCACGAACTTCGTGGTGCGAAAGGTCAGAAAGCTTGTTCCAGCATATTCACTGCCGGGTGCCCGGCGTTTTTCCGATATTCTGGTCCAGGGCAGGCGTTGCGGCTATCAACGGCCCGCATTGCGGCACGAAGATCTGGCCTGCCTGCAGTACACCGGTGGTACAACCGGCGTAGCCAAGGGCTGCATGCTCACCCACGGCAACTTGGTGGCCAATGTGTGCCAGGCTCATGCCTGGATCAAACCCCATGTGGAAGAAGGCAAGGAATGCATCGTCACCGCCCTGCCGCTCTACCATATCTTCGCCCTGATGGCGAATTGCCTTACCTTTCTGAAACTTGGTGCCACCAACCTTCTTATCGTCAACCCGCGAGACATTCCCGCCTTTGTGAAAGAACTGTCTTCGGTCAAGTTCACCGCCATCACGGGGGTGAACACCCTCTTCAATGCTTTGCTGAACAATACTGAGTTCGCCAAGCTCGATTTCTCGCATCTGAAAATAGCCCTGGGTGGCGGCATGGCGGTGCAGGAAGCCGTGGCTAAACGCTGGCTGGAGGTCACGGGCACTCCGCTGACCCAGGCATATGGCCTGACGGAGACCTCGCCCGCCGTGACTATCAACCCTCTGGGTTCCCGAACTTTCACAGGCTCAATCGGTCTGCCGATTCCTTCCACCGAAATTGTCATTCGCGACGCAGGGGAAGAGAATCTGGGAATTGGCGAAATCGGGGAAATCTGCGTTCGCGGCCCTCAGGTCACGCCGGGATACTGGAACCGGGCTGAGGAAACGGAAAAAGCATTTGATAAGGACGGCTTTCTTCGCACCGGTGACATCGGCCTGGTGGATGAACAGGGCTACATTTTCATCAAAGACCGCAAGAAGGACATGATTGTGGTTTCGGGTTTCAACGTCTACCCGAATGAGCTCGAAGCGGTCATCGCCGAACACCCGGACATCGTGGAGGCTGCCGCCGTAGGGGTTCCCGACGAACACTCCGGAGAAAGCGTCAAGCTTTTCGTCATCTCCCGCAATCCGGCCCTCACCGAAAACGAGGTAATAGAGTTCTGCCGCAGCAAATTGACACGCTATAAGTGTCCAAGGGAGGTCGTTTTCCGGCATGAGCTGCCCCGCAGCAATGTCGGCAAGATACTGCGCAGGGAATTGCGTGATGAAGCCATTGGCGCGAAAACCACGAAAACAGGGCACGATAGAGCGAACTGAAGCTGGGAGCTGCCTACCGTGTGAAGGCCTTGGGCGGGCGCAAGCTAACCATGTTCTGAAGGAGTTCTGCTCACGAGTCAGGTCGGTATTGCGGTCCACTGATCTGCTGGGGCGTTATGGGGGAGAAGAATTCGTGTTGCTGCTGCCCGGTGCCCCCAGAGAAGAAGCGCTGGGCGTGGCGCAACGGCTGAAGAAGGCCGTAGGGGAATCCGACCATACCCTGCCCTACACCGTCAGCATAGGGCTCGCTACGATCAACCCTGGAGCGGGAACATTGGATGAATTGCTGGTCCAAGCGGACAAGGCCCTGTACAGAGCGAAGAAAAACGGGCGCGACCGCATCGAAGAATGGAGCGGCACACAATAAGGGCGTAAAGAAAAGGGCTCC
>JAJUFI010000098.1 GCA_029263795.1 Alcaligenaceae bacterium
ACAATGAAGGCTCCAACCGCTCCGATTCCCGTCCAGATGTTCACAGCAAGCAGACATTCGTCCATAGTGAATGCCCGGAGTGACATCTGCTGAGTTCTCAGACGAACAGATCAAGTTGCTGGATCGTCCCTGCACCACCGTTTTCCGACAGGTAAATGCCCGTACTCAAAATCTGGCCGTGCTGCCTGTTCTGGTTGTCCTTCAGGTCAAAGGGTGTCGCCGCATGGCCCAGGTATAGAGCACCGATGCCGCGCTCGGCCAGCGTACTTAGACGGTCGGTGCCATCGGCGTCTTTGGTCCAGGTGCGCAGTTCGTGGAATATGCTGTCGTTTTCATCAATCCAGCCGTTGCCGTCGCTATCGTAGGCAGCCAGCTCGGCAAAGCCGTTGCCCGTTTTTGCACCAAACAGTTCACTGCCGTCGTCTATGCGGCCGTTGCCGTTTTTATCAAGCACCAGGAAGCCGCTGCCGGGGCCAACAAAGGAGATTCTGTCCAGCTTGCCGTCCGCATCAATGTCGAAATCGAATTTCATGTCGCTCAGCTGAGCAGCCGTGCCGTCGAAGTTGATGACCAGCGGGTCTTTGCGCACGGCATCGCCGGCACGGAACGAAACAGAGACTTCCTGATGGAATTCGCGGTGCATTTGCAGGGCAACACCAAACTTCACCCGTTTCCCGTCGGCGGTGATGATCTCGCCACTGGCCATGAACGAAGTGGTTTCCACTTCATATATTTCTTCGTGGTAATCGTATTCCACGCTCCAGCCCTGAGGCTGATCCGCCGATGGATTCACCTCAATGTCGGCTAGTTCCTGGCCGGCAGTCGACAACTTGCTGATCTCGCCAGCGTCCATGACCTTGATCTTCCTGCCAGTGAGTGCTTCAACGAGCCTTATGAGCAGGTCGAGCTTGGCATCGTGGATTTTTTCTTCTTCCACAGGGAGAGCCGGAGCAGCTTCTTCCGCTTGATTGGCCTGTGGCGGCGTACCACCTGTTTGTGCGGAAGCTGCGGCAAGAGCCTGCCGGGCGGCTGCGGAAATGATCACCCGCGCTGAACCGCTCGCAGCCGAATCGTCCCGGTTCGCGCCTTCGAAATCAGGCCGCTGATCACCCACCCAGGCGCGTAAGGTTTCTGAGCGACTGGTTTGCCGGGAATAGGCATGCTCGCTTGCCAGGCTGACGCTGTATTGTTCGATTTTCATAATGAACACCGTCGAGCTGAGGTTGATTCCAGGTTAACGGCATGTGGACGGCCAAGTTTTAGGGTGGGATGTGGCCCTACAATAATGAAATCAACGCCAAATATGGATTTGAGGACTCTCTTCATGTCGCTTTCGTCGTTACTCGCGCAGGCCCGGCCGGTAATTGCCTCCCGTTTCATGCAAGCAACCAGGCGGTCTCCGAACCTGACGGAGTGCATCCTCTTTTTCTCACTCAGCGACGGTATTGAGCGGGCGCATATCTTCCGGGGAAGCGGAACAGATTTTCAACGGGCCTGGCAAGATGGCGTTCACCGCTGTCAGAGCGAGGCGACGCGGCAAAAGCTCGTTGTAAAGTGGCTACGCATCGATTGGGTCACTGATGTCGAAATGCTTAGCTGGGAGCGGCTGTCCAAGCGGCTCGCCAACACAAAGCGAAATTATTTTCGGTTTGGTTTGTCTCTGGATGCCCAGCTGAGGCATGCCTTTCTGGAGCCCGAACTTGGCGCTAACGCCATGCTTTATCCTGGTGCCGAGATTGCAGAAGCCAAACTAAACGAAAAGAATTTCACTGCTCGTGCCCAGAGACGGTTTGGAAAGAAACTGGAACCGGATTTTTCGCCTGAGTCCCCGGTATGGGTATTCAGTCACGAAGGCGCTTTCTTCACCGATGACCCGGCGTTGGCCAAACTTCCCAATGGCGGGCCCGCGGCGCCAAACGGCGTCTGGTTACTCGGGCCGAGCAATACCCGGGCAAGCTGGCAAGATTCCGCCTGCCTCAACGCCGGTCACCGGCAGATCGAGACACTCCAGCCCGACCAGGTTTTTGCACTGATCGACAGCAGCGCCAGCTTCCTCGCCCGCCAAGTGAAGAAGGATGGCAAGTTCATCTACGGCCATTTTCCGTGCTTCGGGCGAAATATTGCCACCTACAACACCTTGCGGCACGCCAGTTCGCTGTATTCAATGCTCGAAGGCTGGGAATTGACGCAGGACAAAACCCTGCTTGATGCCATTCACCGTGCGCTGAACTACCTCGTCAACACGTTGATCCGCCGTTACCCGCAGCCCGATGGCGGCACACTGGCCTTCAACGTGGACATCAATGGTGAAATCAAGCTTGGCGCCAACGCAGTCAGCTTGCTTGCCCTGGTCAAGTACGATGAGCTCACAGGCGACAATCAGTACCGCCCCCTCATGGAACAGCTTGCCCTGGGCATCCAGCACATGCAGGACGCCGCCACCGGCAAGTTTGTGCACGTGCTGAACTCTGAAGACCTGTCAGTCAAAGAAGTGTTTCGCATTGTCTATTACGACGGTGAAGCCGCCTTCGGGCTCATGCGCCTGTATGGGCTGACCAGGGATGCGCGCTGGTTGGCGGTTGTGGAACGAGCTTTCGAGCACTTCCTGCAAACGAATCACTGGAAACATCACGATCATTGGCTTTCATACTGCGCCAACGAACTGACCCTTTACAAACCCGAAGAAAAATACTTTCGCTTCGGTGTACAGAATATTGCGGGTTTCCTTGATTTCATCCTCAAGCGCGAAACGACTTATCCCACCTTGTTGGAGCTTTCCATGGCCTTTGAGGCCATGTTGACGCGTATTCAGCAAGAGCACCCGCACATGGTCCATGTACTCGAAGGCCTGGACATTGACAAGTTCCACCGGGCGCTGCACCACCGTGCTCATTATCTGCTCAACGGGTTTTTCTGGCCCGAGCTGGCAATGTACTTTGCGAAGCCGGCCACGATTGTGGGCAGTTTCTTCATTCGCCACCACGCATTCCGTGTTCGCATTGACGATATTGAACACTATCTGTCCGGGTATGTTGCGTATTGGAAATTGTTGCGCAGGCGTGACGCTCATGAACCGCCGCACAATGATTCCGAAGGAACTCCCGCAACGAAACCATTCACACAAAACGAACCAAATATGGCGCCATCAGTCCATCTGTTGAAAAAATTCGATCCTGCGCAGTTGTTCCGCCTGTTCGTGGACGGGCGATTTCACCAGAAGTACGACGGTTGGGTCGGTTACGAGGCGGGCGAGCGTGGTTCCGTTCAGGCGCTGCTGAATGGGTTTTGCCACATGATGGACAATTTCGATTTGCGCGAGGGCCTCAAATCGACCTACCTACTTGATTTGCACAAAATTTGCATGATGGGTGTGCAGACCCAAAACCTGAAGAGCTCGCCAGGTGACCTTCGTTTCCTCAATGCGGGTATGCCGTTTTTTGCAAAGACCACCACGCTGGAGAACCTGCACGAGATTCTCGAGATGCGGCGTGGCGACGGTACGGCCGTGTTCAATACCAAAGGGTATGACAAGCCCGCGGAAGAATTGAATGCAGAAGAGTTGTACCGCGTCATTCAGCGCCAAGGCAGGCTGAATTATCGCAACTGGTATCCGAATCTCAGCGAGGACGAACAGCTTGCTCTGCAGAAGAAGTCAGGCTTGCAGAAATTCTATGAGGTGAAGCACAGGGTACAGATGCAATTCGCGAAGCGTGTTGATGAGATCGTCGAACGCTTCAATCGCACAATGAAGATTGCGCAGGATGACGAGCAGCGTTTGCGCGCCATTGCCCTGGTAATACGCGAGCTCGAACTGCTGCATCCGTTTCCGGATGGCAACTGCCGCACGTTTGCCTGCGTCTTGCTGACCCAGCTGCTGCTCAACTATGGCTTCACGCCCGCCCTGCTGCGCAATCCTAATCTGGACGGGGAGATGTCCCTGGACCAGTGGATAGGGGAAATCCGCCACGGGATGAAGCAATTCATGATCTTGCTTGAGACCCCGGCTGCTCGTGTCTACAACTATTCCATTGAGGATGCCAGCGCTGAAAACAGGGCTCGATTTGCGGAAATGTCGAAAGAGCTTGTGCGTCGCATCCAGGAGTTTTCCCTTCCTGGGCCTTCTGTGGAACAGGCGGTGGAAGCGCGAAAAGCCGCGTCTTCGCCTGAGCTCTTTCTTACCCCGGAGCGCTTGCAGGCATATACCGGCGGCCAGTGGCTCCGGCCTTGTCCCCCGGAATTGCGCTTTACCGGCGTAGGTACTTACAACACCTATCGGGCCGGGAATGTTTACTTCGCCATGGAACTGACGGACTGGGAAAAGAAGGGGGAGAGCGTTCGAGAACGCCTCGCAGGCATCTTGCGCCAGCAACAGAGGGTGCTCGTCCTGGACCGGAAAGAGTACGCTGATGGCTGGAACATACCTGTGCTTCTGGTTGACGATGCTCGCGCTGCATTCAAGCGTGTGGCCGTAAAGGTGCGGCAGGAGCTTGATCCTTGGACTGTGCTGGTTACCGGTACCGAAGGCAAGACAGGTGCCAAGGTGGAACTGCAACACCTGCTCAATTTCCAGATTCCGACACACGCAGTCATCAACAGTGCGAATACAGAAATCCCGGTTCTCCGCTCCCTGGCAGGCCTGGAAGCCAAACATCGTGTGGAAATCAACGAGGTCTCTGTTGGGTCAGACGAAGACTACCGTGTGGAAAGGGCCAAACTGGTCAACCCGGATCTCTGTCTGTTCACCAACATTGGCCCTAACCACATGGACATGCACAAGACCATCGAGAACTTGCTGCACGCCAAATCTTCAGTGGTCGAGGGTCTGCGCAATGGCGGGTTGTGCATCGTCAATTCAGCCAACCAGTATTACGAGGGTCTTGTTGCTGCAATACACCGACGCCGTCCGGGAGTATCCATAATTAGCTATGGCACACGTGATGTCGATGCAGGGCAGTTGATCAGTCAGCGCTTTGATACCGAGCAGTTCGGATGGCATGTTGAGGCTCGCATTGATGACCAATCGTTGAACTACTTTCTGCCTATTCCGCAGCAGCATGCTCCCCTTGCAAGCGTGGGCGTCCTCCTGACGATAAAGCGGTCAGGGTTCGACGAGCAGCGAGCCGCGACCGATTACGCTTCTTTAAAACCCTACGAGACCATGGGGCGTCTGGTTCGATTGCCGAAAGATGGCGGGGAAGTGTTGTTCTACGACCAGAGCAGGCGCGGCGGCATTTCCGGCATGCGTTCGGCTTTTGCAGACCTACGCAATTTCCGGGTTAAGGGGCGCGTGGTCGCTCTGGTTGGTGGTATTTCAGTGCTGCGGGACAGCGACTGGACCCGCGAGGCGCATCACCAGCTTGCAGCTTTGATTAACGACAGCCCCATTGATCGTCTCTATACCACCGGCAACTATATAGAGTATGTACATGAATCGTTGAAGCGCCCTCCGGTATTGTCCAGCAACGACCTTGATGAACTTGCAGTTCGGCTGGTAAGCGAACTCAAACCAGGAGACCTGCTGTTCATCATCGGAAGTGCCTACCTTTATTTGGGTCGTGTGGCTGAGCGTGTTGAAGGCATTCTGCGCGGGCGACAAGCACCCCCCGCAGTAATTCTTGGCAATAGCCCGCACGCCGTTGCTTACCGCATGCTCAAGGTATTTGAGGATATCGCCAAGGGGGTAGGGGAGTTCAGAGCAGCAGCATCCAATGGCGTGATGCATACCGATTTTCGAGCCGTGCAGGCCGAGTTCAAGAACCTGGCCGGCTATCGGGCACATCTGCTGGAACGCTTCTTCGACGGTATGGCTGATGCACTTTCGGCGCGACTGCCGGTGATGTGTGTGGATGAAGAGCTCGCTGGCGGCGCTTTCGGCCGTCATGTAACCGAACGTACATTCTGCATCAATTGGTACAACAACCTGCAGCCAGAGTCCAAGCTACCCAAGAAAAATTGTTTCGGTTCTTTCTTCGACTTTGGGCATCCAGAATATTTGCTGCATGTCGAAGTTGCTACAGTCCGGTTGCATGTGGGCCTGGTGTGCTGCCGGCGTACGGCCGGCGAGCTTGTTCCGGAGCCAATGAGTGCCGATCAGTTTTCGAGGCTGTTGCTGGAGATTCCGGCCCTGTCGGATACTGCGCTAGCTCATCGCAAGTGGGGTCCCGGCTGGGCGTCGATTGATCTGGGAGACTTCATTGACGTCAGCAACCCGACGATTTTCATTAATTTGATGGACTTTGCTTCGAGTTCGCTCTTCCGGGAAAAAGTGGTGCCGTTCCTGGATATTCTGGCTGGCGTAACGGGTAACCGTGCTTCAGAACGCAGCAATGACCATTCACAGGAAACTGATGACCATGCTTGAAAATCTCATACGTCAGGATGTCTTCACTCCCGGTCCAGTACGCATGGCCGATGACATCTTGCGGCTTGGAGCAGTGCAGACCCCATATTTTCGCAACGAAGCATTTTCACAGTTGGTCCTGGAATGTGAGCGCTGGCTGCTGAAAATTGCCAACGCACCCGCAGGCAGCCGTGTGGTTTTCCTAACGGCCGCAGGTACTGCCGCCATGGAAGCTACCGTCATGAATTTGCTCGCCCAAGAGCGCCCCGCTGCTGTCATCAATGGGGGCACTTTTGGACAGCGTCTCGTGGATATCTGCGAATTGCATCGGGTGCCGGTGCTGCAGGTGAAGGTCGATCGTGACCCGCTGTCGGACGGATCCGCCTTGGCAGAGTTGGGGAAGGTGGATGCGCTGCTCGTGACCGCTCACGAAACCAGTGTGGGCCATCTGTATGATCTGCATGCCACGGCGCGCTTCTGCAGAGACCAGAATTGCCTGCATGTGGTCGACGGCATCAGTGCATTCATCACCGACCCCATCGACATGCAGTCTCAGGGTATCGACGCCTTGATCATATCCTCGCACAAGGGGCTGGCGCTGCCGCCGGGTCTTGCGATGGTATTGCTGTCGCCGGCAGCACTGGCCCGTGTCCACGGCAGCTGTTCGTACTATTTCGATTTCGCGTCCCATCTGCGGGATGGGGCCCGTGGGCAAACGCCTTTTACACCAGCGGTTTCGATTTTCCTGCAATTGCACGAACGCCTGCGCCAGATCGTTGAAACCGGAATCGAGGCTGAGTGGGCTCGTGCGCAGTCGGTGGCGGAATACTTTCGCAGAGGAATCTCAAGGCTTCCACTGGCTCCATATTCGACCCATATGCCAAATGCGATGACAGCGCTCGAAATGACGAACCGGGCATCTGCCATGGACGTTGTTCGTGAGCTCGAATCTCGCCATCGCATCATGGTGGCTCCAAACGGCGGAGATTTGCGCGATCGAGTCTTTCGCGTCTCGCACATGGGTGCAACCAGTATCAATGATATGGACCGCGTCATCGCGGCACTTGCTGAAATTTTGTGAGAATGTAGATGAAAGTATTGATCATGGCCGCCGGCGTAGGCAGTCGCATTAGCCGACATCTTCAGAACCAGCCCAAGTGCTGTGTTGACATTGAAGGCAAGCCGCTCATAAGAACGACCATGGAACTGCTCAATCGTCGAGGCTTGAGTCAGGTCGCAATTGTCACGGGCTATCAGGAAAAATACATACACCAGGCGTTGGAAGGGTTTCAGTATACGCGCTACTTCAATCCCTTCTACCGTGTCGCCAACTCCATCTCTTCGGTCTGGTTTGCCCGGGACTTTCTGGCCGGTGACGACATGATCATCATGAATGGAGACGTTTTCATCGAGGATTCCATTCTCGATGCCTTGTTGGCAGATTCGCGTTCACCACTGCTACTCAGTGACAGCACACGGATTACTGAGGCCGACTATCGATTTCAGTGGGAGAACGACAGGCTGCTCAAGTACGGCAAGCAACTCACTCCGGAGGAAACCACCGGCGAATACGTTGGTATTGCCAGGCTGAGTCGTGAATACCTTGTCGGTTTCCGTCAGAGCGTGATTGAAGCAGTCGCCAGCGAGGACTATTCCTGCTGGTGGGAGGATGTCATCTATCGAACGGTCGATGAAGGCAAGGAAGTATATGTAAAGGATATTGCCGGGCACTTCTGGGCCGAGGTCGACTTCATTGAGGATTACGAGCGCATCAAGGCCTTCGTGCGAAAGTCACGCCAGATCTGAGGGTTACACCCTCTGTGCGGAAGGCTTTCTTCCCTGCGTGGTTTACAGTACCCGGCGCAGCGGTTGGCCTTCACCAATGACAAATTGGCCCAGCGTTGAAATTCCGGAGTCAGGGTCGCGGACATCGTCAATTATACGCAACGCCACCTGCGCCGTGGTGGCGTCCAGCTCCACTACGCCATAGCCTCGTTTCTCGGTATTCGATAAAAGACAGTGAGGGTTGCTTTTGGCATGTCGTTCAGCTTCCTCCTGCGTTTTACGATTCGGCGAGGAGATGCTCGTACCCACGAATTCACTGGCTAGCACCGGCGACTGGACGTCGTAGGGGTTTTGATGCACTCTTGCCACCCAGTTCTGATGCAGGTCGCCTCCAATGAATACAGGGTTCCTTGGGCGGTGCGTACTGATCGATGCAAGTAAGCGTGACCGTGCTTCGGGGTAGCCGTCCCAGGTATCCCTTACGGCCCTGAGACCAGGCCCAAACCGATAGTTGCCGGGGGTAAATCGATTCTGCTGTACGATGAGATTCCATACCGTGCCGCGTTGCGCGGAGCGGGCGAGACTTTCATCCAGCCAGCGTTCCTGGTCCGCACCCAACATGCTGCGCTTCACCTGTGTATCCGGGGAAACACAAACTTCCGCCAACGCGTCCTGGGGGTCTTTGGTGCACAGTGGTGCATCCCTGAATTGGCGGCAGTCAAGCAAATGGAATGTGGCCAGGCGTCCAAACTCGATTCGATCATGGATGCGCATCGGGGAACCTTTGAGCATTCCCTCAATTCCGTCGATCAGGGTAGAGGCCCGCAAAGGCATGTGTTCGTAATAGGCCTGGTAAGCTGCAGCCCTGCGTTCCGGGAAATTGCGCGTTTGATACATCGACAACGACCCAGCATAGTTGTTTTGCACTTCGTGGTCGTCCCAGACGGTCAGCCAGGGGCACTGAGCATGCATTGCCTGAAGCAAAGGGTCGCTTTTGTACTTGGCGTAACGTGCGCGGTAATCAGCAAGGTTTCGAACGCTCCGCAGGTTATGCCGGCGTACGACGTTGGGGCCTTTGCTGGATGCACCTTCGTAGATGTAGTCCCCGACGAAGACCACAAGATCCAGGTGTTCCTCACGCATGTGGCGGTAAGCCGAATACCACCCAGATTCCCAGCTTTGACACGAGGCATAGGCGAACCTTAGTCGGGCAGGCATGACGTTCGCGCTGGGCAAAGTGCGCGTTCGCCCTGTGGGGCTGACCCACTTCCCCACGCGAAAGCGATACCCGTACCAGCGGTCTTGGGTCAACCCGTTGACTTCCACGTGCACCGAATGCCCAAGCGCAGGCATTGCCATGGTCTTACCTTGTGCGATCAACCTTTCAGACCCATCAAGATCAAACACCTCCCAGCTGACATCAACCGACTTTTCTGAGGGAGGCATATCCCGCCCAAAAATCCTTGTCCACAGAACGAACCCATCTGCCGACGGGGAGCCGCTGGCGACACCAAGGTCAAACGGGTGGGCTTGTGGATTCCATGAAACGGTTCGTGCTGAGCCTGACCGGGGCAATGCAATTAGGGCAGCCAACTTGCACATTGCACTCAGAAAATCCCGGCGCGCACGGTTCATTTTTTCCTTCCAATTTCTTTA
>JAJUFI010000061.1 GCA_029263795.1 Alcaligenaceae bacterium
GTGAGCGGTGCAGCAATGCCGCCAGCAGCAGGAACCCACCGAAGCGACTCATTCCGGCTCGATGCCGGGGTGGGCGCAGTAGGAATCCCCCAACTTTAGGCGGGGGAGGATGTCAATTCCGGAGCCGTCTTGACCTCTTTCGACGCTGTTTCACCGATTGAACCTGGTCTGATCGTCCTGCATTCCAACCGGATGGAAATGCTGCGCGACCTTCTTGTCCAGTGGCTGGAGGCGCACCCTCTGGCTCCTCTGGAGTCGGACATCGTCGCCGTGCAGAGCAACGGCATTGCCCAGTGGCTGCGCAGCACTCTCGCGCGCAGTGGCCGCCATGGGGGCCTGGGTATTGCTGCGGCGCTGGAAACCCCCATGCCTTCCAGGTTGCTGTGGTCTCTATATCGCCGTGTGCTTGGTGAAGACGAGGTTCCACCAGCGTCCCCCCTTGACGAACAGCCCCTGACATGGCGGCTCATGCGCCTGCTGGGCTCGCTGTCTGATCCGGATGTCTATCAACCGCTGATCCGTTTTCTCGCCGATGACACTGATCTGCGCAAGCGTTATCAGCTCGCTCAACGCCTGGCCGACCTTTTCGACCAATATCAGGTGTACAGGGCCGATTGGTTGGCCGACTGGGCGGCAGGCAAGGATCAACTCCGCGGCCGGGGGGGGCCTCATCTTCTGGAGCCGGACCAGCGCTGGCAAGCCGCTTTGTGGCGCGACATTCTTGCCGACGTCGGGGAACAGGCGGCCCGGGCCGGGCGTGCTGGTGTGCATGAACGCTTCATCAAGGCATTGCGTGAGTGGCCGGAAGAGGGAGGCAGGCCGAACCTTCCGCGCCGTATCGTTGTATTCGGGCTCAGTTCGCTGCCCAGGCAGAGTCTGGAGGCACTGGTGGAGGTCTCGCGCTGGGTACAGGTGCTCGTTTGTGTGCACAACCCCTGCGAATACCACTGGGCGGATATCGTTGAAGGTCGTGCTCTGTTGCGCAATGTGGGCCGCCACCAGGCCCGGAAGCCCGGAATGCCGGCAGAACTCGATGATAACAGCCTGCATGCCCATGCTCACCCGCTGCTGGCCTCCTGGGGCAAACAGGGGCGCGACTACATCGCCCTGCTCGAGGAATTGGAAGAGGAGTGTAGTGCCGGAGGTGCAGGGCCAGTGGCCTTGCAGACCACGCCTGTTTTCCTGGAGGTGGGAGGCGAATCACTGCTCGCGCAGCTGCAGGACGACATCCGTGCGCTGCGTTCACTTGATGAGGCTCGAAGTGAACAGCGCATTGTGGCGACCGGAGATCATTCCCTGCAGTTTCACATTGCCCACAGTGCCTTGCGCGAAGTCGAAATACTGCATGATCAGCTTCTCGCCGCCTTTGACTCGGACCCCACGCTGAAACCGGACGACGTCATTGTCATGGTGCCGGACATCGAAAAATACGCTGCTTATGTGGATGCGGTTTTCGGGCTGCATGGCACTGAGGACAAACGTCGCATTCCATATTTCATCGTCGACCGTGGCCCAGGGCGGGTGAACACCGTAGCCGATGCCGTCCAGACATTGCTTTCACTGCCGTTCGCGCGCATGGGCGTGGGTGAAGTGCTGGACCTTCTGGATATCGCCGCCATACGTTGTCGCTTCGATCTGGCCGAGGAAGACATCGCTATCCTGCGCGACTGGATACAGGATGCCAACGTGCGCTGGGGTCTGGATGCCGATCACCGGCGCGGCCTGGGGCTGCCTTTGCATGCCAACCTGGCAGAGGTCCACACCTGGGTCTTCGGCATGCGACGCATGATGCTGGGCTATGCCCTTGGCGAGAGCGGAGAATGGAACGGTGTTGTACCGCATGGTGATGTGTCAGGTCTGAGTGCTGGCCTGGTCGGTGTACTGGCGCGCATCGTCGACCGTCTGCTGCATTACGCCCGCGAGCTGGCACAACCGGCACCCCCGGCCCACTGGATCGGTCGTCTGCGTGAATTGCTGGGCGATTTTCTGCTACCCCCCGATGATCTTGCCGCCTTCACCATTGAACAGCTCCGGCAGGAACTGGATGTCTGGGAGCAGGAATGTGAAGACAGCAGCTTCCACGAAGACCTTACGTTGCCGGTGGTTCAGGATCGCTGGCTGTCCTGCTTGCAGAAGGCGGGGATGGCCCAGCGTTTCACCAGTGGTGCAGTGACCTTTGCCACGCTGATGCCCATGCGGGCCATTCCCTTCCGCCATGTCTGTCTGCTCGGTATGAACGATCGGGATTATCCGCGCCCCCGTACTCCTGCACATTTCGACCTCATGGAGAAGGATTACCGCCCGGGGGACCGCTCGCGCCGTGATGACGACCGCTACCTGTTTCTGGAAGCGCTCCTGTCGGCGCGCGAGCGTTTCTACGTGTCATGGGTCGGGCGCAGCGCGGTCGACAATGCACCCAGTCCACCCTCCGTACTTGTCGGTCAATTGCGGGATCACGTCGCGGCGGTTTGGGCGTCTCCGGATGGGGGCGACATGCTGGAGTGTCTGACCACCGAACATCCGCTGCAGGGGTTTAGCGAGCGGTATTTTGCCGACGCCTCACCCACGGCGCGTCTGTTCACTTATGGGCGAGAGTGGCGCAGCCAGGATCACAAATCCGTGGTCGATACGGCGGTTCCTGGCGAGCTGGGCCCGCTTGAGCGTGAAGAGCCTCTGAGTATTCATGAGTTGCGGCGCTTTCTCGAACACCCGGTGAGGGAATTCTTCCGTCAACGCCTGCAAGTCAGTTACGAAGAAGAGGAGGCCGTTCCGGACCTGGAGACCTTTGAGGCGGGAGGTCTGGAAAACTGGGAGCTGCGCGATGCTCTCATTCAGGCTGCCCGCAAGCATCTGGAAGCCGGGGCAGATCCCTACCTTGCCTGTCGCGATCAGCTCGCGCGCCTGCAAGGCAGCGGGGTGCTCGCCTTTGGAGCTGCAGGCCAGGTTCAGGCGACAGAAAGCCTTGGTTTGCTGAAATCCATGTTCGGGCGCTACCAGCAGCTCCTGCAGACCTGGCCCTTGGTGGTCGAAGAATCGTTCGAACTGCGCCGTACTCGTGTCGGAACCCCTGGTCTTGGCGGCTGGTTGCATGGTTTGCGCAGGGGTGAAGGTGATGAAACCCTGCTGCTGCACATGCAGGCGTCGAATCTGACCTCGGGCGCTAAGCAGGAATGGCGCGATGAAAAACTGCTGGGTCACTGGGTGCAGCATCTTGCCGCCAACAGCATGGGACTGCGCCTGCGCACCATTGTGGTGAGTCCGGCCGGGGTCGCGAACCTCGCTCCCCTGGACACCGAACGGGCGGGAAGCTGGCTGGACGTCCTGCTGGATGCATGGGTTCAAGGCATGTGCAGGCCTTTGCCGGTGAAGGCGGAATTTGCTCGCGAAATACTCACTGCGATTCCGCTGGGCGTGGATGTCGAAAACGACGATGCCTGGCAGGAGCTATTGGAAATGGAAACACTCAGGGGCGCCATGGATCACTGCTTCCAGAAACAATGGAACCGCGAAGGCCGCGAGGAATCACTTTATGAATCACGCGCTTATCCCACCAAGGAATCCCTGCTGGCAGGTGGCCAGATGGCCCGCTGGGCTCTGAGGCTGTACAGGCCATTGTTCATCGCGCTGCGTGACAAAACGGAGGAAGCATGAGTCAGCTAGGAAAGGCTTCCGCTCCGTCTACGGTACCCCTGGATGCATTGCGGTTTCCCCTTTGGGGCAGCCGGCTGATTGAGGCCAGCGCAGGCACGGGAAAAACCTATACTATCGCCAGCCTGTATGTGCGTCTGGTGCTGGGGCATGGTATGGAGGCGGGTCGCCCGATGACGCCGCCTGAAATATTGGTGGTCACATTCACCCGTGCGGCAACGGATGAGCTGCGCGACCGGATTCGTGCGCGGCTGACCGAAGCGGCAGCATGTTTTCTGGGAGAGACGGAGGGTGATGCCTTCCTCCGGCAATTGCGTGAGGAGTACCCGGAGGAGCAGTGGCGCAGCTGCGCACATCGCTTGCGGATCGCCGCCGAATGGATGGACGATGCCGCGGTATCCACCATTGATGCGTGGTGCTACCGCATCTTGCGCGAACACGCTTTCGACAGTGCCAGTCTCTTCAACGTCGAGATGGATGTCGATGCGGCGGAAACCGTGGCCGAGGCCACCCGCGACTATTGGCGATTGTTTGTTGCAGCGCTGCCCGTCGATGATTTCGCCCGTATCAGTTCCGTATTTGGCGGGTGCGATGCACTGGCATCCGACCTGCACCTGCGGTGGCTGCCTAAAGTTTCGTACTTGCCGGAAGAGGGGAATTCGAGCCCGGCCGAGCTGGCGGAAAAGGTGAAGCAGGCATTGGCGGCATACAAGCAGCCTTGGGTTCGTTGGAGCGAGGAAATTCGCGAGATATTGTCGCAGGCATTCGACGAAGGCCTCTACCACAAGGGCAAGTTGCGGAAAAATAATTGGGATTCCTGGCTGGACAAGCTGGCTGCCTGGGCGCTGGACTCGAACGAGATCCTCCCCTTTGGCGCCTCACAAGTCGCCTGGGACAAGCTCACCCCCGCTGGCCTGACCGAGGTCTGGAAAGACCCTGGCAAAGTGCCCGACCACCCAGGCCTGGCCGACATGCAGACTTTGCGCGAACGCCTGGAGGCCTTGAACAGCGAAGTGAAACGCGCATATTGTCACGCCGCAGTCTGGGTCGCACGGCGAACTGCGCAACTGCGCCGCCAACGGGCCATGCTGGATTTCAATGGTCTGCTTGAACAGCTGGATGCGGCCCTGCAGGGCCCCAATGGCTCGCGGCTGGCCGCTTTGGTGCGACGCCAGTTTCCTGCAGCGCTTATTGACGAGTTTCAGGACACCAACCCCGTTCAGTACCGGATTTTTGACCGCATCTATGGTGTTGAGGAAAACCCCAGCGATGCGCTGCTGGCTCTGATAGGCGACCCCAAGCAGGCCATCTATGCCTTCCGTGGAGCAGACATCCATGCCTATTTGCGTGCCCGCCACGCTTGTGAAGGGCGCATCCACACGCTGACTCGCAACTTCCGTTCAAGCGAGTGCATGGTTGCCGCGGTTAATCACGTCTTCCAATGGGCCGAGACTGGCCGGCCAAGCGGAGCCTTTCTGTTCCGCCGCATACAGGAAGACGGGACCGAGCTGAATCCGGTGCCCTTCCTTGCCGTCGATGCCGCGCGTGACCCGGGCGAGTTCACGGTGGACGGCGAGGCTCAGCAAGCATTGACGATATGGTTTCATGCCGATGCTGAATCTTCTTTTGGCGATGAAGACATTGCGGCTGCTTGTGCATCGGAAATTCTGCGCCTGCTGCAGCTGGCACGACAGAACAGGGCTGGCTTCCAGAATGGCGAGCGCTTTACTGCGCTGCAGCCCCGGGATATTGCCGTTCTGGTTAGTACCCAGCGGCAGGCAGGCTGGCTGGCCCAGGAACTGCGCAAGCGTGGCATACGCAGCGTTTATCTGTCCGAAAAGGCTTCGGTTTACGCCACTTCCTCAGCCAGGGAAGTGCTGGCCTGGCTGCGGGCGGCTGCCGAACCCGAGAAGGGAGCTTATGTGCGCGCGGCTCTGGCCACCGCTTCGCTGGGCTTGAGCTGGCAGACGCTGGATGAGTTGGTGCATGACGAAGCTCAGTGGGAATCCATGCTGGAGCGCTTTGTCAGCTATAAGGAAGAGTGGAGGTTGCGCGGTGTATTGCCCATGTTGCGACGCTTCATGCACGAGTTTGGTGTTCCTGCCCGCTTGTTCGCGCTGCAGGAGGCCGGCGGAACTGAAGGCGAACGTCAGCTGACGGACCTCCTCCACCTGGCTGAGTTGCTTCAGAGCGCGTCCACCGCACTGGACGGCGAACACGCGCTAATACGCTTTCTGGAAGAGCAGATTGCGGCGGGTCGCGATGCTGACGCAGATGGCGATGTGTCGCGCCTGCGGCTGGAAAGCGACGCTGGCCTGGTGCAGATCGTGACGGTCCACAAGTCCAAAGGGCTGGAATACCCACTGGTTTTTTATCCCTACGGCCATTACAGCCGACCCACCGGGTCGTCCCTTGAGTTTCCGGTCTCCTGGCATGATGAAAGCGGCGCACTGCACGTTCTGAGCTGCAGTGCGGATGCCGACCAGGAAACTTTGCTGAGGATACAGTCACTGCTGGAACGCGAGCGGCTGGCCGAAGACTTGCGCAAGCTTTATGTTGCGCTCACCCGATCACGCCATGCATGCTGGATGGGGGTGGTCGCAGGCAAGAAGCTGGAGGCTTCCGCCATTGGTTACATCATTGGCGAAGCTGCCTGCCAGCCGGAAAAGCTTGAAGACGGCCTGCGGGCAATGGCAGACACCTGCGATGCCATCAGTGTGGTGGCTTTTCCTGAACCCTTGTCCGGAAGCTATCGCAGTGAGGTTTCCATGCAGGAAGCACCTCCGGTGTGGCGTACCATGAGCCGGCATATTGAGCAGGCCTGGCAATTGACCAGCTATTCCGCCCTTAGTCGCATGGTGATGAACATGCAGTCGGTGGGTGGGCCGGTCCTTGATAATGCTAGCGGGCCGGCATTGCCGGACGACGCCCGGCTGGATAATTTTCTCGAGGCCTATGCTGCAGAGGAACCGTTTCTCGAACCCGGATTCCCGTCCTGGCTTACGCCCGCAGCAGAAGGTGAGGGTCTGCACCGTTTTCCCAAAGGCGCGGCAGCGGGAAGCTTCTTGCACGAACTCATTGAATGGGTGTTCCGTCAGGGGCCTCAAGCCGTGCTGGATGATACTGCTTCGCTGTACGAGCACGTGCAAAGGCGCTGTCGCAGCCGTGGATGGGAAGAGCATGCAGATGCGGTGGCCCACTGGCTGGAAGATTTCTTCACCCGGCCCTTTGAACTGGGTGGGGGCGCCAGCCCCGTGCAGCTGTCGTGCTTGAACAGCTTACTTCCAGAAATGGAGTTCTGGTTTGGAATAGACGACCTGCACCTGCCTGATCTGGATGCACTGGTGGGCAAGCATTTCCTGCCCGGAAAACCGCGGGCACAGATTTCACACGGACATTTGCGCGGCCTGCTGCGAGGGTTTGTGGACTTGGTTTTTGAGCACGAGGGGCGGTATTACGTGGCGGATTACAAATCGAACTGGCTGGGGCCGGTGGATGCTTCCTATACCGCCGAGGCCCTCCAGGTCAGTATCCTGGGGCACCGGTACGACCTGCAACTGGCCCTTTATCTGTATGCATTGCACAGTCTGCTTCAGTCACGGCTGGGAAGCTCCTATGACTATGAGCGCCATATGGGTGGAGGGTTGGTGTTCTTCCTGCGCGGCACCGGTGCAAGCAGTCAGGGTCTGCACATTGAGCGCCCTTCACAAGCGGTCATGAAAGAAATGGCCCGCCTGTTTGACAGCGGGTCGGGCGGCGGTTCCGCTGCAGAGTTGTGCAGGGAGGGTGGGGCATGAGCACACAGCTTGATCTGGCGTTCGACGGAAATCGCCCGCCGCCTTCGTACGACGGCTCGGATGCTCTCACGCCGGTCGAGGTTCTGCATTGGCTGGAAGGCTGGTATGCAGCCGGCTGGCTGCGTCTTCTGGACCTTGAATTCGCCCGGTTTCTACATGGGGAACGCCCGGATGCTGATGGACGCTCTTTATTACTTGCCGCGCTGGTGAGTCATCAGTTGGGGCGCGGGCATGTGTGTCTGGATCTGGATGCCGCCCAGCGTGGCCCCGAGCGTGTCCTCAACTTGCCGCCCGCGGAAGAGGTCCGCCCACCCGTGGGGCATCATGCCGTGGAAACGGAGCCACCTGTATCGCCAGCGGAACTTCTCAGGCGGCTGGCTCCTCAGAACTGGGCCGAGCTTCCCGGGAACATCATTTCCGATGGCAGCACACCTGCTCCATTGGTACATGAGGCAGGGCGGTTTTATCTTTACCGCTATTGGCGCTATGAATGGCTGGTGGCGGAAGGGGTCGTGCAGCGACTGGATGGTTTGTCTGAAGAAAGCCAGCCGGCGGCTAATCGCGTAAGAGCCCTTCTGACAGAGCTGTTCGGGCCTGTGCTGCCCCGCGACGATGTCGACTGGCAGCGCATGGCTTGCGCGCTGGCAGCCAGACAGCGATTTGCCGTCATAACCGGTGGCCCCGGCACCGGCAAGACCACGACGGTGGTTCGTCTGCTCGCACTTCTGCAGGCGCTGCACCTGGATGCTCATCGCCAGAATGCCGCCGGTGTGGAAGTCTCCGGCTGGCAGCCGCTGCGCATTCGGCTTGCTGCACCAACGGGCAAGGCGGCGGCGCGCCTGAGCGAGTCAATCAGCAGCAAGGTAGGGGAGCTTCCTCTGGAACGCCTGGGAGGCAGCGTCCTGCAGGGCACCATCCCGACCGAGGTGGTTACGCTGCACCGTCTGCTCGGCGGGCGTCCACACGTGCGCAAGCGCCGGCACAACGCAGACAACCCGCTGCCCCTGGATGTTCTTGTCGTCGACGAAGCATCCATGGTGTCGCTGAGCGACATGGCCGATCTTTTCGCCGCACTCCCTCCACATGCCCGCCTCATCCTCATTGGCGACAAGGACCAACTCTCCTCAGTGGAAGCTGGTTCCGTGTTGAGTGAGCTGTGCCAGCGGGCGGTCCGTGGCCACTACGTACCGTCTGTGGTGAACTGGCTCGGCGACACGACGGGCCAAACCGTGCCTTCAGAGATTCAGGACGCATCTGGCAGGCCATTGGACCAAGCAGTGGCCATGTTGCGATTCAGCTACCGCTTTGGCGAATCCAGTGGAATCGGTTGTCTGGCAATGGCGGTCAACCGGGGCGACTTCCCGGCCGTCAAAGCACTGCTGGCTGACCCGCCCGAGGACCTCGCCTGCATTGAGCCCGACCACGCGGCTGAGCAACTCGATGAAAGCATGGTGGTGCATGGCTATGGTCAATATCTGGAATTGCTCAACGGTATGCAGGCACCGGAGGATCCTGCCCGGCGTGACGCCTGGGCCCTGGATATTTTGCAGAGGCATCGGCAGTTTCAGGTTTTGTGTGTGGTCCGAAACGGGCCATGGGGAGTTGCCGGCCTGAACGCGTCGATCGCGCGCACCCTGCATTCGCGCGGCCTGATTCCCGGGACCAGCGGCTGGTATGCTGGGCGTCCCGTCATGGTCACCCGCAACAACCCCTCACTGCGCCTGACCAACGGTGACATCGGCCTGGTGCTTCCACTGCCGGCCCCAGGTGGGGGCACAATTCTGCGCGTTGCATTTGCCGACGGCGAAGGCGAGGGCGTACGCTGGTTCGCACCCAATCGACTGGACGATGTGGAAACCGTTTACGCACTCACAGTCCACAAGTCGCAAGGGTCGGAATTCCAACACACCGTGCTGGCCCTGCCGTCTGCCCCCACACCCGTACTGACACGTGAACTCGTCTACACAGGCATTACTCGGGCAAGCCGTCGTTTCACACTGGTGAACCCGGGCGGGCAGGCATTGCTGGAGTTTGCCGTTCAACAGAGGGTACACCGCAGCAGCGGTCTGGGTGATCTGATTTCCCGCTTGAGTTAGTATTCATCCAAACTTCATACAAAATAATATTTGAGGAGGCAAACCATGAGCATCTACGACCAGGATCTCCCCCGTACGGAAGCCAATTACCGGCCGTTGTCGCCGCTATCGTTCATCGAACGCAGCGCCAGGGTTTATCCGGGCCGCACGGCCATCATCCACGGTTCCGGAGAGGCCGCCATCCGCCGCACATGGTCCGAAACTTACCGCCGCTGTCGTCAGTTGGCCAGTGCCCTGGAGCGCGCAGGGGTGGGAAAAGGGGATACGGTCGCAGTGCTGCTGCCAAATACGCCGCCCATGGTGGAGGTGCACTTCGGTGTGCCCATGACGGGTGCCGTGCTGAACACCATCAACACGCGTCTGGATGCGCAGACCGTGGCCTTCATCCTTGACCACGGGGAAGCCAGTGTCCTGATCGTGGATTCCGAATTTGCGCCCGTGGCTCGCCGCGCGCTTGAGTTGCGGCAGTCAGACAAACCCATCAAGGTCATTGATGCCGTCGACCCCGTGCTGGGTGAGGCGGGGGAAACGGTCGGCGACATAGAGTACGAAAGCTTCATTGGCCAGGGCGACCCGGAATACGCCTGGCAGTTGCCGGGGGATGAATGGGATGCCATCGCGTTGAACTACACCAGCGGCACTACGGGCAACCCCAAGGGGGTGGTCTACCACCATCGGGGTGCTGCGCTGGCAGCCATCTCGAACATCATGGAATGGGACATGCCCAAGCATGCCATTTATCTCTGGACCCTGCCCATGTTCCACTGCAACGGCTGGTGCTTCCCGTGGGCGGTAGCAGCCAGGGCGGGCGTGAACGTCTGTCTGCGGCGCGTCGAGCCCAAGGCCATTTTCGACGCAATACGCGAGCACGGTGTGAACCATTACTGCGGTGCGCCCATTGTGCACAGCATGCTGGTGAACGCCCCTGATTCCCTGAAGGAAGGCGTTCCGGCCGGCGTGAAGGCTCTGGTGGCCGGAGCAGCACCCCCGGCCTCCATGATCGAGGGCATGGAACGCATGGGTTTTGACCTGCTGCACGTTTATGGTCTGACGGAAACCTATGGGCCCGCCACGGTCTGCCCCAAGCATGAACACTGGCAGAACCTGGACATCGGCGAACGGGCGCGGCTCAATGCGCGCCAGGGCGTGGCCTACCATTTGCAGGAAGGAGCATACGTCATGGACCCCGCCACCATGGAAGTGGTTGCTCAAGACGGCGAAACCATGGGTGAAATCATGTTCCGCGGCAATATGGTCATGAAGGGTTACCTGAAGAACCCCAAAGCCACTCAGGAAGCTCTTGCCGGGGGCTGGTTCCACAGTGGAGACCTGGCGGTGGCCGACGCCGACGGCTACATGAAGATCAAGGACCGCAGCAAAGACATCATCATTTCCGGTGGGGAAAACATCTCTTCCATTGAAGTGGAAGACGCGCTTTACAGGCACCCTGCCGTGCTTGCAGCAGCAGTTGTGGCCAAGCCCGATGCTCGCTGGGGCGAAACCCCCTGCGCCTTTCTCGAACTGAAGGAAGGTGCTGAGGTCACTGCGGAGGACATCATTGCACATTGCAAGAAGCACATGGCGGGCTATAAAGTGCCGCGCTACGTCGTCTTCTGCGAGCTTCCCAAAACCTCCACTGGTAAGATCCAGAAGTTTGAGCTGCGCAAGAAGGCCGAAGAGCTCGACGCTGTCTCCTGAGCCGTAGCTTCGTGCCGCCTGAGGCGTCCGGCCCTGCCGGGCGCCTTTAAAATACCTGTTTCACGTTTAAGGAGCTGTACCATGCCTTCATTCGACGTCGTGTCCGAGGTCGACAAGCACGAACTCGTCAACGCGGTCGATCAGGCCAATCGCGAACTGGCCAAGCGCTTTGACTTCAAAGGCGTCGATGCCAGTTTCGAACTCAATGAATATGTCATCACCCAGCATGCTCCAAGCGTCTTCCAGCTCAACCAGATGCTGGACATCCTGCGGGGGCGGCTTGCCGCACGCAATATCGACGTGCGCTGCATGGAAGTGGGTGAGGCAAGCGAAAACGTATCCGGTGCCAGGCGCCAGGTGACCATCCGCCACGGGCTGGAGCAGGCCATCAGCAAGAAACTGATTGCCGCGCTCAAGGCGGCCAAGCTGAAGGTCGAAGCGCAGATTAACGGCGACAAGCTACGAGTTTCCGGTAAGAAGCGCGACGACCTCCAGGCTGCAATCGCCCTGCTGCGTAAGACGGATGTGGACCTTCCGCTGCAGTTCAACAACTTCCGCGACTGAAACCGGTCCAGTGCTCTGGCCATGGGCCGATCACCCTGCATCGGCCTGAAGGTTCTAATAGCCAGAACCCCTCAGCTCTTTAGCCGGTATCCGGTACGGAAGATCCAGGAAATCAGAGCCAGGCAAAGCATCAGGAAAAACAGGGTCATGCCCAGGCTTACCGCCACGTTCACGTCAGCGATGCTGTAGAAACTCCAGCGAAAGCCGCTGATCAGGTACACAGCCGGGTTGAACAAAGTGACCTTCTGCCAGAAGGCAGGCAGCATGTCGATGGAATAGAAGCTTCCGCCCAGAAATGTGAGCGGGGTGACGATCAGCAGGGGAACCAGCTGGAGTTTTTCAAAACCATCTGCCCATATCCCGATGATGAAACCCAGCAAGCTGAAGGTGATCGCCGTCAGTAGCAGGAAGGCAAGCATCCAGAAAGGGTGGTCGATGCGAACCGGTACAAACAGCGTAGCCGTAACAAGAATGATGACGGCCAGAATGATGGATTTTGTAGCTGCGGCACCCACATAGCCAAGCGCAATCTCCATGTGCGAGATGGGAGCTGAAAGAATCTCGTAGATCGTGCCTGTGAACTTCGGGAAATAAATACCAAATGAAGCGTTCGATACACTCTGAGTGAGCAGGGTCAGCATGATCAGGCCGGGCACGATGAATGAGCCGTAGCCAACGCCGGCAATCTCGTTGATTCGGTTGCCGATGGCTGTTCCGAACACGACGAAGTAAAGCGAGGTTGAAATGACGGGGGCGATGATGCTTTGCAGCAGGGTTCGACGTGTTCGCGCCATTTCAAACAGGTAGATGGCCCTGATCGCCTGCCAGTTCATGTGTTGCTCCCGATAAGTTCCACAAAAATGTCCTCCAGCGAGCTTTGCCGTGTCTGGATGTCTTTCAATTGCAGCCCGCATCGCTCGATGGTGGCCAGCAATGCCGCTATGTCATTGTTCTGGCTGTCATAGGTGTAGATCAGTTCGCCCGGCGTTGGGCCGCGCCGCAACCCGAAAGCGGCCAGCGCGCCCGGAAGGGGATTGGGGTTTTGATCGAGCAGCAGAATCAGTTCTTTCTTTCCCAGGGACAGCATCAACTGATGCTTTTCCTGTACCAGAATGAGTTTCCCCCGGTTGATGACGCCGACACGGTCGGCCATTTCCTCGGCTTCTTCAATGTAATGGGTGGTGAGGATGACGGTCACACCCGTGTCGCGCAGTGTGCGCACCAGGGCCCACATATCTTGACGCAGTGATACGTCCACGCCGGCGGTGGGTTCGTCCAGGAACAGGATGCGTGGTTCGTGCGACAACGCCTTGGCGATCAACACCCTGCGCTTCATGCCGCCAGACAATGTGATCAGGCGGTTGTCCTTTTTGTCCCAGAGAGACAGGCTGCGCAAGATTTTCTCGATATGGGCCGGGTCAGGTTTCTTTCCGAACAACCCGCGTGAGAAGCTGACGGTGTTCCAGACTGTCTCGAAGGCGTCCGTAGTCAATTCCTGTGGCACCAAGCCAATGAGTGCCCGCGCCTGACGGTAATCACGAATGATGTCGTGGCCGCCGACATTCACGGAACCGTCACTGGGGTTGACCAGACCACACACGATGCTGATCAGCGTGGTCTTGCCTGCGCCGTTTGGGCCGAGTAGGGCGAAGATTTCACCGGAATAAATTTCCAGGTCTATGCCTTTCAATGCCTGAAAGCCGGAGGCATAGGTTTTCGTGAGGCCGGAGATCTTGAGAATGGGCGTCATGTTCGTTCCCGCGCAAAATTGGGCAAGACCTGCCTCCCGGAAGATAGTCAGTGTTGGAGCAAGACGTGGCATGTGACCGTGGTCAAAGTCGGTCCAGCCGTTCCCGCGCACAATTAGGCAAGATAACATGGGCTCCGGGCCGCTACTGTTTCAAATTTTGGAGACTCTCCATGCCAGCCACTTCGATGCACTTACTGCTTACTCCAGAACAAATGGGTCAGGCCGACCAGGCGGCCATCACTTCAGGTGTGCCCGGGTTCGAACTCATGGAGGCGGCAGGGCGGGCCGTTGCCGCGGCGCTGCAAGCCCGCTGGCGGCCATGCCCGGTACTGGTGTTGTGCGGGCCGGGAAATAACGGCGGGGACGGTTTCGTGGTGGGGCGCCTGCTGCAGGAGGCCGGCTGGAAGGTGACTCTGGCCCTGCTGGGCGAACGCGATGCCTTGCGGGGCGATGCTGCCAGGCATGCCGCCCGGTGGCAGGGCGAAATTCGTTCCATGCATACCGGCTTGCTTGACGGCGTGGAGCTGGTGGTAGATGCATTGTTTGGTGCCGGCCTGTCGCGGGATGTCGACGGTTTGGCTGCTGAGATGTTGTGCGCTGTGGAGCAGCGTGGCCTGCCGGTATGTGCCGTCGACATGCCAAGCGGCGTGGATGGTGCCACTGGCCAGGTACGGGGCGTGGCGGTTCAGGCGGCGCTCACGGTCACCTTTTTCCGCAAGAAACCCGGGCATGTGCTTTTCCCTGGTCGTGCGCTATGCGGAGACATTGTGGTGGCAGACATCGGCATTCCCGAAGCTGTTCTCGATTCGGTGGCAGCCGCGACATTCGAAAACGCGCCGCCACTCTGGAATCACTCATTCCCATGGCCGGAGAACGAAACGCATAAGTACCGCCGTGGACATGTGCTCGTGTCCGGCGGTGCGCGCATGACGGGTGCGGCGCGTCTAGTGGCAATGGCGGCGGCCAGGGTGGGTGCCGGCCTGGTGACGGTCGCTGTGCCGCCGGAAGCCTGGAGCGTTTATGCCGCGGCGCTGACCAGCATAATGGTTGAGTGTGTGGAGGAAGGGGTTCTTGCCCCCGCTATGGAA
>JAJUFI010000191.1 GCA_029263795.1 Alcaligenaceae bacterium
GCTCACACCCAATTGCCCGGTATTTGGGCCTCTGGGTCCAGCTGAAGAAGGATGTGTCGGGCGGCGGTTTTAAGGTCTTCCTCGACCGCGGCACGTGCCTTTAGCCGGTCACCATTCTGAATCGCCTGTATGAGCTGCTCATGAGGGTGGCCGTTATGGCCGTTGCTGTTGCCGGAGTAAAGCAGGCGGACGGTAGGCCCGCTACGTAACCACAGCGAGCGGATCAGCTCTTCAAGAACGGGCATTCCTGCCGCTTTCACAAACAGGGAATGGAAGCGCTCGTTTTCAAAGAGGGCTTCATCTATTCGCCCTTCACTTTTACATTGCGCCAGCCGCTCATGCGTCTGTGCGAGCGCTTCCGCAGTGTGTTCTCTGCCATCCACGCGCGCCGCCGCAGCATCGGCAGCCAGACCTTCCAGATTCAGTCGCAGGTTGATGATTTCAATGTAATCGGCCGGGGTGACGATGGGAACGTATGCCACTCCCCTTTCGTCCGCTTGCAAAGCGCCGTCAGAAACCAGACGCTGGATAGCGTCTCGCACCGGCGTCGGGCTGATGCCAAGTTCTTCTGCAACGCTGCGGTATACCAGACGTTGGCCTGACTGAAGCTGTCCGCTCACGATGGCACTGCGAATCTGCTGATACGCAATTTCAGAAAGACTAGGCTGCCCGCCGATCGGGCTGAGCGCTTGGATCATGGCAATTCTTTTGCTTTTGGGTGCACTCGCGGGTGAGCACTCCGGTCGGCCGGAGTGCTCAGGCACGCGGCTTAGTTAGTCATGCGGGGCATGTTGGCAGCCTTGATGGCCTGCCCCATGGTTTCATAACCGGACTTTAGCGCATCCAGATACTCAGCGCCTGTGAGGCCGGAGGGGTCAATGCCAAGCTGGGCAATGCGCTTGGCAGTCTCTGGGTCCTTGACGGCGTTCAGGCAGGCGGTCTCCAGGCGCTTCACAGCGTTCTCGTCTGCCCCCTTCTTGACCGCAAGGCCAACCCAGGAATCGACTTCGACCGGGTAGCCCGCATCGCGCAGCGTGGGAGCGTCCGGTACTTCCGGCCAACGCATGGGGCTGGCAGAGGCCAACAGGCGCATTTTGCCGCTGGCCACGTGAGGCAGAATGTCGGATGGGTTCTGAACCAGAGCCTCTATGTGGCCGCCGAGCAGCGCCGTGGTGACTTCGCCACCGGATTTATAGGCGATTTGTTCGAATTTGCCGCCGCTGACACGGCCCAGTTCCAACAAGGCAAGGAGGTTGGGTGTGGATGTGCCACCAAAGAAGATGCCCTTGTCTTTTGCTGCGGCGACGAGGTCGTCCACGGTTTTGTAGGGAGAATCCGCACGTACCGCGACGCCGTAGCGATACCGGCCAAACCCACAGACCCAAGCAAAATCGTCCATGGTGTAGTTGATATTCATGAGGTGAGGGGCAATTGCCTGGGTGGCATACGTCACCACGCCCAGGCGGTGCGCGTCGGCCGGCTGGTTGGCGAGCCAGGAAACGGCCAGCGTGCCCAGGGCGCCTGCGCGGTTATCCACCACCACAGGTTTGCCCAGTTCTTTCTCCAGTTGGGCCGCAAGCACCCGCGAAGTGACGTCGGTGTTAGAGCCGGGGCCATAGTTCACCGTCATTGTGACTTCCTTGGCGGGGAAATCCGCAGCAATGACGGGTGAGGCGAAACAGGCAACGATGCTGAGCATCAACAGATTTTTCTTCATTTAAAGTCTCCTAAGGTGGTATGGCTGGTATTGCTAATTCATGTAAACGCCGCCGTTCACATCCATACAGCTGCCTGAGATGTAGGATGCGTCTGGCGAAACTAGGAATTCGATGGAGGCAGCAATTTCGTCGGGCGAAGCAAAGCGGCGTGCCGGGATAAGCTGCTGTGCCTGAGCCAGAAGTTCTGGTTTGGTTGTCTTGGTCATGGGGGTGTCGACCCGCCCCGGTGCGACGCAGTTGACGGTGACACCGTTGCACGCATAAATGCCCGCGAGTGCCCGGCTAAGGCCGATCATCCCAGCCTTGGAGGCGTGATAGTCCAGGCCAGCTGGCGGCACGTGCATCCGGCCAGACCGGGATGCCACATTAACAACTCGGCCGTAACCGGCTTGCGCCATTTGAGGGATGATTTCCTGGCACAGGATGAATGGCGCGGTCAGGTTGATACGCATCACCTTATCCCATTCCGCGATCTTTACTGACTCCAGCGGAATGGGGCCGCCATTGCCTTTCGGCGAGACACCGGCGCAGTTAACCAGAATCGCGCATCCGCCCATCGTTTCGATCGCACGAGCGGCAAGGGTGCGCAACGCTTCCTCATCCGAAATGTCAGCGCATTCTGACCAAGCCTGGATCTTATATTCGTTGGTCAGCGCTGTGGCCAGCTCGTGTACCGACTCGTTGTAGTCAGTCAGGAAGAGGTTGTGGCCCGTACGTGCCAGTCGTTTGGCGAGGGCTGACCCGATGCCGCCGGCGGCGCCCGTGATAAAGGCTGTGTTCTTGTTCATACGTGCAGATCCAGGTCAGCGTAGTTGGTGAAAGGGGGGAAGGCGTTAGGATCGCAACGGATCTCCACCAGTGTCGTGACTTCATTGGCCTTTGCCTGGCGCAACGCGGCAGCCAATTGGCTCGGTTCTTCAACGGCGATCGCTTCACATCCGGCACCGCGCGCAACGGAGCAATGGTCTACTGGAGCGAAGTCCACGGCAGTAGAGTGGGTCCCGAACCGTACGTTGTCGGCATGCTTCGAAAACCCGAGAATGCTGTTGTTCAGAACAATGAGAACCACCTTGAGGTTCATTCGGCGGGCAGTTTCGAGCTCAGACCAGACGTGGCCGAAGCCGCCGTCCCCGGAGACGCAATAAACGGTACGGTCGGGGGCTGCCACGCGCGCACCCAAGGCCATCGGAAGCCCCCAACCCAGACCGGCCATGCCGCGCGGGGTGAGGAATCTTTGCCCGGCGCGTTTGGCTGTCAGGTAATTGACCGTCCAGAACGAGGAATAGCTGGCGTCCGACACCACGATGTCGTCTTCTTCCAGCAGGGCGTCCAGCTCGGTCATCAGTCGCTCGGGACGGATTGGCGAATTGTCGGAATGCAATACCGTTTGGGCTTCTTCCCTGTACTTCGCTTTGCCTTCCGCAATACGTGCTTCTACGGCAGCACGGTTCTGCGCCCGCACGGTGAGATCAGTCTGTTCAAGCGCCTGAACCAAAGCGTCCAGCGTTTCGCGTGCGTCTCCCTGGAGGCGGAAGGCTTCGTAATTGCGACCAATTTCCTGGCTATCGATATCAATATGAATGTATTGAGCCGATTTCGGATAGAGGCTGTAGGAATCCGTGCCGTTCTGATTGGCCCTATTGCCGACCAGTACAACGACATCTGCTTCAGTAATGAGCTCGCGTTGGTAACGGGTCGGGCTGTTAACACCCATGGCAGCACCGACAACCCCAATGGTCAACGGATGCAGGTCCGACACGGAACCTTTGCCCATCATTGTGGTTGCGACGGGCAAATGTGCTTGTTCCTGCAGCTTTGCCAGGACTTCTGCAGCGCCGGACAGGTGCACACCGCCGCCGGCGATCACGACGGGACGGCGAGCATTAGCGATGAGCTTTGCGGCTTCTTCAATGCGCGCAGTGGAAGGGCGTGAACGATCAAGCGGGAAGTTGCCCAGGCTCGCCTTGCGCGCGCCTTCAGAGATTTCCTCCAGCAGCATATCGGCAGGCAGCATCAGCGCGACGGGGCCGGGACGCCCGGACGCGGCGATGGTAAACGCCATGTCCACGTAATCTTCCGCACGTGAAGCACGATTCACCACGCGCGCCCATTTCGTGCAACCTGCGAACAAAGACAAATGATCGTATTCCTGAAAAGCGTTCTTGTCAGTCAAATCACGGTTGACGTCTTGCACCAGCGCAACCATGGGAATCGACGCTTTCATCGCCTCGCCCATTGCGGCCACCAGCAGGGTGGCGGCAGGGCCGTTTTGAGCGGCAACCACGCACACTTTGCCCGAGATGCGTGAAAAGCCGTCGCCCATGTAGCCACCCGCGTTTTCCGTACGGTAGCCAACCTGCGTGATGCCCAGTTCTTCGCAAGTGAGC
>JAJUFI010000028.1 GCA_029263795.1 Alcaligenaceae bacterium
CAATCCACACACCGACAGCCATGCCGACAACTCCCCAAACTACGGTCATGATGGCGAACTTTCTCACCACGTCGTAGTTGAAGACTTCAGGCTGTTTTCCGAGCGTATCGGAAGTACCCATGAGCTTCCCCTCAAATATTATGAAAAACAATCGCGAGCATGATCCCGCATGGCTATGCCTGCAGCCTTGATCTGCATCAAGGCCGTACCCGCTAAACAGGACTTGATGCTTCCCCGCCACAAGTCGCCTTGGGCGTGTGGATCAGAGCTGCGAAAAATTTGACAGGGCCGAGCCTCTGTCAGCGTCGATCGTTGTTGGTCGATTCCTGGTCGCCGGGCGAGTCATCGTCCAAGAGAATCGATTCACCGCCTTTTTCCGTATCGTCGTACTGGCCGGCGAAAATGGACCACCAGAACAGCGCACCAATCAGCACCACAAAAATGAGTGCGATAGGCAACAGAAGAAGTAGCGAGCCAGTCATTCTCAGCCCTGGACGGCTGCGGAGGCCCAATTGGCCGCCGCTGCAGAACGCACCTGGCGGCGATACATGCGCCATGCGTTACCAGCAACCACCAGCGAAGAGACCAACATGCTCAGAGCTGCCACCCACGGCGCCACCAGGCCGACTGCGGCGAGCGGCGTCATGAGAAGGTGCCAGACAACTGACCCATAGAGGTTCTGACGGGTGACGCGCCCGGTGGCGCGCACCAGTTCCGCAACCTCGGAATCGGGGATGTTTCCACGCACAGCCAGGGTGGCGTGTGCAGCAGAAACTGTGGAGGGGACGGCCATTGCCATGGCGCACGGACAGCTCATTACGAACATGGCCACCATGACCGGAACAGCGTGATTGGCATCAATGTACAACCACCATATGGCCCCCGCTACGATGGCAAGAAGGACCTGAATGGTGACAAACCAGAATGCGATTCGGTTCGCCTGCTGCGAAGCCGCTGCGCGGAACGCTTCGATAGCAGCGTTCGCACCACCCGTTTCCACTGCCTGACGGGCGCAGAGTTCCAGATAACGGGCTGTCAAAAGGAAAGCGACGAACATCACGACGGAATCGAAATAGACTTCACCCTTCCCCACCCAGGTGGCATATGCACTGGGGAAAAAGGCGACCAGGATGCCCAGAGCAACGGGAACATCCATGGTGATGTGTTTCTGGGCAAGACGGCTCAGCGCACCAGCCCAAACAGGCTGGGCACAGTACAGCACGACCGGAACAGTCAGGATGAGACTGATCCAGTTCATGAGAAAGATGGCTTGATCGAGCAGCTCGAGGTTATCGGGTGCCATGCCTTCATGGCGCAGGTAGCCGGGAAAGGCGAACATCATGACCTGCATCATGGCCAACCAGGCCAGACCCAGACGCGCGAGCATGTGGCGGCGATGCTGCCGGGCGGAGTCGGACAACTCAGCGGGTGGAGAGAAAATGGATATCGCGCGCATGGCCGGCAATATACCGTGCGGGCTGCGCGCGAATCTTGATTTAGATCAACGGGCTTTCACTTACCGTCGTCTCCCCCTGGCGGAGGGCCGCCTGACACGCGGGAAACGGCGTCCACAAAGAACGCCAGTTTCCCGGTGCCCCACCTGCTCAAGCGTAGGAACTTTCGAACTGCTCCTCTTCAGTCGAACCGGTCAGGGCTGTGGTGGAGGACTGTCCGCCTTCGATGGCCTGAGTGACGGCGTCGAAATACCCAGTACCAACTTCGCGCTGGTGCTTCACCGCCGTGAAACCAAGGTCGGCCGCTGCAAACTCTTTTTGCTGCAGCTCGACGAAGGCACTCATCTGGCGACGGGCGTAGCCATGTGCGAGTTCGAACATGCCATAGTTGAGGGAGTGGAAGCCCGCCAGCGTGATGAACTGGAAGCGGTAACCCATGGCCCCGAGTTCGCGCTGGAAGCGCGCAATCGTATCGTCGTCCAGGTTCTTCTTCCAGTTGAAGGAAGGCGAGCAATTGTATGCCAGCAGCTTGCCGGGGAACTGGCGATGAATGGCCTCGGCAAACTTGCGCGCGTATTCAAGGTTGGGTGTGGACGTTTCACACCAGACAAGATCGGCGTAAGGTGCGTAGGCCAGGCCTCGTGAAATGGCCTGTTCAATGCCTGCCCGTGTGCGGAAAAAGCCTTCAATGGTGCGTTCGCCGGTGATGAAGGGACGGTCATTCTCGTCCACATCGCTGGTGACAAGGTCAGCCGCGTCAGCGTCAGTACGGGCTACCAGTACCGTCGGAACATTCATCACGTCCGCGGCAAGCCGGGCAGCTATGAGTTTGGAGACAGCCTCGCGCGTGGGAACCAGAACCTTGCCGCCCATGTGGCCACATTTTTTTACGGCTGCGAGTTGATCCTCGAAATGAACGCCCGCCGCACCAGCCTCTATCATGGCCTTCATGAGTTCAAAGGCGTTCAGCACACCTCCGAAGCCGGCTTCCGCATCGGCCACGATCGGTGCAAAGTAATCGATATAGCCCTCATCACCCGGACCCTTGCCCTCCGACCACTGGATCTGATCGCAGCGCATCAGCGTGTTGTTGATACGCTTGACGACCTGAGGTACGGAATTGATGGGGTACAGGGATTGGTCGGGATACATTTCACCTGCAAGGTTGGCGTCCCCAGCCACTTGCCAACCGGACAGATAGATGGCCTTGAGGCCCGCCTTCACCTGTTGCATGGCTTGATTCCCCGTCAGGGCGCCGAGTGCATTGATGAAGGGCTCTTCCTGCAAGAGCCGCCACAGCTTCTCGGCCCCGCGACGGGCGAGCGTGTGTTCCACCGTGAGGGAGCCCCGCAGGCGGATGACTTCTTCCGCGGTGTAACCGCGCTTGATCCCTTGCCAACGGTCATCTTCCGCCCATTGACGTTGCAGCTGCCGGATTTCATTTTCGCGTGTGCTCATGCGTCTTCTCCTCGTGATTGAAAAAGTGAAGTTGTTGAGGAAAAGTCTACGCTTGTGCTGCACCGCACAGAACACTTTTATCTTATATAAGACTGAATATTTTTTTATTCAATTTCAATAACTTAATAAACTCTTTTCTCTATGTGGAATAAAAATTCCCAAAATGAAAAGAAGAACGCTGCGATGCAAAATGCCATTTTCACATTATGAAAACATATTTTCATAGAATGAAAGCTTCTTGTTCAAACTGAAGTGTGGGCTTCCCGCTTCGGTAAAATGATGTTTTGCCTTGAGCTGCTGTATGTCTGATTCCCCTCTTTCTCAGGCCCCGCTGGGCCGCGCAGTCACCTATCCCCGTTACTACGACCCCTCGCAACTCTTTCCCATCGCCCGCACACAGAATCGTGCCGCCCTGCAGCTGCCCGGGGCCTGGTATGGAGCAGACATATGGAATGCGTATGAGGTGTCGTGGCTGAATGAAAAGGGGTTGCCCCGCGTCGCATTGGCGCGCTTCATCGTTCCCGCGGATAGCGCAAATTTGATCGAATCGAAGTCGTTCAAGCTGTACCTGAACTCCTTCAACGAAAGCCGCTTCAGCAGTCAGCAGGAAGTAGCAGCCACAATGCAGGCCGATCTGAGCCGCGCCGCTGGCGCACCCGTGTCCGTGCAACTGCTGGATATGGCGCAAGCGGATGCTCTGGCCTGGCAGCCGCTGGAGGGCCGCTGCCTGGACGACCTGAACATCACCATCGAGTCATACATGCCTGAAGCCGGCTTGCTCAAGCCAGCTCCTGGTGCGGAGGTGATCAGCGAAACTTTGGTCAGCCATCTGCTCAAGTCGAACTGCCCTGTGACAGGACAACCGGACTGGGGCAGCGTTCAGGTGCGCTACACCGGCCCGCGCATCGACCCCGAAAGCCTGTTGAAGTACATCGTGTCCTTCCGTCGGCATACGGAATTTCACGAACATTGTGTCGAACGGATGTATTGCGACATCTGGCGCGCCCTGCGGCCCGAATCACTTTTTGTGATGGCGCTCTACACCAGACGGGGCGGGCTGGACATCAACCCCTGGCGCAGCAGCCACCCTGTCGAAGTCGGCGCATTGCGGACTGCCCGGCAATAGCCACGGGCCGGCGTGTCGTGCTGCAGCCGGCCGAGTTTTCAAACAGGTACGAAGCGCGAGTTTCAGGCAGCAGCTGCGCGGCGGCGCGCTGCCGCAGAACGGCCCACGGCAACCGCAAGCACTGCCGCAAGCACGAAGCTGGATGCGGCTCCAGCCCATGGCCCGCGCAGCATGCCGAGATCCAGCATCAGGCCGAAGCCGACCGGACCGAGCGAAGCACCAATGTCCATGCCGGAATACACCAGGCCATACACTGTGCCCGTGGCTCCCTTGGGCGTGACACGGCGTATGAGCATGTCACGAGAAGGGCCGGCAATACCAGAACACAGGCCTGCCAGCGCTACCGCAAACAGCGCAGTCGCCGGACCCAGCAAGCCGCTGGCCAACATGGCAAAGCAGGCTGCAGCCCCCGCCAGCGACATGAAAACAATGAACTCGCTGCGAGGCGTACTGGAGGCCACGAACCCACCCAGTGCCATGCCCACTGCAGCGGCCAGCATGTAGCCCGACAGCGCCGAACCAGCCATCACTTTGTCCACCCCGTATACCGACCCCAACATGGGAATGGTGAAGTTCTGCACGGCAGACAAGGCAATGGACGTGAATGCAAAGAACAGAAAGGCCCCCCACAGCGCAGGCTGGGTCACCAAGGCTTGCAAAGTCTGCCCGACACTCTTGCGGGAAAGGTCGTCCGCATCGGCTGGAGCGGCGGCCTTGCTTCCAACCGCTGCAGAATGCCCCGTGCGTTCGGTGGCTGTTCCTGCCTGCTGCAGCGGAATCTCTTCCGCCAGACTTTTGCGACCCGTCAGCACATCGCGCCCCAGCCAGGTGCCTAGCAAGACCACGCCCACAAGCGCCGCAGCAGCCAGAGCTGCTCCCCGCCACCCGAAGAGCTGGATGGAGGTTGCCATATATATGGGGGCCAGAGCCCATCCCAGATTACCTGTCAGCCCATGCGCGCTGAAGGCGTGGCCGAGGCGCGCCGGACTGACGCGATGATTCAGAATGGAGAAATCGACCGGATGGAAGACCGAATTGCCTATGCCACCCAGTGCAGCCGCCAGGCAAAGCACGACGTAGCCGTTCGCACCGGCGATCAACAGACCGGACCCGACGAAACACGCCAGGCCGAACTGCAGAACGGGAGCGGGCCCGATACGGTCGACGATGAAACCGGAAGACGCCTGACCGATGGACGAAAGCAGGAAGAAAATAGAGGCCAGCAGGCCAAGCTGAGCGAAATCGTAGCCAAATTCTGCCGCCAGCGATAAATACAGTGTGGGCAGCACAAGCTGGAAGAAGTGCGAGCAGGCGTGAGCAGCTCCGACCAGGGAAATGACAGACCAGTCCCGCCGACGGACGGCAGCGGGGTCCATGGATACTGCAGCTGGCATCGAGGCACTCATTGCCACATACTCCTGTGAGCGCGACGGATGCGTCGAGCGGCCTGCCCTACACTCCTACGCTTTATTAGAGCGATCGCGGATCTCCGGCCACGCCCGATTCAAGTAATAACACATGGACCATACGGTCAACACCGCCGCCACGACGATCAGGGCCTGCCCAACGAGGTCAGTCGGCACACCATAAAGTGGCTGCCAGTAAAGCAGGCAGGGTATGGCGACCATCTGCGCAGCCGTCTTGAACTTGCCCAGCCTGTGCACAGCCACACTGCCGCTTGCCCCGATCTTGGCCATCCATTCACGTAGAGCGGAAATGGTGATCTCCCGACCGATGATGATGAGGGCAATGAAGGCGTCGACCCTGTCAAGATTGAGCAGGATGAGCAATGCCGCACACACCATGAGTTTGTCGGCCACAGGGTCGAGAAAGGCCCCGAAGCTGGAGGTCTGGTTCCACCGGCGGGCAAGCCAACCGTCAAACCAGTCGGTAAGCGCAGCAATGATGAAGAACGCGGCACCAATGGCGTCGCGCGTTTCTTCCGCGACCCAACTCGTAGGCACGTAATATAGCGCGACGATCAGCGGGATCATCGCTATGCGGAGCCAGGTCAGGGCAATGGGCAGATTAAACGGCATACTGTGAATACTAACTCAAGCTTGTGCAAACCTGCTCATCGCAAGGCGTGATAAATACGTTCAGCCAGTTCATCGGAAATACCTTCCACTGAACGAAGGTCGTCAATGCTGGCGTCCACCACACCGGAAAAGCCACCGAAACGGGCAAGCAGACGTTGGCGGCGACGCGCACCAACGCCTTCAATTTCCTCCAGCCGTGAAACAGTGCGCGCCTTGGCACGGCGCACGCGCATGCCGGTGATGGCGAAGCGGTGAGCCTCGTCACGAATCTGGGCCACCAGCATCAAAGCAGGCGACTCCACACCCAGCGAAAGCGGCTCCCGGTCATCTGCAAAGACCAAGGTTTCCAGACCCACCTTACGCCCTTCCCCTTTAGCCACGCCAACCAATACACGTGTATCCAGACCGAGCTCGACGAAAACCTGGCGCGCGACTTCGACCTGACCCTTGCCACCGTCAATCAGTACGACGTCTGGCAACGGGGCTTCGCCGTCCGCCACGCGGGTGAAACGACGGGACAATACCTGGCGCATCGCAGCGTAGTCGTCGCCCGGAGTAATGCCGGCGATGTTGTAGCGGCGGTACATGGAGGGCTGCATGTCGTGGTTCTGATACACCACGCAGGAAGCCTGGGTGGCCTCTCCCGCCGTGTGGCTGATGTCGAAACACTCTATGCGCAGGGTTTGCAGCGATGAATCGTCCGTATCGAGCCCGAGCACTTCCGCCAGAGCCAGAGTGCGGGCCTCTCGGGCACTGGATTCGCTCAGGGAACGGCTCAGCGCTAGCTCAGCATTTTTGATCACCTGCTCCAGCCAGGTCTTGCGCACACCTTGCGGTCGCACCACGAGACGAGCCTTAACCCCTGTCTGTTCCGCCAACAGGGTGAGCAGTTCCGGATCCGGCAATTTGTGTGAACACACCAGCACAGGCGGCATCTTGCTGTCTATATAGTGCTGCGCGACAAACGCCGCCAGCACTTCAGCCGGGCCGTCACCTTCCGCATGGGATGGAAAGAAGGCCTTGTCTCCGAGGTGGCGGCCCCCCCGAACCATGGCCAAGTTGACGCAGCTGCGCCCGCCCATGGACACCACAGCAATAATGTCGACGTCATCATTGCCTATCTGTTCCATAGATTGCTGCTGCAGCACCCGTGACAAGGCCCCCATCTGGTCGCGCAGCATGGCCGCCTGCTCAAATTCCAGGCGCTCTGAAGCGGCGAACATGCGTTTTTCTATATCTTTGAGGACATCGTCGGCATGGCCGTCGAGAAACCTGACGGCCCGGTCCACATCGGCCTGGTAATCCCCGGCCGAGATCAGGTCGACACAGGGAGCGGAACAGCGACCGATCTGATGCAAAAGGCAAGGACGTGAACGATTCGCAAATACACTGTCTTCGCAGGTTCGCAGCCTGAACACCCGTTGCAGGATCTGGATGGTCTCGCGCACCGCCCAACTGTTGGGATACGGACCAAAGAACCGGCCCTTACGGCTGGTGGCACCACGGTAATACGCGATGCGCGGGTATTCATGCCCGCTGAACATCAGGTAGGGATAGGATTTGTCATCCCTGAACAGAATGTTGTAGCGCGGCTTGAGTCGCTTGATCAGGTTGTTCTCAAGCAGCAGCGCCTCCGCCTCGCTGCGTGTGACAGTTACTTCAACGCGCGCCACACGGGCCACCATGTGCGCAATGCGCGGGCTGGCGGCGGTCTTCTGAAAGTACGAGCTGACGCGCCGCTTGAGGTCGCGTGCCTTGCCTACATATAGCACTTCTCCCTGGGCGTCGATATGCCGATAGACGCCAGGCAGGTTGGGCAGATCAGCCAGGAAGGATTTCAGATCGAATGCGTTGGGCATACTGATATTGCGTATCCTGCTGCAAGGCTTTCCAGTCCATCGCCGGCACTCGCGGCATCAGACGCCGCAGGCGGGCAATGGAAGCTTCCGGCAGACGGAACTCCAGGCGTTCAAGAAGTTCATCCGCCAAGTCCGGCCGATTACAGACAAGCACCATGTCACAACCGGCATTCAGTGCGGCCAGCGCGCGCGCAAGAATGTCGCCAGCCACGGTGGCGCCTTCCATGGTGAGGTCATCAGAAAAGATCACACCATCGTATGCCAGGCGCCGGCGTAGAATATCCTGCACCCATATGCGCGAGAAACCGGCGGGCGCGGCATCCACCTTGGGGTAGATAACATGCGCCGGCATAACGGCCGGCAGGACGAGATCACCCAGCCAGGCATAGGGCGCGGCATCTTCTTCCAGTATGGCTTCCAGGCTGCGCTCGTCAACAGGAATTTCGTGGTGGGAATCGGCCTCAACTGCTCCATGGCCCGGGAAGTGCTTGCCGCAAGCCGCCATGCCGGCCCGGCCAAGCCCCTGGATTAGGGCACGTGCCAGCATGGCAACGACGCCGGCATCTCGATGGAAGGCCCGGTCGCCAATAACCTGGCTTACGCCGTAATCGAGGTCGAGCACGGGAGTGAAGCTGAGGTCAACACCACAGGCGCGCAGTTCCGCCGCCAGGAGGAAGCCCACTGCCGTTGCCGCGCGCATGGCGGCCTGGGCATCACTTTCCCACAAAGTGCCCAGTTGACGCATGGACGGCAGGGCGGTGAAGCCGTCGCTGCGGAAGCGCTGGACCCGCCCGCCTTCGTGATCCACAGCGATTAGCAATGGTTCATCACGCAGTGCATGAATTTCTGCACAGAGTTGGGTAAGCGTATCGCGGTCGCTGAAGTTGCGGGAGAAAAGAATCACCCCGCCCACCGAAGGGTGCTGCAGCCGGTCGCGTTCGTGATCGGCAAGGCGGTCGCCCGCGACATCCACCATTATGGGGCCGGGTGGCAGGCTAGAAAGGTTGGTGCTCATGAGTTGAAAGAATCAGGGTTGCGGGAGCTGAGGCAGCGATTCAACCACCACGTAGGCGGCCACCATATCGTGTTCGTCAGTCACGGAAACATGTGCTATGCCAAAACGCTCCGCATACCAGCCCGCCAGCGGTTCGGACAGTTTCACGTAGGGGCGCCCACCGGGGGCGTTGAGCGTTTGCATGCGCGACCAGGCCATTGGCATGCGCATGCCCAGGCCCACCGCCTTGGAAAATGCTTCCTTGGCGGCAAAGCGGGTGGCCAGATAGCGGATGCCGCGTCTCGGGTCACGCTGGTAACGGCGCCGGAAAACCAGGATTTCGTCCTCACCCAGCACACGCAGGACAAAGCGCTCCGGATGACGGTCGAAGACACGCTGCACACGATCCAGCCGCAGAAGATCCAAGCCTATTCCAGCGATTCGAGCATTGCCCGCCAGTGACAGCATGCCGCCATTTCCTTCAGAAGAACCAGCCCGAATCATACCGCGTCCCGCCCGCATGGCCAGCCTCCCAGCCGCATGCACTCCGTCTTGCCGGACGGTAGTTTGGACCTTGGCGGCCTCGCCGTGGGTACATGACAAAATGCCCTGCGCGGAAATCCGGCGCAGGGCATGGTGCCCCAGAATGACTGGGAATTGCTGTTAACGGGGGCGCTTGTCAATGACGCGCCGCGCTTTGCCGGTGAGAGTGCGTTCCACACCCCCGCACGGCTGCACCGTAATCTTGGCGCTGATGCCAACATAATTCTTCAAAAGATGCCCCAGACGACCCCCGACGTTCTGGCGGTCTTCGTCCCTCATGTCGGAAAACTCCGGACGCACCTCGGTCAGGACTTCCAGGGCATCGAGATGTCCTTCTCGCGTAACCACCAGCTGGTAGTGCGGCGCCAGCTCCGGTACCTTCAGAACCAGCTCTTCCACTTGTGTGGGAAACAGATTCACCCCGCGGATGATCAGCATGTCGTCACTACGGCCGGTGATCTTGCCGATGCGACGCATGCTGCGCGCCGTGGGTGGCAGCAGGCTGGTGAGGTCGCGGGTGCGGTAGCGAATGATGGGCATGGCCTCTTTGGTGAGAGACGTGATCACCAGTTCGCCCGATTCGCCCTCTTTGACGGGCTCGCCCGTGTCCGGATTGATGATTTCCGGGTAGAAGTGATCTTCCCAGATGACGGGGCCGTCCTTGGCCTCCACACACTCCATTGCCACCCCGGGCCCCATTACTTCCGATAGGCCGTAAATGTCGACAGCATCCATGTTCACGCGGGATTCAATATCTTCCCGCATGCGACCGGTCCAGGGTTCCGCGCCAAAAATGCCAATGCGCAGGGAGGAAGATTTCGGGTCCATGCCCTGCCGCTGCATTTCCTCCACGATATTGCAGAAATAGGAAGGCGTGACCATGATCACGCGCGGCTCGAAATCGCGAATCAATTGCACCTGCTTTTCGGTCTGCCCCCCGGACATGGGCACTACCGTGCACCCCAGGCGTTCCGCTCCGTAATGCGCCCCCAACCCGCCGGTGAAAAGGCCGTAACCGTACGCCACGTGCACAATGTCGCCGGGGCGACCGCCACCAGCCCAAATGGAACGTGCGACGAGCTCTGCCCAGGTGTCAATATCGCGCTGGGTATAGCCCACCACCGTGGGCTTGCCCGTCGTACCGCTGGATGCATGAATACGCACCACCTGCTCGCGGGGCACTGCAAACATGTTGAACGGGTAGTTGTCGCGCAGATCGTGCTTGGTCGTGAACGGAAACTTGGCAATGTCGGCCAAGCTCTTGAGGTCGTCCGGGTGCACACCCTCTTCCTCGAAACGCATGCGGTAATGGGGCACGTTCTCATATGCGTGCCGCAGCGTCCAGGACAGGCGCTGCAGCTGCAACGCTTCGAGCTCGTCCCGGCTGGCATGCTCGATTGGGTCTCGCCCCGGTTTCTTCTCCAACATGACTGTCTCCTGCCTTCCTTCTTTTTGATCGTGGTGCGCTTGGCGCGCAGAAATTTCAAGCCCCAGGGGGACGCCCCTCATCATTCACGGCGGGCTGCTGTGGCTCGACCACATTCCCTTTGATGCGATAGGAACGCCCGCGGAAAACAGCGATGGGTTTGCCGTCCTGATTGCTGACATGAACGTCGTAAATGCCGGTGCGCCCGGCCAGAGAGTACTCACTTGCCCGCGCTATGAGCCGGTCGCCCTCGAAGGCCGGGGCAAGAAAGTCAATGGTGCAGCCCGAGGCCACCGTGGTCAGATTGCGGGAATTGCACGCGAATGCAAATGTGCTGTCAGCCAGAGCGAATATGAAGCCTCCATGGCAAGTTTTGTGGCCGTTGAGCATGTGCGCCTTCACCGTCATGCTCATGGTTGCCTTGCCGGGTGAGATTTCATCCAGGGTGGCGCCCAGCCCCTGAGAAGCGGCATCGCGTTCGTACATGGACTGGCCGGCCAGTTCCGCCAGCGCCTGTGGGTCTTCAGGCAGGGCACCTATTTCCTGTATTGATGCATTGTGTGCCGTCTGCATTATTTCCCCTTGAAAACCGGTTGCCGCTTTTCCAGAAAGGCGTTGACGCCTTCGGCGTAATCCTCACTGAAGCCGAGTTCACGCATCATGTCGCGCTCCAGATCAAGCTGGGCATCGAGCGTATTGTTCAGACTCTGGTTGATGGCACGCTTGGTGTAAGACAGCCCCTTGGTTGGCGCTGCCGCGAAGTGGGTCGCCAAGGCATCCAGCCGCCCTTCGAAGTCAGCATCGGGAACGCATTCCCAGATCAGGCCCCACTCCTGCGCCTGACGGGCCGACAGCCGGTCGCCCAGCATGGCCAGCCCCATGGCCCGGGCACGACCCACCAGCCGCGGCAGCACGTAAGTGCCGCCCGTGTCCGGAATCAGGCCCAGACGACAGAAAGGTTGGATGAAGGAAGCGGATTCGGCAGCGATGACGATATCGCCGCCGGCCAGCGCCAGATTGGCTCCGGCACCTGCCGCCACACCGTTGACACCAATCACAACAGGCAGAGGCAAGGCGTTCAGCCGGCGTATCAGCGGCGCATAGTATTTATCAACGGTTTCACCGAGATCAACGCGCTCACCACCTTGACCCGCTTGGCGCTCGGAAAGATCTTGCCCGGCACAGAACCCCCTCCCCTTGCCGGAAACAAGCAGCACCCGTGCGCCGCCCTGTTCCACCTTGGTCAGCGCATTGGCCAGTTCCATGTGCATGTCTGACGTGAAGCTGTTCAGCTTGTCGGGCCTGTTCAGCCAGATGCGCGCCACTCCGTCCTGCTGTTCAAAAATAATATTGTCGTAACTCAAGTTGTCCTCCTTTGCCCGTCCCGATGCTTCAAACGTGCCAGCGAGTCTGCACGACGCGGAAGCGGTTGGCAACAAAGGCGGTATCGGACAAGGCGGAGTTGGCGGCGGGGTTGGCTCCGGTGCCGTGGAAATCACTGAACGCCGCAGTCTGGTTCACGAAGACGCCGCCCGTAAGGTTCAGTGACAACGAGACGCCTGCACGTTCCGCGGCCTTGCGCATGCTTTCTGCCACGCTGTCGTCGGTTGTGTAGCCGGACAAGGTCAATGCACCATGCTCCTTCACCACCTGTTGAGCCAGCCTGATGCTGTGCTCGGTGGAATCGGTCGCCACAATGAACACGATCGGGCCAAACCATTCTTTATAGATGCGTTCGTCACTGGCTTCAGCCTGCAGCAGCAAGGGAGTCCGCACACGTGCGTTGGGGAACTGCGGATGTTCCAGCGAACGGCTGTCGTGCAGCACGGGAAGACCGAGCTGGCGCGCTTCGTCTATGCGTTGTTCGGTTGCGGCGTTCTGGATGGCGCCTGTAAGTTCTACTGCCTTCGCCGGGTCGGACATCATTTTTTCAACACCCTGGGCAATGGCTTGCGCAACCTGCTCAAAGCTCAGTTTGCCTTCAGAGCTGGTGATGCCTTCCCGTGGAATGTAGACGTTCTGCGGAGCCGTACACATCTGGCCGGAATAAAGGGAAAAGGAAAAAGCCAGGTTGCGCACCACAGCCTTGAGGTCATTCACCGAGTCGACGATGATCTGATTCACACCGGCCTTTTCCGTGTAGACCTGCGCCTGACGGGCATTGGCTTCCAGCCAGTTGCCGTTGGCACTGCTGCCAGTGAAGTCGATGATGCGAACGGACGGGTGCAGGGCCAGCAGCTGCGAGACGTCCTCTTCCGCCGAGTGCACGGCAAGCTGCACGACGTTCGAGTCGTATCCGGCTTCCTCGAGCACTTCGCGCGCAACCTTCACTGTCAGGGCAAGTGGAAGTATCGCTCCGGGATGCGGCTTGACGATCACCGGATTGCCTGTTGCCAGGCTTGCAAACATGCCCGGGTAACCGTTCCATGTGGGGAAGGTGGAGCAGCCGATGACCAGCGCAATGCCACGCGGTACGATGGTGAAGCGCTTGCGCATGCGCAGGGGGTCGTGTTTGCCCTGCGGTTTCTCCCAATCGGCAAACTCGGGAATGCGCGACATTTCCTGCCAGGCATAAGCAACAGCTTCCAGACCTCGATCCTGAGCATGGGGCCCGCCAGCCTGGAATGCCATCATGAAACCCTGCCCAGTGGTGTGCTGCACCGCATTGGCGATTTCAAAACTGCGTTGATTGAGGCGCTTGAGAATTTCCAGGCACACCCCGACCCAGATTTTGGGGCCTGCCTCGCGCCAGGATTCGAGTGCAGTGTCGGCTTGCTCGATAAGTGCGTCCACCGGAACCCTGGGATACCGGATGTTCAGTTCCAGGCCGAAGGGCGACCGCTCCTGCCCCACGACACCAACTGCGCCAGGCAGGTCCAGCGGAAAGTCCTTGCCGAGCAGTGCTTCGAATGCATTGCGGCCATCCTCGGCAGCGGTTTCCCCATAAACGCGGGGGCTGGGGGATTCCGAAAACGGGCTCCAGTAGCCACGGCTTGCGGATGCCTCAACCGCCTTTGCAAGCACTTCCCGATTACTTTCAAAAAAGTCTACCGACACCTTATCGCTCCTCATTCATGTTTCCTGATCGAAATCGATCCGGACCCGGTCCGTAACCGGAAAACTTTGACAGCTCAGCACAAAACCCCGTGCGACCTCGTAGTCTTCAAGCGCGAAGTTGGCATCCATGTCCACCTCACCCTCAACCACTTTGCACCGGCAGGTGGAACACACTCCTCCCTTGCAGGAATAAGGAAGTTCCACGCCCTGTGCCAGGGCCGAGTCCAGCAGGCTGTCCTTGTTCTTCTCGATGGTCAAGCTGCGCGTGACCCCATCCAGGACGATGGTCAGCTCACAATGGTCACCCGGGGCCTTGCGGGCGTCCTGGCCCGTACGAAGTGCGCGCGGCCCTCTGGGTGAACCAAACAGTTCGAATTTAATGCGGGATTTCTCCACCCCCTTTGCCTGCAAAGCGGCGATTACCGATTCTGTCATGTCCTGAGGACCACAGACAAAAGCGTAATCGATCATTGCTGGCTCCAGCCAGCGCCCCAGCAATTGCTCCACCTTCTCGCCATCAAGACGACCATTGAACAGATCGATGTCCTGATGCTCGCGGCTCATGATGTAGACGATGGACAACCGGGTCATGTAGCGATTCTTGAGGTCCTCGATCTCCTCGCGAAAGAGTACGGCGGAAGAGGCACGATTTCCATAGAAAAGCGTGAAGCTGGACTTTGGTTCGGTGTCCAGAGCTGACTTGATGAGCGACAGAATCGGCGTAATGCCGCTGCCCACGGCAAAGGCAGCGTAGTGGCGCGCCTGCGTTGGGTCGAAGGCGACCGTGAAATGACCATCGGGCGGCATGACGTCCAGCACGTCTCCGGGCTTCAGCTCGCTGTTGGCCCAAGTGGAGAATGCACCGTCATTCAGACGCTTGATGGCCACGCGCAACTGGCGGTCGCTGGGCGCAGCACAGATGGAATACGAACGACGCAGTTCTTCGCCACCGATTCGGGTGCGCAGCGTCAGATACTGGCCGGGACGGAAATGGAAAGCTTCGGACAGCGTCTCGGGAACATCGAAGGTGACGACCACTGCGTCACGCGTGTTGCGCGCCACGGAAGCGACTTTGAGAGGGTGGAACTGACTCATGGGCTGGACACCTAATGCGCCTTGAAATAATCAAAAGGTTCACCACAGGCCTGGCAGCGATACAGCGCTTTGCAGGAAGTGGAGCCGAAGCGGCTGATCAGCCGGGTATTGGAAGAACCACATTGCGGACATGGCACGGGGGGATCTTCACGACGCAGGATTCCGGACAGGTCCACCGCACGTTCCATGGGCGGAGCGATGCCGTAATCCTTCAGCGCCTGCCTGCCCTTTTCGCTCATCCAGTCGGTGGTCCAGGCGGGGGACAGCGTGACGCAGACCTGGACATCGGACAGGCCTTTTTTTCGCAGCACCGCAATGATGTCCTGCTCTATTTCGCGCATGGCCGGGCAGCCCGAGTACGTGGGGGTAATGGTCACCACGCACCTCCTGCCTTCCAGATCGACAGCGCGGACAATGCCGAGATCCACCACCGAAATCACGGGAATTTCAGGGTCGGGTACGGCGTGCAGCCATTCCATGACCTGTTCGGGCGTAACTCCGGATTCCACCGTGCTCATGGCCATCACCAGCTTGCGCCCGGATAGGCCCGCTGCAGATATTGCATTTCAGCCAGCAGATACCCTAGGGCTTCCGTGTGACGACCATGGACTCCGCCGCGGTGAGCGGGATGGTCCGCTTCCTGCGCAGGCGGCATGCTGAGCGTGGCTTCCTCGAACGTTTCCGCCACATGAGACTGCCAGGCCGTACGAAGGCTTTCATGCAAGGGTGCAACACCCCGCGACGCAAGCTCACGGGTGATTTCGTCATCAACGAAAAGTTCACCGACATGCCGCCAGACGTCGTCAACGGCTTCCTGCATGCGTTGGTGACTGAGCGGGGTACCGTCACCCAGGCGGATCAGTAGATCGGATGAGCGGCGCGCGTGGTAAGCCACCTCCTTGATTGATTTTGCAGCGATTGCGGCCACGCGCTCATCGCTGGATGACTGCAGACGATCCAGCAGCAGGTAGTGCCAGATATCGAAAACGAATTGCCGCGCCACCGTGTCGCCATAGTGTCCGTTGGGCCGCTCCACCAGCAGGTAATTGCGGTATTCGGGCGCATCGCGCAGATAGGCCAGTGCATCTTCATCGCGGCCCTGGCCTTCCACTTCACCGGCGAGGGTCAGCCACATGCGGGCCTGGCCGAGAAGGTCCAGTGCCGTATTGGCCACCGCCATTTCCTCTTCCAGCACGGGGCCGTGACCTGTCCATTCACAGAGGCGTTGCGACAACACCAGTGTGGTGTCGCCCATGCGCAGCAGATACTGAAACAGTGCTTGATCCATACCGCCCCCTACATCTTGATTTCTTCCGGCATTGGGAAGAATGTCGGATGGCGGTAGACCTTGCTGGCGGCTGGATCAAACAGGGGTTCTTTGTCAGAGGGACTGCTGGCGACAATATCGGCGGCCTTCACGACCCAGATGCTCACACCTTCGTTCCGGCGGGTGTAGACATCGCGGGCATTGTTGATGGCCATTTCAGCGTCGGGCGCATGCAGGCTGCCCACATGCTTGTGGGCCAGGCCGTGCTGGCTGCGCACAAAGACTTCCCACAGGGGCCAGGTAGATTGGCTCATGGTACGGATCCCTTGAAATGAAATACGGTCTGAAAGGAAGCAGGGTTGTTGCGACCGGCTCAGGCCGCAGCGCGGTTTTCCTGCTTCCGGGCATAAGCGGCCATGGCCTCCCGCACCCAAGCACCCTCTTCGTGGGCCTTTACTCGGGTGCGCAGGCGCTCGCGGTTGCACGGGCCATTGCCTTTGAGTACCTCGTAGAACTCGTCCCAGTTGATTTCGCCGAAATCGTAGTGACCTGTTTCCTCATTCCATTTCAGGTCAGGGTCAGGAATGGTCAGGCCAAGGTATTCCGCCTGCGGAACGGTCTGGTCGACGAATTTCTGGCGCAGCTCGTCGTTGGAAAACAGCTTGATGCGCCACTGCATGGACTGGGCGCTATTGGGTGAATCGTGATCCGGCGGGCCAAACATCATCAGTGCCGGCCACCACCAGCGGTTCAGGGCTTCCTGCGCCATATCCTTCTGCGCCTGAGTGCCCTTGCGACACAGTTGAATGAGCAGGTCATAACCCTGGCGTTGATGGAAAGACTCTTCCTTGCACACCCGGATCATGGCACGGGCATAAGGCCCATATGAGCACCTGCACAAGGGTATCTGGTTGATGATGGCCGCGCCGTCGACCAGCCAGCCGATCATGCCGATGTCTGCCCATGTGAGGGTGGGGTAATTGAAGATGCTGGAATATTTTGCCTTGCCGGCATGGAGCGCATCGATGAGATCGTCACGCGACACCCCGAGGGTTTCTACAGCACTGTATAGGTACAAGCCGTGCCCTGCCTCGTCCTGCACCTTGGCGAGCAGAATGGCCTTGCGTTTGAGGGACGGTGCGCGCGTGATCCAGTTGCCTTCCGGCAGCATACCCACCACTTCGGAGTGCGCATGCTGGGAAATCTGCCGGATGAGGGTCTTTCGATAAGCCTCGGGCATCCAGTCTTTCGGTTCAATTCGGATACCGGCGTCAATGCGTTCCTGGAACGCACGCTCGGGACCGGAAAGCTGGTCGAGCTCGCGTACCGACTTGACCCCGGTCTCCACCATCTGGGCGTACATAGCTGTCTCCTAGTGGTTCTCGGACTGCGGCATGGATGCCGTCTTGTTGGTCCCATTATTTAATACAAAAAACTTGATGTCAATCAAATTTATGTATCGCATTGGGGCGCGATAATGGACAATCCGCCCCTGCATGAGCAAATGGACATGCAGCAACCCACCTCGCGAAATGGAGGTTGGCTGCTGCCAAACGCTGGAACGCGGCCGGAAAAGGCCTAGATTTTCAGGAAATGCTCGCGGTAGTGCTTGAGCTCGTCGATGGATTCGTAGATATCGGCGAGGGCTTCATGCCTGGCTTGCTTGTTGAAGCTGCGATAGACCTCTGGCTTCCAGCGCAGGGCCAGCTCCTTGAGCGTACTGACATCGAGGTTGCGATAATGGAAGAAAGCCTCGAGCCGGGGCATGTACTTCACCATGAAGCGCCGGTCTTGACCAATGGTATTACCGCACATTGGTGACTTGCCCGCGGGCACATGACGCGAGAGGAACTCGAGCATTTGTTCCTCAGCGTCCGCTTCCGTGAGCGTGGACGCCCTGACCTTGTCGATGAGCCCACTCTTGCCGTGAGTCGACTGGTTCCACTTGTCCATGGCTGCCAGCAGTTCATCAGACTGATGCACCACAAGCACCGGCCCTTCTGCCACCAAAGTGAGGTCGGGCTCGGTCACAACCGCCGCCAATTCGATGATGCGTTCTTTTTCCGGGTCGAGCCCCGTCATTTCCATGTCTATCCAGACGAGGCGCTGATCTTTCCCCACCATATAATCCCTTAACGAAAAAAGAGATTTTCTCATAAGCTGCCAATATGTTCACTTTGCTGTTCGTTGCTTTCCTGCTGACAGACATGCTTCTGAAGCTCTGGCTATCCACGCGGCAGATACGCCACGTGCGTCAGCACCGCGATGCGGTGCCAGAAGCTTTTGCCTCGCGCATCAGCGTTCACAGCCACCAGCGGGCCGCCGACTACACTGTGGGGAAGATGCGTCTTCTCATGGCGGAACGTCTTGTCGAGGCGGTTGTCCTGGTTTGCTTTACCCTGCTGGGCGGCCTGCAGTTTCTCGACCTGCGCCTGGGCGAGGTTTTTGAAAATGAAATGCTGCGGCAACTGGCCCTAATTGCCGTCGTGTTCGCAATCATGGGCGTGGTCGGCCTGCCTTTCGCCATTTACAACAAGTTCAAGCTGGAACAGCGCTTCGGTTTCAACCGCGTCACACCGCGTCTGTTCATCATCGACACAGTCAAGATGCTGGCCCTCTCGCTCGCCTTTGGTACTCCTCTTGCGGCCGCTGTGCTGTGGGTCATGGGGAATACCGGCACCGAGTGGGTTTGGTGGGCGTGGGGCATTTGGGTCGCCTTCAATCTGCTGCTCGTGTGGCTCTTTCCCACGTTCATTGCTCCGATCTTCAACAAATTCACGCCGCTTGACGACCCAGAAGTCTCCGGCCGGATCAAGCACCTGATGGAGCGCTGCGGCTTTTCTGTGGAAGGGTTGTACGTCATGGACGGTTCAAAACGCTCTGCCCATGGCAACGCCTATTTCACCGGCTTTGGCAAAACGCGGCGCATTGTCTTTTTCGACACCCTGCTTTCCCGTCTGAACGCTGAAGAAATCGAAGCAGTCCTGGCGCACGAGCTCGGCCATTTCAAACACCGGCATATTCTGCGGCGCATGCTCCTTTCATTTGGCTCGGCACTCGTCTTCTTTCTTGCATTGGGCTGGCTGTCGGGCCAAGTGTGGTTTTATGAAGGGCTGGGTGTCACCCCGCAATTGGGCCGGCCCAATGATGCGTTGGCACTAATACTCTTCTTCCTGGCCATGCCGGTATTCACTTTCTGGGTCACCCCCCTGATGGCATGGCTATCGCGTCGCGATGAATACCAGGCGGACCGCTTTGCCGCCAAACAGGCCTCCAGCCAGGCACTGGTGTCTGCTCTGGTGAAGCTTTACGATGACAATGCCGCCACCCTGACCCCTGATCCGGTTCACTCGGCGTTTTACGACAGCCATCCCCCTGCCATTCTTCGTATCGAGAGTCTGCAGCATGCGACGAGCTGATTCCGCCCGCGGCCCCGCCTTCCACGAGCAGCAAGGGCGCATTGTCTCGGCGCATGGTCGCCACTACATGGTGGAACTGGATGACGGTTCGCTGAGGAAATGTTTTCCCCGCGGTAAGCGCAGTGAAGCCACGGTGGGCGACTACGTAATGGTCACGGTACAGGGAGAGGAAGGCAGCATCGAACGCATCCTGGAGCGACGCAACCTGCTCTACCGGTCGGACGAAATGCGCAGCAAGCAGTTCGCCGCCAACGTTGATCAGTTGCTGATCGTGGTGGCTTCAGAACCGATGTTTTCAGACGACCTGGCCGGCCGGGCCCTGGTGGGAGCATGGAGCGCAGGCATCGCGCCCATCATCGTCCATAACAAGGCCGATCTGCCCAGCACAGACGCCGCCCGGCAACGCCTGACCCCGTTCCGTGCACTGGGAGTGCCGGTGGTTGAGACCATTGCCACGGATGTTGAAAAGACCCGGCGCACACTGCTGCCCCTGCTGAAGGGCCACACCAACCTGTTGCTGGGGCAAAGCGCCATGGGCAAGTCGACGCTGCTCAATGCCCTGGTTCCCGATGCCGGCGCGGCCACACAGGAACATTCGCAGGCACTGGGGGCGGGCAAGCACACCACCACCGCCACAAGGCTTTACAGGTTGCCTGAAGGCGGTGACCTGATAGATTCACCGGGCTTCCAGGCATTCGGGCTTTACCACCTGGAACCTGAAGAAATTCTGCGAGGCTTCCCGGAGTTTCACAAACCCATGGAAGAATGCCGCTTTTACAACTGCAGCCATCGGCACGAACCGGGCTGCGGTGTGCTGGCCGCGCTGAAACGGGGCGATATCGCCCCCGAACGCCATGCCCTCTACACCCGCCTGCTGGCCGAGAACGAAGCGCGGAACTCTTATTGAAGCGGCAATTGCATTGGCGCTGCTTACGCCTTGAGCCGCCCTGGCTTATTCCGCCAAGCCTGCGGCTTCGGCAGCCGCCAGGTAATGGTAGAGATTCCTTATGAGGGCCGCGGTTGCACCCCAGATGAAATAACCACCCCAGCTCATTGAAAAAAAGTAACGCACGCTGCCATCGCTCTCGCGGATTTCATGCAGACGATGCTGGGTGGGATCAAGCAGGAAGGCCAGCGGCACTTCAAAGATTTCGGCCACTTCCCGATGATCGGGAGCCAGACTGAAGCCCTCTTGCAGCAGGCCGATCATGGGTTTCATGGTGTAGCGCGTGGATGTCAGGAAGCTGGGCTGGCTACCGATGAATTCCACGTAACGAGGCTCCACACCTATTTCTTCCCAGGTTTCACGCACCGCAGCTTCCACAAAGCTGGTGTCGCCAGGTTCGATGCGCCCACCGGGAAAACAGATCTGCCCCGCGTGGTTGTAGAGCTTGGCCGAACGTTTGGTGAACAGCACATGCAGTTTTTTTGCGCGCTGCAGCAGAGGAATGCAGACAGCCGCGGGAATGATGTCCGGGAAGGCACTGGTGTCGAGGTCAAAATGGTCATGAAAGACCGGCTCGACCTGCCAGGGAAAGGAGGTGGAAAACGCCTTGCGGATGAATGGCAGGCTGAGCGTACTTGCCGAAAGGCGGGGTGCGGCCGGTACCGGTATCACCGGCTGTGCTTCTGGATCGAAGTTGCGTGTATGGCGAGGCCAGGCAAGAGGGGGCAGCGTTTCCATATGATCAAAATACCGCAAGCTGACGAGAAAGTCATGCCTATGAAGAACTACCTAAGGCAGGCCCTGAACAGGACAAAGGCACCCGCAGGGGGGTGCCTTTGCCATTGAGCTGCGGTAAGAACCAGAAGCGCGCTTATTCGGCGGCTTTCTTGTTGGAACGAACCAGCTTTTCCTTGATGCGGGCAGCCTTGCCGGAACGGTCGCGCAGATAGTAAAGCTTCGCGCGGCGAACATCACCACGACGCTTCACTTCGATGCTAGCGATTTGCGGCGAGTACAGCTGGAAAGTACGTTCGACAGCTTCACCGGAAGAGATCTTGCGCACGATGAAAGAAGAGTTCAGGCCACGGTTGCGACGACCAATCACAACACCTTCGTAGGCCTGCACACGCTTGCGGTTGCCTTCAACCACGTTCACGTTGACAACAACGGTGTCGCCGGGGCCAAATTCGGGCATGGGCTGACCACCGGTCAGGCGCTGGATTTCTTCCTGTTCAAGGATTTCGATGAGATTCACGATGGACTCCAAAAGTCATCTTGTGCCAGGCAAAAAAGTTATGTCTTGTAGCTTGGCCAGAGGATGAAGGTTAGCCCATTATTCTAGCAGCAGCGCTAGAAACCCACAAGTTCACCAAGCCACATGAAGCCAGGGATGCTCGCCCCCCAGAACACAACCATGACGACATCGGCCAACCTGCTGCCCGCCCCCGGCGACTTGGGAGCACCATACTGACCACGCCCGGCTTCCTGCGGAACCGTGGACTTTTTCTGGGGCCGGGGGGGGAACGGCCATTTGAAAGGGGCTGCCTTGTGAGTGCTCATGCTGACTCCTGTGTTTTCATCCAGTGTTTTGATACTGTATGAAAAAACAGTTCCTGAGACAATAGGGTTGATGCCGACTTGCAACAGCACTGCGAATTGGTTGGAGCCCGGAATTGGAAACCGGCATAAAACACCAAAAACGAACCCCGCCGAGGCGGGGTTCAGTCAGCCGTGCAAAGTGGAAGTCCCGGGCTGTATCAGGTGCCTTTTCAGAAGGCCGCTGTGCTTAGCGGTCTGGCTGAGGGGTGATGCGCAGGTAAGGGCGCACGGCCTTGTAGCCCTTGGG
>JAJUFI010000094.1 GCA_029263795.1 Alcaligenaceae bacterium
GCCGGCATGCCGCTGGCCAAGAAGCACTGAGCAAGGAACACCATGGCAAAAGTTCTGATGTACACCACCGCCGTCTGCCCGTACTGTGTGCGCGCAGAAATGCTGCTGAAGCAGCGCGGCGTGAGCGAAATCGAGAAAATCCGCGTTGACCTCGAACCCGAACAACGTCAGGAAATGATGCAGCGCACCGGCCGCCGCACCGTGCCCCAGATCTACATCGGCGACGTCCACGTGGGCGGCTACGATGACCTCGCAGCGCTCGACCGCGCCGGCAAACTCATGCCGCTGCTTGAGCAATAACACCAACGCGGGTGCCCTGGGCGCCCGCACCCATTAGCCATCAAAGGAAAGAGATTCATGGCCGAGCAACCCAACAGCCAGGATAAAACCCCCAGCTTCGCAATGCAGCGCACCTACCTCAAGGACCTCTCCCTTGAGATGCCCAACGCACCGGAAATCCTCCTCGAGCAGGAAGGCCCGGGCGTGGAAGTGTCGCTGAACGTGGGCGGCAAGCGTCTGGCTGAAACCATCTTCGAAACCACCGTCACCGTCACGGTCACCACCCGCATCAAGGACAAAGTCCTGTACTTGGTGGAAGCCACCCAGGCCGGTATTTTCGAAGCGGCGAACATCCCGCCCGAACAACTGGACCCGCTGCTGGGCATTGTGTGCCCCACCATGCTCTACCCCTACCTGCGCGCCAACGTGGCTGACGCCATCACCCGCACCTCCCTGCCTGCCCTGCACCTGGCCGAAGTGAACTTCCAGGCCCTGTACGAGCAGCGCGTTCAGGAACTGGCTCAGCAACAACAGCAACAACAGCAGGCTCAAGGTTCCGGCATCTACGTTCCGCCCGGCGCCAAGACAAACTAAACCTGCCATGGGTGCCGTCACCTCTCCGACTCGCGTTGCCGTCCTGGGCGCCGGAAGCTGGGGGACGGCACTGGCCGCTCTGGCCAGCCGGCAGGCCGACACCCTCATTTGGGCCCGCCGCGCTGAAAGTGCCGAGGAAATCAACTCCCGGCACAGCAACGCGCGATACCTGCCCGACATCACCCTCCCCGCACAGCTGCGCGCCACCAGCGATTTCAACGCTGCAGTTGGCCACGTGTGCGCGGGTGAATCCGATGCGCTCATCATTCTCGGCGTACCTGTGTCCGGCATGGCAGAAACCTGCCGGGCCCTGGTTTCCGCCCTGCAAGGCAGGCAGCACCCCGCCCTGCATGTCGTCTGGACGTGCAAGGGTGTGCATCCGGAAACGGGCCAGCTGCCGCAGGAAATTGCCGGCGCAGCGCTGGGCGGGCTGCGGGGCGTGAACCTGGGTGTGCTGTCCGGGCCATCCTTCGCGCTCGAAGTCGCGCAAGGCCTGCCGGTGGCCCTGACCATCGCCAGCCACAGCGCCGCCACCGGCGATATGGTGCTAAAGGCGCTGCACGGGCAAAGCTGCCGCATCTACACCAGCGAAGACGTCACCGGTGTTGAAGTCGGTGGCGCATTGAAGAACGTGATGGCCATTGCCTGCGGTATTTCCGACGGCCTCGGCCTGGGCTCCAACGCACGTGCAGCCCTCATCACCCGTGGTCTGGCAGAAATCCAGCGGCTGGCCATTGCGCTGGGTGCGCAGGCAGAAACCGTGCAGGGTCTTACCGGCCTGGGCGACCTCGTTCTGACCGCCACCGGCCCACTCTCGCGCAACCGGCAGGTAGGCCTCGCCATCGGCAAGGGCATGTCCCTGGACGAAATCCTTGCCGGCGGCATGACGGCAGAAGGCGTTCGCTGTGCACGAGCCGCACTGGCCCTGGGCAGGCGCCTGGGTGTGGAACTGCCCATCACCGCTGCCGTCTGCCAAGTTCTTTTTGAAGGCCAGCCTCCCCGTTCAGCCGTGGCCGCCCTGCTGTCCCGCGATTCCCGGCCTGAAACCCCAAATTCCTATCACTGACCAGGAGATTGCATCATGGCCCCCCGTTCCGGTCTTCGCCGGCGTCTGACTCTCTCGGCACTCGGCCTTGCGGCCACCATGTTGGCCACCCCTGCGTTGTCGCAGGCAGATGAATGGCCCTCGCGCCCCATCCACATGGTTGTGCCCTTCCCACCCGGTTCCTCACCCGACACTCTGGCCCGCATGATTGCGGACCCTTTATCTGAAAAACTGGGCCAGACCATTGTGGTGGAGAACAAGCCCGGTGCGGGCGGCAACATCGGCACACGTCAGGTGGCACATGCCAAACCCGACGGCTACACCATTCTTCTGACCATCAACGGCCCCATCGTCACCGCGCCGTCTCTTTACAAGAGCACTCTGGGTTACGACCCAGACAAAGACCTGCAGGTAATCAGCATGGTGGGCACCAGCCCCAACGTGCTGGTTGTACCTGCCGATGCCCCCGCTGACAACGTGCAGCAGTTCGTGGAACGCGCCCGCGAAAAACCCGGTGTACTGAACTACGGCACCGTGGGCCCGGGCAGCTCGTCCCACCTGGGTATGGCCATGCTTGAGCAGGAAGCAGGTATCTCCCTGCTGCAAGTGCCCTACTCCGGTTTCCCGCAGGTGATCACCGCCATCGTGGCAGGCGACGTCCACGCCGGCTTCATGGTGCCCGGTGTCGCCATGCCGCAGGTCAAGGCAGGCAAGGTCAAGGTTCTGGGCATTACCAGCCTGGAGGAAAGCGAAGTCCTGCCCGGACTGCCCACCGTGGCTTCGCAAGGCTTCCCCGGCTTCGAATCCATTTCCTGGGACGCGCTCTTCGTTCCCGCTGGTACACCGGATGAAATCGTGCAGAAGCTGAACAAGCACGTGCTGGAAGTCCTGGCCATGCCCAAGGTGCAGGAACAAATGGCCACGCTCTACTTTACCGCAGCGCCAACCACGCCTGCCGAAGCCGAAGCGATGATCCGCAAGGAAAAGGAAAAGCTCACGGCCCTGATCGAAAAGCTGGGCATCAAGCTGGATTAAATGCAGCCGCGCTGGCCTGGCGGCAGCTACAGCCAACTTTCAGCCTGAACCTGGTACGCAGGCCAGCTTAAACAGCCCCTTCGAAGCCTGACTGCCGCCAGGCTTCGAACACCACCACAGCCACGGCATTTGACAGATTAAGGCTGCGCTGGCCCGGCCTCATGGGCAGGCGCAGCCGCTGCTGCGGCACAAAGTGCAGCAGCTCAGTCTCCGACAAGCCGGCGGTCTCCCTTCCAAACACGAAAACATCGCCGGGTTGAAAGGCCACGCCTGCAAAACTGCGCGCCCCGCGTGTGGTCATGGCAAAGCGGCGCTCGGGGGGCGCGCCTATGCTTGCAAGTGCGCCGGCGAGGTCATCGTGCACCTGCATACGCGCCCATTCGTGGTAGTCCAGCCCCGCGCGCTTCAACTTGGCGTCGTCCAGCTCGAAGCCCAGGGGACGCACCAGATGCAGATGCGTACCCGTGTTCGCAGCCAGCCGAATAACGTTGCCGGTGTTGGGGGGAATTTCCGGCGAGACGAGAACAATGTGGAACATAAGCGCGCAGTGTAAAACCAGCGATTATCGCGCCGCCCTCACACCGCCCGCAATGGTGCGCCGGATTCGAGGGGCGTACGGGCCGCCACGGCTCCCCAGACCCGTTCCGCGCCCTGCTCCAGCAAGGCATCTGCAATGGCGCTTAATGTAGCCCCCGTGGTCATGACATCGTCAACAACCAGCACCTGCTTTCCGCAGACCTGTCCCGCGCAACGGTAAAGGCCCCTGACTTCCTGCAGCCGTGCACTGCGGCCAAGGCTTTTCTGGCTCTGCCCTTCCTGAACCCGCAGCACCAGACCCGGGCACCATTCCCAGCCCAGGCGCCTTGCCAGCGCCCTGCCCAATTCCGCTGCCGGGTTGAAGCCCCGCTGGGCCAGTGAACGGCGGCTGGCCGGTACCGCGGTCACCAGCATGGGAACGCGCTGCGGGCTGCGAGTTGCATGCAGTGAGTGGATCCATGGCAGCTGACCAGCCTGCGCGGGCACCAACAGCTGCTCCGATTCGGAAGAAGACGCTTGGCCCAGCGCCTGCGCCAACAAACGGGCAAGTACGACAGCGGTGGAAAAGCGGCCACGCACCTTGAATTGCTCGATCAGCATGTCACCGGGCCAGGCATAGTCAAAGGCGGCAATCACGCGTTCCAACGCCGGCGAAAGGCCGGGGCAATCCGGGCATTGGAAGATAGCATCTGTGTGACCCTGAACACATCCCCTCAAAGCACACCGCGGGCAACGGGCCGGGCTACTCTTTTCACCAGCCAGCGCGAGCGTACAGTACGGGCACAGCCCACCCGGCGTCCGGCTGCCGCACAACAGGCAGGGCACCGGCAAACTATCGCGTACAAGGGCCAGGCGGCGGCGCAATTCGCACAGCAGGGGCAGATCAGTCATAATGGAAGGATCCCTGGATGCTTTTCCCCATCTCAGCACAGGGCTCCACACCCACGCCAGTGCCAGTTCACACAGATGTCACAGTCTTTTCTCCCAATCAACGCCCAACACGTACGCCAGCAGTTCAATCGGCGCGCCCCGCTCGATGACGCCCAGTTCCTCTACGGTGAAATTGCAGCCCGCATGCTCCACCGCCTGGGCTATATCCGTGTCAGCCCGGGCAAACTGCTGGATGTGGGTTGCGGCGCAGGCCATGCCATCGAACCCCTGCGTGTGCAATACCCGGAGATGGAATACACCGGCGTGGACTGCAGCCCCGCCCTGCTTGAAGTGGCCAGGAAGCGTTTCCAGGCCAAGCCAGGGCTATGGCAACGGCTGCGCAACAAACCTATGCTGCCGGTGGAATTCGTGGAAGCAGACATGGGTGCCATGCCGCTGCCGCCGGAAAGCCAGGACCTGCTCTGGTCGAACATGGCGCTGCACTGGCACCCCGCGCCGCACGAGGTGCTGGCCGAATGGCGCCGGGTGCTCAAACCCGGCGCGCTGGTCATGTTTTCCAGCCTGGGGCCAGGTACCCATGCGGAACTGCGCAAGGCCCTGAAGGACGCAGGCCTGCAGACCGCCACGCCGCCCTATGTGGACATGCACGACTTCGGCGACATGCTGGTGCAGCTGGGGTTTTCCGACCCGGTCATGGACCAGGAAATCATTACCCTCACTTACCGCAGCGCTGAAAAGCTGCTGCAAGACATCCGGCTGCTCGGCGGCAACCCCAACCCTGAACGCCGCCCCGGCCTGGCCGGCCGCGCCTGGCGCCAACGCCTGATCGACGCACTGGAAGCCCAGCGCGGCATGGACGGTACCATTCATTTGAGTCTGGAGGTCGCCTACGGCCACGCCTGGCGCGGTTTGGCAACCAAGGGCCCACGCGGCGAAACACGCATTCCCATCAGCGCAATCGGCCGTGCACCGGGCAGCAAGGGGCCGACCGTCAGGCCGCGTAAGGGTGATGACCCCGAGCCCGGCTCTCGCAGTTAATTGGACGAAGAAGAAGCCAGGCTTCTGCGGCGCGAGGCATCTATGCCCAGCTGCTTGAGCTTACGGTAAAGGTGGGTACGTTCCAGGCCGGTGCGTTCGGAAACCCGCGTCATGCTGTGGTTTTCGCGGCCCAGATGGTATTCAAAGTAAATGCGCTCGAATTCGTCGCGCGCTTCCCGCAAGGGTTGATCCAGCGAGATGACGCTCAGCGGGGAAACGTTCTCATCGCTGGCTGCCGGCTCGTTATCTTCTGCCGGCGCTGCTGCCGACGGTGGCGGGCTGTGATGCGACACCACAGGTGCGGGCCGCGCATTGCTGCGCGCCGGTTCACCCACGCTGGCCGGCGCACTGGAAACTGCAGGCCGCGCCAGCGCGGTGGAAATGGTTTTCAGCAGCTTCTGCAGCGTGATCGGCTTTTCAAGGAAATCTGCCGCCCCAATACGTGTGGCCTCAACTGCCGTATCTACTGTTGCGTGGCCACTCATCATGATGACCGGCATGGTCAGAACACCCTGGGCCGCCCATTCCTTCAACAGGCTGACACCGTCGGTGTCCGGCATCCAGATGTCCAGGAGAACGAGATCGGGCCGGAATGTCTGCCGTGCAACCCGTGCCTGCGCAGCATTCTCTGCGAGTTCCACAGTATGGCCCTCGTCGTAAAGAATCTCGGACAAGAGCTCGCGAATTCCAATTTCGTCGTCAACAACCAGAATTCTGGCCATAAAGCGTCACCCTAATTAAGTTTGCTGATTATCGTTCGCCTGAACGGCTTCGTCCAGAGACGCCGCCTTTCCCGCCAGACGTGTCAGGAGTAGGGACACCCGCGCGCCTCCTTCGCGGCGGTTGGCAAGGTCAATACTGCCCCCGTGCTCTTCTATTATCTTCTTCACTATAGCAAGACCCAAGCCAGTGCCCGTAACTTTGGTGGTTACGTAGGGTTCGAAGACCCGGTCAACCACCTGCGGCTCGAATCCCGGGCCATTGTCCGCGACCGAAATCCTGACTGCCTGTCTTTCTATATTATCCGCCTCTATCGCGTTCACCAGCCGGGTCTGCACTCGGATACTCGCGCCGGACTCCGGATGCTTCTGCACCGCTGCATCGCGCGCATTCGCCAGCAGATTATGTATCACCTGGCGCAGCTGCGTCACATCCCCTTCCACCAGAGGCAGGCCCTGAGCGAAATCCACCTCGAGCGACACACCCTGCGAACGCGCCACGCCGGTGTCAGGGTCCCAACCGTAGAGCGTCAGCACTTCCCCGATCAATTCATTGATGTTGACCGGCTGCATCTGCGCAGGCGGAGTGCGCGCATATTCGCGGAAATCATCCACCATTTTCTTCAGCGATGCCACCTGGTTCACAATCGTATTGGTGGAACGCTTCAACATCGCCGCGTCGTCTTCGTTCAGGCGGTCGGCCAGCTTCATGGCCAGACGCTCTGCCGAAAGCTGTATCGGCGTCAGCGGGTTCTTGATCTCGTGCGCCAGGCGCCGCGCCACTTCACCCCAGGCCACCGTGCGGTTGGCGGAAATGACTTCGCTGATGTCATCGAACACCACCAGATAACCATTGCCCCGCTCTGCAATGCGCAGTTCCGTGCCGCGCGCCAGAATCGTCACCATGTGGCGGCGCGCCATTTCATCCTGGCCGGACACTTCAAGCTCGAACTGCTGCTGCCAGTATGGCCGCTCGGAATCCATGGCGGAATGGGCGGCAAAGGCCTGGCGAATATGCCTGGATAGCTCCAGCCCGCCCTCGACGGTCTCCAGGGGCCGCCCCTGCACCGATCGCAGGTCGGCGCGCAGAATGGACTGCGCACCCTGGTTGAACATCGATACGCGGAACATTTCGTCGAACACCAGAACGCCGGAGGAAAGATTGCTCAGAATCGATTCCAGGTAGACATTGCTGCGCTCCAATTGCTGGCGATTGCGCTCCACCTGCCGGCGCGCCTCTTCCAGCTGGCGGGTCATGGCGTTGAAGGAGCGCGTCAACTGGCCGATTTCGTCTTTGCGCGGCGGTTCAGGTAGCGGCCGGTAGTCCCCCACCCCCACGGCCTGGGTGCCCGCGGCCAGCGCCAGCAGCGGCCGCACCAGACGCCGCGAAATGGCCAGCGCGGCCACAACGGCGGCAAACATGGCCAGCAGCAAGGCCATGGTCAGCGTGATGCCATACAGCTTACGAAGGCCCAGCCGCGAAAGCGCCAGCTCCTGGTAGTCCCTGAAGCCCTCCTGCACCTGATTGGCATTGCGCGCAATGGTTTCCGGAACAGGCTCAATCACCTGCAGCCAGCGCGTGTCCGTGGCCACACCCAGCAGACCGGCCTGGGTTCCCAAACCGTTCACCGGCACCACCACCCGCAGCTGCAACCCGACTTCGCCGGCTTCCGCCTCTTCCCCCTCGCCCGTGATGCCAGGTGGTTCCAGCACTTCCGCCGCCGAATAAGCGCGGGAGACCTTGAGCTGGTTGATGACGGAAGGCGGGGGCAGATCAGGGACCAACTGGCCGAAATCAGTGGAAGAAAAAGCCACCAGGCGATTATTGCCTGTGAACACCAGAGCCTCTGAGACCTGATGGCTTTCCCGTAGACTGCTGATCACCAGCGCCATGTCCGTGTCGCTGCTGTTGCCCAGCCGCGCCGCCATGTCGCGCGCTCTCTTGTTGAGATCAGCAAGCTGAGTGTCGAGCGCCGCGCGACCCAGGTTGAGCCCGGCCTCCAGGGCGGTATCCACGCGCACGTTGAACCAGGACTCAATCGAGCGCGACATGAACTGCACGGAAAGCACGTAAATGAGTGCCCCGGGCAGAATGCCGATCAGCACGAAATAAAGCGCGAAGCGGGATGTCAGCCTTGCGCCGAACTGGCGCTTGCGCACCTGACGCAGCAGCCGCCCGCCCATGACCACGACCCATGACAACATGGCCGCGGCCAGAACGCCGTTCAGCAGGAGCAGCACGTCATACTGCTGTGCGAAACGGGAAGCGTTCCCCGTGGCCCAGACCAGCATGGCAAGCAGCGCCAGGGCGCTGACCACGGCAACGACCAGCGCAATACGCGAGGTCCAGCGCACTAACGCTGGGGCTCGCCGGCGGAGATCGAAAAGCTGAAGTCTTTCCATGGCGTCGACAGCGACCAGGCGCTGCTGTTCAAGGCATGCACCCGGAATGGGCGGGCCAGAAGCGAAGTATCCAGGCGAACGCGCATACGCCCCACATAAAGCGCATCGTCCTCGAGCTCCGAAACAGGCACAACCGCCCAGTTGCGAATATTCCGTATCAAGGTCAGCGCGTCGTCCAGCGACGCTTCCGGAAGCGTGAGGTCACCCGTGCCGACTCGCCATTGCCGCGTCAGCGCGTTATAGACCACTCGCCAGGTCTGTTCGGTACGCACCACTTCCTTGTCAAACCACCAGTTGCGCGGCTTCTTTATTTCTATGTCTGCAGTGAAGTACAGCGTCACCCCGCGTTCCGCGGAATACCGCAGCTCGTCTGACAAGGGCAGGTGTACATCGGCATCAATATTCAGCCAGCCATCGAAAATGACAGGTTCAATGGCAAGTACAGCCGGGTCGCCAGAAAGCTCTTCCTGGGCTTGAAGGGGGCCCAGGAAGAAAAACAGCAAGAGAATGAGCAATCGCCGGAACTTCATGACGAACCTGCCCGTTTGCTTTTGGACGACATGCATCATTGTTGACGAGTCATGCGTTCTTGGCAAACAGGGCATAGTAAAACCCGTCACCGACCATCAGTTCGGAAGCTCCAGCTTCAGCAAGCTGTCCGGGCAGAGGCAGAATCTGCCCTGGTGCCGGCAGGCGTACAGCGTCAGCATGCCTCTTCGCAAAGGCCTCTGCCTGGCGCTCGCCTTCTTCCGGAAATATCGAGCAGGTGGCGTACAGCAGGTGGCCGCCGGGTTTCAGCGTTTTCCACAAGGCATCCACTATCTGTTTTTGCAGCGCTGCGGTACGCGCCACATCTTCCTTCCGGCGCAGCCAGCGAATGTCTGGGTGGCGGCGCACCACGCCCGAAGCCGTGCATGGAACATCCGCCAGTATGGCGTCGAACGCCCTGCCGTCCCACCACGCCTGCAGATCGGCGGCGTCCGCACACTTCAACTGCACACCGTTGTGGTGAAGGCCCAGGCGGCCCAGGTTCTGTTCCACCCGTTTCAGCCGTTCCGGGTCGGAATCCAGTGCCGTCAGCTCAAGGTCGGCGCGTTCCAGCAAATGCGCAGTCTTGCCACCGGGAGCCGCACATGCATCCAGCACCCGCATGCCGTCTGCCACCGGCAGCAGCCGCCCTGCCAACTGGGCGGACAAATCCTGCACCGACCACCACCCCTGCTCGAAGCCCGGCAAGGCATGCACCGGGCGGGGTTCCGCCAACACAATGGCATCGGGCCGGGGAGAACATGCGCCAATACCCACCTGCCTGAAGGAACCCAGCACGTCCTCCACGTGCGCCCGACGCGCATTCACCCGCAAAGCCATAGGGCCCGGGCGGTTGGCTGCTTCCAGCAACTGCTGCCACTGCTGCGGATACGCCTGTTGCAGGCGCTCCACCCACCACAGCGGATGGTTATGTTGCGCTTCCGGGTTTTCCATGGCCTGCGCTAAAATATGCGGTCTTTCGCGCAGAAAACGGCGCAACACGCCATTTACCAAGCCCTTGAAC
>JAJUFI010000092.1 GCA_029263795.1 Alcaligenaceae bacterium
CATCAACTTCTGGGGCACGTTCACGGCAGCACTCGAAACAGGTTGGCCATTGCCGGGCCGCATCGGCATTGCAAGCCAGTCCGGTGCGTACGGCGCGCACATGCTGTGCGCGGCGCGCGAGCAGCGTCTGGGTACCTCAATGTTCATTGCGACTGGCAACGAAGCCGACATCACTACGGCAGACGCGATCGGCTGGATGGCCGAGCACGATGAAATCGACACCATCGTCAGCTATGTTGAAGGTGTGCGTGATGGCACGAAACTGATCCAGGCCCTGAACATTGCCCGTGCGGCTCGCAAACCCGTCATCATGCTGAAGGCCGGGCGTTCGGCGCTCGGCTCACAGGCGGCCCAGTCGCACACGGCGGCGCTGGCAGGCAATGATGCGGTCACCGATGCCGTGCTGGCCGATCTGGGCGTCGTGCGGGTCAATAGCACACAGGAGGCCCTGGATATCGCGATGGCGGCGCAACGGCGCATTTTCCCCGTGAGCAATGCAATGGGTGTGCTGACGGTCAGCGGCGGGGCAGGCATCATCATCGCAGACGAAGCAGAGCGTTTTGGGGTGGAACTGCCGGGAATGCCGGAAGATGCCCGTTCCAGAATGCATGGGCAGCTTGCTTTTGCTGCCACCCGCAACCCCGTGGACTGCACTGCACAGGCTTTGAACCAGCTCAGCCTGGCTGGTGACTTTGGGGTGGAGATGGTCACCAACGGGAACTACAGCTCGATGCTGAGTTTCTTCAGTCATGCCGGCGGGGTTCCGTCGCTGGCTCCGGGCCTGCGTGAGCAGCTCTGCCGCGTCAGGGATGCACGTCCCGAGGTTCTGCATGTGCTGTCCGTGCTGGGCGATGCGGAGATCATCCGGGCATATGAGGCGGAAGGCTTTCTGGTCTATGACGACCCGAGCCGCGCCGTGCGGGCGATTGCAGCCATGAACCGCCTGGGCCAGGCCTTCTATGGTGATGCCCAGAATCAACCCCTGCCGGAAGTGGCGGAAATTAGCCTGCCGCCAAGTACACCAAATGAAGCGTTGGCCAAGGAAATTCTTTCCGGGGCGGGCGTGTCCATCGCTCGTGAAGCGTCCTGCGCCACCGTGGAAGAGGCCCTGCAGGCTGCGGAGTCCATCGGTTTCCCGGTGGTCATGAAGATTCTGTCGCCCGACATCCTTCACAAGACCGAGATCGGCGGTGTGCTGACCAATGTGCGCGACGCACAGGGGGTGCGCGAGGCATACAACACCTTGATGAGTAGGGCTCGCAGCGCCGTGCCCACGGCACGCCTGGACGGTGTTCTGGTGGCTCAGCAGATCCAGAGCGGCGTCGAGTGCATCATGGGTGTACAGAGTGACCCGGTCTTTGGGCCCATCGCGTTGTTCGGGCTCGGTGGCATACACGTGGAAGTGTTCAAGGACGTGGTTCTGAAACCCTGCCCGTTCGGAGTCGAAAAAGCACGTGAGCTGATCCGGTCCATCAAGGGTGTGGCTCTGCTGGATGGTGTACGCGGGCAGCCGTCTGTGGACGTGGACGCTCTTGCTGAAATGCTGTCCCGTCTATCTGTTTTCGCTGCCAAAGCGGGCCCTAGGTTGGTGTCGATCGATCTCAACCCTGTGATCGCCACGCCGGAAGGTGCCTGGGCAGTGGATGCCTTGATGGAACTGGAGCCGGTATCCGAACAGGAACCCGCACTCCTGTCCTGATTCGTAGCGGGAACTGAAAGCGGCACTCAAAGCAAAGAGAGTAAGAACATGAGCATTATGGAATCGAATGTGACGTTGGACGATCAGCTCAGAATGATCGACGACAGCGCTGCCGACGTACTGCGTGAGGACAGGCACCGTGCGCGCAAACTGCGATTCACGGAGCACGGTTTCGACCGCAGCAAATGGGCCGAGTTCGCAGAGCTTGGCTGGCTGATGCTGCGTCTTGAAGAAGAGCAGGGCGGTCTGGGCATGGGCTGCCGAGAATTGTGCGCCATCGCCAGGCGCATGGGTCAGGAACTAACGCCCGAACCAGTAATTGCGGCTGCACTGGCCGCATGTGCGACACCAGCTCCCGTGCAGGAGCAGGTGGCGTCCGGCGAGAAGATCGTTCTGCCGGTGTTTGCAGCTTTCGATGGGGAGCTTCCGGTACTCAAGGGCGGGCGTTTGTCCGGCACCTTACCTCCTATACCGTTTGGCAAGGCTGCCGATGCGTTTGTGATTCAAACGGCAGATGGTGCCGCCTTCGTACAGTCTGACGCAGCAGGCCTGAGCCTGAAGGAACACCCCGCTCACGATGGCAGCCGCTTCTGCGAAATTTCCCTGCATGAGGTCGAGGCAGAATTGGTCGATATCGACATGGCCCCCCTGCGTGAGGAAGCCACTCTCGCGAACTCGGCATATCTGCTGGGAATTGCGGAAACGGCCCTGTCGCTGACCATCGACTACATCAAGCAGCGTGAGCAGTTTGGCAAACCTATTGGTTCCTTCCAGGCTCTGCAGCATCGCAGTGTGGACATGCTGCTACAGCTCCGGCTGGGGCAAGCGGCCCTGCGGGCGGCCATTGCCGAAATGAACACTGGTGCAGGGGAACTTGCCGTGCAGAAGGCCGTGTCCCAGGCGGCGGCGCGCGCCATCAAGGCTAGCCGCTACATCACCAAGGAATCCATCCAGTTGCATGGTGGCATTGGCTACACTGATGAAGCCGACATCAGTCTCTATCTGCGCAAGTGCCTGGCAGTGTCCGGCCTGTTCGGTTCGGAGCGCTTCCATCGTCAGCGGGCTCTGGCACTGCTGGGCGAGGCCGAGCGTGGTAGCGAAGCCGACGACGTCGCCACCGACATTAACCTGGATGATATCGACGACTCTCAAGACCTGAACGAGCTCGACAACGATCGTTTCCGCGCAGTGGTGCGACGCTGGATAGAACAGAATTACCCTGAGGAAATACGCTCGCCGTCGCGTCGTCTGCATCTGAAGGATAACTGGCCCTGGTACAAAGCCTTGTCCGAAAAAGGTTGGCTTTGCCCGGCATGGCCCAAGGAATATGGCGGCATGGGCCTGTCAGCCGACAAACAGGTGATCATGATCGAGGAGTTCGAGCGTTACGGATGCGCGCGGCTCAACGACCACGGGCCAACCATGTTGGGGCCCCTGCTGATTCGCTACGGTACGGAAGAGCAGAAGAAAGAATATCTGCCAAAGATTCTTTCCGGCGAACATATCTGGTGCCAGGGGTATAGTGAACCGGGCGCGGGCTCAGACCTCGCCTCGCTGCGCACCCGTGCGGTTCGCGATGGTGACGAATGGGTCATCAATGGCCAGAAGATCTGGACAACCATGGCCAGCGATGCGAATTGGATCTTCCTCTTGGCCAGAACGAACACCGAAGTCCCCAAGCAACATGGCATCAGCTTCTTCCTCGTGCCCATGGACACTCCGGGAGTCACGGTCAAGCCCATCATCAGCCTGGAAATGCATGACGATTTCTGCGAAGTCTTCTTCGACAACGTGCGGATTCCGGCTGAGAACCTGGTCGGTGAAGAGAACAAAGGCTGGTCCATGGCAAAGGCGCTGCTGGGCTTCGAGCGTGTCTTCATCGGTTCGCCGCGCCAGGCCGACCAGGCTTTCTCGCGCCTGCTCGAACTGGGCAAGTACCTGGGAATTTCTTCCGATCCTGTTTACCAGGAACACTGTTCAAGCTTCCTCCTCGATCTGGAAAATCACAAGACTCTTTACGCCGAGTTTGTGCAGGCGGCATCGGAAGGCAAGGGGGTGGGGCCTGAAGTCTCCCTGCTCAAGGTCAGTCAGTCGGAGTTGTTCAGCCGCATCACTGAATACATGACCGAGATCGCCGGTGTCGAGGCGTCCTGGGTTGAGGAGCTCGATGGTGAAACGAAGTTGAATCCGTCGGCGCTGTTCCTTCAGGCGCGGGCGTCGACGATTTACGCGGGCAGTTCCGAAATCCAGCGGAACATTGTTGCCAAAGCTGTACTGGGTCTGCCTTCTTAAGAAAGGTAGACGGACAACATTCCTTTTTTTGGTTGAGGAGACGTAATGCGCAAGCTAGCTTTTTTGGTTGCAGGTTTGATCGGGGTTTCGGGTGGGGTAGCTCATGCAGAGAACTATCCGTCCCGGCCGATTCAACTTATTGTCCCCTACGCGCCTGGCGGTATTACCGACGTCGCAGCGCGCATGGTGGTTCAACGTCTGGAAAAAGAACTGGGACAGACCATCGTCGTGGAAAACCGCGCCGGTGCGGCAACGACTGTGGCCAGCAACTATGTCGCAAGGCAGAAGCCCGATGGCTACACTCTGTATGCGGCTTCGGTGTCGCTGCCCTTGAACAAGTATTTGCAATCAAATGTGCAGTATGACGCGTTCGAGGACTTCACCGTATTGTCCGGCTTCACGGATTCGCCCTTTGTGCTGCAGGTCAGCAAGAAACTGGGCGTCAGCTCAATGGAAGAGCTGCTCAAGAAGATGAAGGAAAACCCGGGCAAGTACACCATAGGAGCGTCTGGTGTGGGGGCAATGAACCACATTGCTACCGAAACCTGGCTCAAGCAGTCGGGAGCCGAGGGGCTGGTGGTTCAGTACCAGGGTGGTGCTCAGGTACGAATGGCTATGTTGGGCGGCGATATCGACATGACCTTTGCCACCCTCAACGAAGCGAAGCCCTTGCTGGACGAGGGTACTTCGCTGCCCATCGCCGTCACCACACAGGAACGTGTGCCGTCCCTGCCTGACGTACCAACCTTCAACGAAGCAATGAAGGTTGAGAATTTCGAAGTCATCTTCTGGACGGCCCTGGTCGCTCCCAAGGGTCTGCCCGACGATCGCGCCGAAGTTCTGCGCAAGGCTATGAAGGCTGTGGGTGAGGACGAGGAACTGCGTCAGAAGCTGGCCGCTCAGGGCGTGATTCTCAATGTGACTGATGCGGAACAGACGATTCAGCGCATGCGCAATGCCGTTGAGACCTTCGCTCCGATCATTCAGGATTTCCAGCAGGCGCAGAAAAAGTAAGCGTCGTTTGCTGCATACCCACGAAAGAGCTGCCCCTCCCCCAAGGAGTGGCAGCTCTTTCGCTTTTGCCCGGCCCGTTCAAGGCAGAAGGCGCCGTGGAATGCCGTTGTCCTTGGCAAAACGTTTCCAGTCGAACGCCGGACCGGGGTCGGTCTTACGCCCAGGGGCGATATGCTCATGGCCGCGTACCGCCCGCAGCGGGTGTCTCTGCTTTAGTACCGGCACCAGACGCTGCAGGGCCAGATACTGCGCATCGGCATAGGGCGTGGTGTCGGTTCCTTCCAGCTCTATGCCGATGGAAAAGTCGTTGCAGCGTTCCCGCCCTTCGAAGCAGGACACCCCCGCATGCCAGGCGCGGTTATATGTGGAGACAAACTGCACGATGCTGCCGTCACGGCGGATGAAGAAATGGGCCGACACGCGCATTTCACGCAGCCGGTCTAACCATGGGTGAGAACTGTAGTCCAGCTTGTTCTGGAAGAAATCCACCACTTCCGGGCCACCGAACTGCCCAGGTGGCAGGCTTATATTGTGCAGGACCAGCAAGTAGGCATCTTGCTGCGGCGGGCGGTCATCGTGATTGGGCGAGGGTGCCAGCCTCACTCCTGGAGCAGCCTGGAGCCAGCCGTGGCGGTCGAGTCGGAGTGCATGTCGTTCGCTGTTTGGCATGTAAACAATCGCTTTGCGCCAGGTGGTTGGGCGGGTCGATCGCTAGGCGGAGTCGGAAGACTTGCCGCCCAGGCGGGCGTGATCAGGCCCGCACCAGGTCTGGCCGTTGCTGAGATACGCTTCGGAGCGCGGCAAGTGGATGCCACAGTGGTGACACCGAACCATGGACTCGGCTCCGCTCATGTCCGGTTTTGTGTCCACGCGGCGCGCCGGCGCGCCGGAGGACGATTCTTTGGATGAACTTCGTGTCAGCAGTCGGGCCCCGAAGAGCACAACGAGAATGACCACGAACCAGAACAGAATCTTGCCCACTTAGACTCCTTCAGAGCAGGACGTCCAGCACGAAGCGGGTACCGCTGTATGCCAGGAGAACGAAAGCGAAGCCCACAAGCGTCCAGCGCAGCGCCGTACGCCCGCGCCAGCCGCGGGTATGGCGGCCCAGCAGCAGGCCACCGAAGGTAAACCATGCAAGTAATGTAAAGACGGTTTTGTGGTCCAGAGGGAAGACCACGCCGAAGACCCGCAGGGAAATCACGATGCCGGTGAGGACGGCCAGAGTCAATACGCTGAAACCAATCCAGATCAGCCGGAACAGCAGGCGCTCCTGGGTGAGCAGGGGCGGCAGCGATTCCAGCGCCCGCCACACCAGGCCCTGCCGCATTTGAGGGTCGGAAGGGCGGTGCAGCTGGCGGTCCAGCAGGGCCATGAAAAGGGCGTGCAGGGTGGCGACCGCGATGAGCCCATAAGCACAAAGCGCTATGATGAGGTGTGCGCGCAGCCAGTCGCTGTCGCCGTCGGGCACCACGGGCCCCTGCGGAAACAGGCCGCCCAGCACAGCCGCTAGCGTAGCTGCCGGCAGCAGCACCAGCAGCAGGCCGTCGAGCTTCATGACGAAGTTCTCCAGCCAGAAGATGAGCATACCCAGCCAGATGGCGGCGGACAGCGCCAGGGCCCAGCCTACGTGCAGGCCGTCTGGGTGGCTGAGCATGGCCTGGTGAAGGCCGAAGGCTTGCATCAGCAGCGCGGCAACCAGGAAACCGTGGGTAACAGGCCCCACCCGTACATCCTGCTGGCCCCGGGCGAGCAGCCGCCACCAACCTGCGCCAAGCAGCGCATAGGCCAGTGCGGCCAGCAACTGAAATACAATGCCTTCAGACATAGTCCCTTGAACCTCGGTTCAAACTGATGATTTTAGGCCTGTATGGGCCAGCACCTAGTTTAAGCGAAACCATAATCATGCTTGATAACCTGACTCAACGTTTGTCGCGCGTCGTCAAGACCATGCGAGGGCAAGCGCGCCTGACCGAGTCCAACACGCAGGAGATGCTGCGGGAAGTCCGCATGGCCCTGCTGGAAGCGGACGTCGCGCTGCCCGTGGTGCGCGAGTTCATTGCGCGTGTCAAGGAACGCGCCTTGGGGCAGGAAGTCGCTGACAGCCTGAACCCGGGCCAGGCGCTGGTGGGCATCGTCCACAAAGAGCTCACGGCCTTAATGGGGGGCGACCTCGGTACGCAGGCCAGCGAGCTGTCCCTGGCCACCCAGCCGCCCGCAGTGATACTCATGGCCGGCCTGCAGGGCGCGGGCAAGACCACGACCACGGGCAAACTGGCCAAATGGCTGGCAGAAGGTAACCACGTTCAGAATGAACGCAAAACCGGTCGCAAGAAAGTGCTGGTGGTCAGTGCCGACGTCTATCGTCCCGCCGCCATTGAGCAGCTCAAGACCGTGGCCGCCCAGGTCAATGTGGATTTCCTGCCTTCCGACCCATCACAATCGCCGGAAGATATTGCCCGTGGCGCGCTCGATCACGCCCGCAAGCACTTCTATGACGTGTTGATTGTCGATACTGCCGGTCGTCTGGGCATCGATGAAGCGATGATGCGGGAGATCCGCAGTCTCTACGATCTGCTGAATCCCGTGGAAACCCTGTTCGTGGTGGATGCCATGCAGGGTCAGGACGCGGTCAATGTCGCCCGTGCCTTTGCCGATGCGCTGCCCCTGACAGGCGTGGTCATGACTAAGCTCGACGGCGATGCGCGCGGGGGTGCGGCCTTATCTGTGCGCCATGTCACCGGCAAACCGCTGAAATTCGTCGGCGTGTCCGAGAAAATGGACGGCCTCGAGCCCTTCCACCCCGAGCGCATGGCACAGCGCGTTCTGGGCATGGGCGACATTGTTTCACTGGTCGAGCAGGCTCAGCGCAACATCGATATAGCCGAAGCGGAAAAGTTCGCCAAGAAGATCAAGTCAGGCGACAAATTCGATCTGAATGATTTCCGCGACCAGCTTCAGCAGGTGAAGAAGCTGGGCGACATGGGTTCTTTGCTGGAAAAGCTGCCCGCCCAGTTCGCTGCGGCCGCGGGGCAGTTGCAAAGCGGGCAGGCTGAAAAGCAGTTACGGCGCACCGAAGGCATTCTGAATTCGATGACGCCGCAGGAAAGGGCCAAGCCGGAACTGCTGAAGGCTTCACGCAAGCGGCGCATTGCTGCGGGGGCCGGTGTGACGGTTCAGGAAGTGAACCGGCTGCTCAACCAGTACAACCAGATGGCCGACATGATGAAGCAGATGAAAAAAGGCGGCATGGCCAAGATGATGCGCGCCATGGGCGGGCTCAAGGGCTTGGCCAAAGGTGGTTTCCGCGGCTTTTAGCCCCCGCCGACGGCGACGACGATTTCCAGTGCGTCGCCGTCTGCCAGCTGCGTGTCGGCATGCGCACTGCGCGGCACTATTTCGCCGTTACGCTCCACGGCAATGCGTTTGCCCTGGTAGCCAAGCTGTTCAATCAGGCCCAGCACACTGAGGCCTGGTTCAACGCGGCGTTTCTCGCCATTCAAGGTAATGTTCATATTTCCTCCCGGTTCTAGGTTGCGGACTGGGATCATTCAATCGCGAAATCGGTCAGTGGCGGCCAGCAGGTGCGCCAGAATACCTGGCTCATCGAAAGCATGGCCGCCGTCTTCCACGAGGTGGAAGCTGGCATCCGGCCAGGCCTTGTGTAGTTCCCAGGCGGTGCGGGCCGGCGTACAGGCATCGTAGCGGCCCTGAATGATGGCGCCGGGAATGCCGCGCAGGCGGTGCGCGTCGCGCAGCAGCTGGCCCTCTTCAAGAAAGCCGCCATGCATGAAATAGTGGTTTTCGATACGTGCGAAAGCCAGTGCGGATGCATCGTCGGAATGCGACAGCTGGTGTTCGCGGTTGGGAAGCAGCGTGATGGTATGGCCTTCCCATTGCGTCCATGCATGGGCTGCCTCTAGCTGGACCTTCGGGTCGTCTCCCGTCAGCCGACGGTGATAGGCCGCAATGAGGTCATCACGCTCAGCTTCAGGAATCGGCGCAATATAGCGTTCCCAGTGGTCTGGAAACAGCCAGGATGCTCCTTCCTGGTAAAACCAGCGCAGTTCTGCCTGTCGCACGGTGAAAATTCCCCGCACAATCAGTGCGCTGACCCGCTGCGGGTGTGTCTGGGAATAGGCCAGGCCCAGTGTGGAGCCCCAGGAGCCACCGAACACCAGCATTTGGTCTGCCTCCAGCACTTCGCGGCGCAGCCGTTCCATGTCGTCGACCAGATGCCAGGTGGTGTTGTTCTCCAGGCTTGCGTGGGGAGTGGAGCGGCCGCAGCCACGCTGGTCGAACAGCAGTATCTTGTAGCTGGCCGGGTCGAACAGCCGCCTGTGAGTTGGCGAGCAGCCACCACCCGGCCCGCCATGCAGGAAAATCGCGGGCTTGCCGTTGGGATTGCCGCAAAGTTCCCAGTACACACGGTGGCCATCATCGGTGTTCAGATAGCCGTACGAGTAGGGGTGAATTTCAGGGTACATCAGGCTTTGCGACGGAAAATGAGGTCCCACACACCATGACCCAGGCGCAGCCCACGGGTCTCGAACTTGGTCTGCGGGCGGAAATCAGGCCGTGGCGCATAACCATTTTTGACTGTGTTCTCCAGCAGCTCCTCGCCGCTGAGTACTTCCAGCATCTGCTCGGCGTAGTTTTCCCAGTCGGTTGCCAGATGGATGTAGGCACCAGGCTTCATGCGGCTGGCCAGCAGCTTCACCAGCGGCGGCTGAATAAGACGGCGCTTGTGGTGGCGTTTCTTCGGCCACGGGTCGGGGAAGTAGATGTGCACACCCGCCAGGGAGTCCGGAGCGATCATGTGCTGCAGCACTTCCACGGCGTCATGCTGGATGATGCGCACGTTCTTCAGCCCGGACTCGTCAATACGCTTGAGCATGGCACCCACGCCGGCATTGAAAACTTCTACGCCAAGAAAGTTATCTTCCGGACGGGCGAGTGCGATTTTTTCCGTGGTTTCGCCCATGCCGAAGCCAATTTCAAGAATGGTCGGGGCATTGCGGCCGAACACTTTCTCGAAATCGAGCACACGCGCATTGAAGGGGATGGCCCACAGCGGCATGAGCCGGTCAATCGCTTCGCGCTGGCTGGGCGTGATGTGCGCACGGCGGTGCACAAAACTGCGTATGTGAGTTGAACCCGACGGGGA